>NZ_JAYKYQ010000008.1:0-395662 GCF_035544775.1 Nocardia implantans | reverse complement strand
GGGTGTGGTGGGTTCGGGTTCGTCGGGCTTGGGTGTGGTGGGTTCGGGTTCGTCGGGTTTCGGTGTGGTGGGTTCGGGTTCGTCGGGTTTCGGTGTGGTGGGTTCGGGTTCGTCGGGTTTCGGTGTGGTGGGTTCGGGTTCGTCGGGCTTGGGCGTGTTTGGGCGTGGTGGGTTGCCGTCGTCGGGTGTGCTGGGTCGGCGTGGCGGGTTGCCGTCGTCGGGTGTGCTGGGTCGGCGTGGCGGGTTGCCGTCGTCGGGTGTGCTGGGTCGGCGTGGCGGGTTGCCGTCGTCGGGTGTGCTGGGTCGGCGTGGCGGGTTGCCGTCGCCCGGTGCGGCGGGTGCGGGACCGTTACCGCCCGGGGGCGGGGTCGACGGGTCGGGTGTCGGTCGGGCTCCGGGGCGGTTCGTGTTCCCGGGCGCCGGGCGGGCCAGGGGACGGGGCGGCAACGGCTGTGCGAAGACGGTGGCGGAGCCGACGAAGCCGCCGACGAATCCGGTGATCAACGCGTTTTCGAGGTCTTCGCCCTTCGGTATGTGTCCGGTCAGCGGTATCTGCGCGACCAACCCTCCGGCCGCACCGGCGACTCCGCCGGCTCCGCCGATCAGCAAGCCGCTGGTGACGTGGGCGCCGTAACGCACCACGTTGGACTGCGACCGCTCGGCGATGCTGCCGATCACCCGGTTGACGCCGGGAGCGACGCGGGACGCGAAACGTGCTCCGAGGGCTCCGCCCGCACCGCCGATGACAGCGGCGTCGCCGACCTGGTCCCATTCGATCTTGTCGCGGTGGTGCAGGACGTTCTTCTGCCACCATTGAGCGCCGCCGTTGACCAGGGCGCCGGTGCCCGCGCCGAGTGCGGCGCCGATCGCGGTCGCCTTCGCCAGTGGGATACCGGCCCGCCGTATCGCGCACTCGGCGCCGACACTCTTGATGCTGAGCAGGCATCGCCGGCTGGCCGCCGCCCAGCTCGCCTCCGCGGCCGCCCGGTCCTCGGCGGCCTTGACGACGCCTGGCGCCATGAGCGCCGCGTCCAGCGCCAATTGCGCCAGCAGAGCGAATCCGGTGCCGATCACCAGCAGTTTGTTGAACTCGATGTCGTTGGCGCCCCTGTAGCACTGTTCGGCCATGGAGTCGGCATACGTGGCGTGATTGCGCAGATCGTCGCCGAGTTGCAGATTCCGTTGCGTCTTGACGTCGCTCGTCATGCCCGCGATCGCCGCCCGCTCCGACGCCGCGGCGACATCGTGCCGGTCGGCGAGCACTCGGCAGCTCTCGGCGGTATCCGACCATTGGTCACCGAGACGGCGCGCGGCGTCCTCGTCGCCGCAGGGGAAATGCCCCGCGACGCAGGTCACCAGCCAGTCCGGGAAAGCCTCCGGTATCTGCAGGGTCATAGCGAGACGTCCGGCGAAGGGGCCGCTTCCGCTGGGACATGTGCGACCGAAACGGACTCCGCCACGAAGGCGCGGCGTGCCGCCTCGATCATGTCGTGCGTGACGTTCGGATGGGCCAGCGCGATGGCGACCAGGGCCGCGTCCGTGTCGGGCCCCAACCCCACGTGCATCCGCAGCGGGCTGCCCGCGACCGCTGCGGCCAACTCGGTCTCGAACGTTTCGTGCTGCCGGTCGTCGGCGGTCCGGCCACCGCCTGCGTTCACGGCAGTGCCGTCCAGGTCTTCTTCGCCGTCTCGACCAGCAAGCGGTGCAGCACCTTCGCGGGCGGCCCCGCTTCGGGTCCGTTGATCTGGACCTCGGCGAACGCGTCGGCCAACGCCATGCCCGGATCGAAGCGGCCGTTGTGGAATCCGTAACGGCTCAGTTGGGCCCGCCATTGCTCGTAATCGGCGGGGGAGGCGGCGGGGGACTTGTCGCGTGCTTCCGTGCCGCGGGTTCGAGTGAACTCGGCGATCAGCGCGTCCTGGGCCAACTGTCTCGCCTGGAACCGGCCGGCGATGTCCAGCGCGTGCCCCAATTCCCGAATCATCGTCGAATACACCGGACGCCGGTCCGATCCGCGTGCGAGGTTCCCGGATTGTGTTGCGTTACGGACATATTCGGCGAACGCGGTCGGATTCCGCGCGACCACCGAGTCGAGCACGATCCTGCGGGTGTATGGCTCCGGGCCCGCCTGTCCCGCGACCCAGTCCCATTCCAGACGAGTGGCGGCCTCGCGCGATTCCGCTATCGCGATCTGGCGCAAGTCGAGGTAGGGATACTGGTTGAGCACGTCATCGAGCGCCGCCGCCAGTTCCCGGATCGCGTACCCGTCGATGCCGGGATCATCGAACCCGACGAGTTCCAGGTCGTGGCGCTCGGCCAGTTCCCGCGCGAGACGGACGTTCTCACTCGCGACCATACCGTCGGTGGCCCAGGGGTGACGCGCGCCGGATTTGGACTCGGCGCCGAATGCCTTGCCGGCCGCCTTCGCCGCGGGCTTGCCCGCCTGCTGATCGGGGAACTGGGGCGAGGGCATGCGCGGCGGCGAGACGTTCGGAGCCGACGCCGAGACCCTCGGTGGGGTGCTCGGCGGCGCCGATACCTGCGGGCCTGCGGCTTTGGCTGCCGGTGCGTTAGAGGAAGGCGCGGTCTCGGCCGAACTCTTCGACCACGGAGTGCGCGCCTGTTTGCGGTTGGTCGCCGGGTCGCCGGTGGCGGTTGCCTGCGGAGCGGTAGCCGCCGGAGTGGTGTTGCGCGTGGTCGCCGGTGCGGTGGCCGAGGGTGTCCGCTCGGAGGCCGGCGCGCTCTCGTCGCGCCCGGGCACGTAGGAGCCGAGCGGATTGCCCAGTCCGGGATTCCCCGCACCGGGGACGTTGCCGGACAGCGGGTTGGCCGAGACGCTCGGTTGATTCGATCGGGCCGACTGCGGGGCAGTGGAAGGCGATCGCGAGTTGCCGGGGTTGTTCGCGTTGTCCGCCACGGGCGACGTGGGGCTACGACCGGGGTCCCATGCCGTGTCCGGCCCGGTCGTCGACGACGCGGACACGGGGTTGGCACGGTTGCCGGTGGGTGTGGCGCTCGTGGTGGTGGGATTCCGCGCACTCGGCGGAACCTGATAGGGCGACGTGCCGGGACCGGTGTTCGGGCTGTCCTGTGCCGACGGGTCGGCGTCCTTGATCCGCCGGACTCCTTCGGTATCTTGTTGCTCGAATTTGTCCACCAGGCCCGCGACGACATTCCCTTCTTCGCGCAGGCTCGCTACGGTCTTCGTCAGACCGGCGACGCCTTTCTCCGCGTCCGGAAGATAGGTGCGCTCGAACGCTTTGCCCGCCGGGTCGTCTCCCCACCAGCTGCCTTCCCGCTCGATCGCGGCCTTCAACTCCTTCAGGACGCGTTGGGCATCCGCACCGATGTCCTCGAATTCCGGAACCAGTGCCCGAAGCCGTTCCTGATCGAGCCGCAACGACTGCGCCACACCCGTCTCCTCACGCCTCCCTGCGGCCGATTCCCGTCCGGTTCGTCGGCCCGCTGTCTAGTTGTCGATGGACTCCGGTTTTTCCCGCCAGCTCGGTGCGCCCGGCACCATGTCGGGTAGGTCGGGCATGGCCTGGGCGGCGTCCTCGAGCCCGGCGATCAGCGCCTCCCGCTGCGACCGCGCCTGCTGTGCCGCCTCCTGCGCTGCTTCGGTGATCGACTGTCCCAGTCGTTCCGCCGTCCCTCGGGTCGCGGCCGCCGCCAAGCGCACGTCCGTGATCACCCCCGCGCTGTCCACCGTCACTTCCACCAGCTGATCAGCGGAGCCGGCTCGAACACGTAGCGTCTCCAGCTGCTGCCGCACCTCGGTGAGCTCGGCCTGCTGCCGCTCGTAGATGTCGAGGATGTAGTGGACCTGGCTGCGCAATCCACTGTTCGCCGATCGCAGGCCGTCCCGTTCCCATCGATCCACGGGCGGCTCCCTGCTGTGTGTCCTCATCGGTCGGCGCACACGCCGCCGTTGCGCGGAAACCGCTCGCTCGTCGACGGGCGCGTCGCGTCAGCCAATTATCGGAACAGCGCATGCGCCGAACCGACGCCGGGCTTCCCGGTGATGGGAATTCCGGCTTGATCATCGCCGGGGGCGTTCAGCTGAACGGGGAGCGCGGTCGTTGCTGGAGTTCACCGTCGAGGTAGATGTCGACCTTCTCGTTGTAGAAGCACACCAGCCCGGCGACCTTCTGGCTCTCCGGCAGCGGCGTGCGATAGCCCCACACGTAGTCGGGATATTCGTTGCCGCCGACGCGGACGGTCCAGTAGTCGGCGGTGCCCTTGTACGGGCAGCTGGTGTGGGTGGCCGACGGGTGCAGTAGATCCATCCTGACGTCGGTCATCGGCAGGTAATACCGCGCGGGCAAGCCGGTTTCGAAGAGGATGCGCGGGGCGCGTGAGTCGGCGACGGTGACGCCGTCGATCTCCACCCGCACATGCCGTGAACTGGCCAGGATGTCGACGCGGGAGTACGGGTTGCGCGGGTGGACGTAGATCGGTTCGTCCTCCTCGAACCACTCGTCCATCGCACCCCATTCCAGGCGCACCAGCTCGCGCAATTCGGTGATCGGCGACTCGTGATAACGCAGCGCCGCCCCGCCCGCGGTCGTGCCGTCGACCATGACGTCATAGACGGTCGCGTCGCCGCGGCTGGTGGAGTGCTGCGTCTGCCCGTTCGGTTCGAGTTTCGCGCGCAGATCCGTGACCGGCAGATAGTAGGTCGGGTAGTGCGGGTTCTCCCACACGAGCACCGGCCGAACGCTGTCGGCGACCAAGTGCCCGCCCAGATAGGCGCGCACACGCTTCTG
Source organism: Nocardia implantans (assembly GCF_035544775.1). NCBI lineage: Bacteria > Bacillati > Actinomycetota > Actinomycetes > Mycobacteriales > Nocardiaceae > Nocardia > Nocardia implantans. Next base: position 390,893 of record NZ_JAYKYQ010000008.1, on the reverse strand, counting down.
GCTGGTCTCGACGCTGACGCGCCCCCGCTTCGCTTCGGTCATATTTCTCGACCGTACTCCTCGGCCGGTGCCCGCCAGGGCGGAAAACGACGAAGGCAGCCACGCGGGTGGCTGCCTTCGGTGCGCTCGGACGATCAGTCGTCGCCGACGGTGATGGCCTGTGCTTCCTCGACGCTGTGCGGAGCGGGATCGTGGTCGTCGAGGTGGGCCAAGGCGGCGCGCCCGGCCAGCAGGACGACGACCGCGGCGGCGGTGCACGCCGCGCCCACCCAGAACGGCAGCGAGATGCTGTTCTCGCCGAGCTTGCCCGCGAGATAGGGCGCCGCGGCGCCGCCCGCGAAACGGACGAAGCTGTATGCCGCCGACGCGGTGGACCGCTCCACCGGCGCCGAGATCATCACGGCCTCGGTGATCAGCGTGTTGTTCACGCCGAGGAACAGGCCCGCCAGCACGGTGCCGACGATCAGCACCGGCTTGTGCTCGGCGAACACGGCCATCATCGCCAGGTCGGCCGCGAACAGGCCGAGCGAGAGGCCCATCATCGGCAGCGAACCGAAGCGCCGCTGCAACCGGGGAGCCAGGAACACCGACGCGATCGCCAGCAGCACACCCCAGCCGCAGAAGATGAAGCCGATCGCATAGGTACCCATGTCCAGCGGGAAGGGGGTGTAGGCGAGCAGGGTGAAGAAGCCGAAGTTGTACAGCAGGGCGGTGAGGCTCACGATCAGAAGTCCGCGGTAGCGCAGGGCGCGGAACGGCGCGGTGATCGAGGTGTGGTGCGTCGGCTCTGGGCCTTCCGGCAGCAGGACGACGATGCTGATCAGGGCGACGGCCATCAACGCCGACACGCCGAAGAACGGCCCGCGCCAGCTGATTCCGCCGAGCACGCCGCCGACCAGCGGACCGGTCGCGATACCGATGCCGAGCGCCGCCTCGTACAGGATGATCGCGCGGGCCACACCGCCGCTGGCCGCGCCGACGATGGTGGCCAGGGCGGTGGCGATGAACAACGCGTTGCCCAGGCCCCAGCCCGCGCGGAACCCGACGATCTGCGCCACCGTGTTCGACATACCGGCCAGCGCCGCGAACACGATGATGATCGCCAATCCGGCCAGCAGCGTCTTCTTCGCGCCGAAGCGGCTGGACACCACACCGGTGATCAGCATGGCCACGCCCGTCACCAGCATGTAGCTGGTGAACAGCAGCGACACCTGCGAAGGTGACGCGTCCAGTTGCTCGCCGATCGGTTTGAGAATGGGATCGACCAGGCCGATGCCCATGAACGCGATCACGCTCGCGAACGCGACCGCCCAGACGGCTTTCGGTTGCTTGGTGTTGTCCGCGACCGGGGCGCGGGCAGGAGCCAAAGTGCTCATCAGTGTTCCCTCGAGATCGGATCGTGCTGTCGCGTAGCCGCTTTCAGGGCCTCCAGCAAGTCGTGCAGTTCGGTGTCCAGCCGGGCCAGGCGTCCGGCGTCGAAGCCGGGCAGATGCGCGCCGATCGCGGTGGCGAACGCGCGGCGGAACTCGGCCAGCCGGGTCCGCCCGGCCGGGGTGAGTTCGACGATCACGGCCCGGGAGTCCTCCGGGTCCTTGCGCCTGGTCGCGAAGCCTTCCGCGACCAGCTTGCCGATCAGCGCCGTTGCCGCCGGCTGTGAACATCGGTCGATCCTGGCGAATTCGCTGACGCGCAGCGCGCCGTGTTCGTCGAGCACCGCCAGCGCCCGCAACATGGCCCGCGGCAGGTCGTCGCCGCTGATCACCCCGGCCAGCCGAGTGAGCCTGCCCGCGGTGACGAGAAGGTCGACGACGATGTCATCCGCTACGGTCACCTGAGCTTGCTGCACAGGAATATTATTACATAGGCTAACTATCTATTTGTGGTGAAATCGGCCACACGGTGGGACGCCCGGCGGATCGGTGTTCTCCGCCGGGTCGCCCCGAGTCGCCGTTGCTGCTCAATCAGGCTGTCCCGCAAGAGGGCTCGTCGACTCCTCGTAGTGGATGTCGTATGCCGCCGCGATCGGGTTGATCTTCACCGGATCCAGCGCGCCGTCGGTCAGCACCGACGCTCCGGCTTCGAAGAGGTCTTCGAGGTAGCACTCCCAGCCGCCGGGTGAGGAGATCTGCAGTACCCGTGGCGGCGGCTGCGATCCGCAGCGCAGGGCGTGCGGAACGCCGTGCGGCAGCAGTACGAACATGCCCCCGGTCGCGGAGAACGTCCGGTCGTCGAACTCGACGTCGAGCGTGCCTTCCAGCACGTAGATGCATTCGTCCGCGACATGGTGCGTGTGTCGCGGGATATCTCGCGCCAACGTCACTTCCAGCAGGGAGAACCTGCCCTCGGTGTCGGCGGTGGTTGCCTTCACCGCGAACGCGGGCGGCAGCGGCACTCGGCCGGGCCGCGCGTCGCCGGGGGTCAGAAGACGGAAACGGTTGTGGGACATGAAGTGCTACCCTTCGAGACAATGAAACGGAACCGGAATCCGATTCCGGTTGAAGCGTAAACATGGAGGAATCGCCCGTGTCAAGGCCGCCATCGCCCCGCAGGCAGCGGGCCGACGCCACGCTCAACCGCGCCCGCATCGTGGCCGTGGCCCGCACGCTGTTCGCCGAGCAGGGCGGCGCCGTGCCACTGGCCGAGATCGCCCGCGCCGCCGGAGTGGGCGTCGGAACCGTCTACCGCCATTTCCCCACCCATGCCGACCTGATCGAGGCCGCGGCCGAGCAGCGCTTCGCCGAGATCGAGGAGTTCGCCCGCACCGAATGCCTGCGCGGCGAGCCGGGCGAGGGGCTCGCCCACTACTTGCGCCATGTCGGCGCGGTGCTGGCGGCCGACCGTGGCTTGTCGGCGGCGATCGAGGCGGCTCGGCAGTCGACGGGCAGCGAGCCGAGGGGCGATGCCCGCGGCAGGCTCGAGGACGTGATCGGCGAACTCGTCGAGCGGGACCGGGCCGCGGGAATGCTGCGTGCGGACTGCACGGTGGGTGATGTCTACATGATCGTCGGCGCGTTGTCCGCGACCATCAGCAGCGGCAGCGGTGATTGGCGCAGGCTCGTACGGATCGTGCTGGACGGCCTGCGCCCCGAAGCGGCCCGTGAACGCTCGGCGGAGTGATCAGCTGGGGGCTATGTTCGCGTTGCGGTGGAAGATGTTGCCCGGGTCGTAGTCGGCCTTGATGTGCGCCAGCTTCGCGTACTTGGTGCGGCCGTACGATTCGCGCACCCGGTCATGGTCCGGGTCGGACATGAAGTTGACGTACCCGCCCTGGTTGGAAGCCAGCGGGCGCAGCGCTGCCCATGTCGTGCGCACCCATTCCCGGTCCGAGGCGAGTGTTTCGGGGTCGGGGGTGATCGCGGTGATGTTGCACTCGTAATGCGGGTTGCGCGTGCCGCCGAATGCCGTGTCGTTCTCGCCGACGGTGCTGAACGCACCGGTGAGCGGGAAGATCGGCATGAACGACAGCGGCGCGGACTTCCCGGCGGCGTTCGCGGTGAGAACCGCGATGACGTCGTTGGAGAAATCGTCGAGGTCGAGAGCCTTCTCGTAGCCGTGCAGGCCCCACGGCGCCGCCGCGTCGAGCATCCGCTGCAACCCGGTGTACGGCATCGGGGTGCCGAACTCGAACAGGGGCGGCAGTGCGCCGCGGATCGGCGCCACCGCGGCGGCGTGCTCCTCGGCCGTGCCGAATCCGGCCACGATCAGGGCGTGGCCCGCGTGGCCGTGATACCGCTCCGGGACGAAAGGCGCGGGCGGCGCCGACATCGCCAGCGCGATCAACGCCCCGGACCGACGCGGCAGGGTGGGGATGAACTCACGGATCAGGCGCAGTGCGTCGGTGCCGTCCGCCATGTCCCAGAACAGCAGGCCGACGTGGACCTCCGGCCCGACGTGGTGCAGGCGGTATTCGAATTCGGTGACCACGCCGAAATTCCCGCCGCCCCCGCGCAAGGCCCAGAACAATTCCGCGTTCTCGGTCTCCGACGCCCGCACCACCCGGCCGTCGGCGAGGACCACCTGCGCCGAGACGAGGTTGTCGATGGCCAGCCCGGCCATGCGGGTCAGCCAGCCCATGCCGCCGCCGAGGGTGAGGCCGCCGACGCCGGTGTCGCTGATCACCCCGCCGGTGACCGCCAGCCCGTAGGCCTGGGTCGCCGCGTCCATGTCCGCCATCGTCGCTCCGCCGCCGACCCTGGCGCGCTCGGTCTCCGGATTCACCACGACGCTCTTCAAAGCGCTGAGGTTGATCATCAGGCCGCCGTCGCCGACCGCGGTTCCGCTGTAGGAATGGCCGCCGCCGCGAACGGAGATTTCCAGCCCGCGGTCCCGGCCGAAGGCCAGCGCCGCGGAGACGTCACCGGGCGACAGGCACTGGGCGATCACCGCAGGGCGCCGGTCGATGTCGCCGTTCCAGATGGCGCGGGCCCGGTCGTATCCGTGGTCGGCTGGGCCGTACACCGGCCCGCCGATGGCGGACCGCAATGCTTCGAGATCGGAATTCACTGTTCGCGTCATGGCATCCTCCCGGCTGGTGGGCCCCGACGACTTTTGGGACGAGTCGGCATCTCGACTCGCTACGGCACCGATTCCGACCTGCGGTGCCACTCGAAAACGCATCCCCCGGCATGCGCGTGTGGCGCTTGTCACATCTTAGTGCATCGAGTTCGCGCCGGACAGCCTATCGAGGCAGGGCGCACCGCCGCCACGGACGGTGCGCCGCTGCCCCGGCTCAGGCGGGCTGCGTCACCGGGCGGTGCGCGGCGCCGAACAGTTGCGCGTCCCCGTGGGCGCGCTTGAAGAACAGATGCGCGTCGTGCTCCCAGGTGATCGCGATGCCGCCGTGCAACTGGACGGTCTCGGCCGCGATGGCGGTGAGCGCCTCGGAGCAGTGCACGCGGGCGACCCAGACGTCCTCGGCGGCCGACGGGCTGTTCGCCGCCACCGCCGCGGTCGCGGCGACCGACGCCGACCGGGCCGATTCCAGCAGCACGTACATGTCGGCCATGCGGTGCTTGAGCGCCTGGAAACTGCCGATCACCCGCCCGAACTGCACGCGGGACTTGGCGTAGTCCACCGTCATCTCCAGGCAGCGGTCGGCGGCGCCGACCTGCTCGGCAGCCAGCGCCGCCCACGCGATCTCCCGCAGCCGGGCGATCGTCGCGGACTGATCACCGGAGCCGAGCCGTCGTGCGGGCGCGTCGGCGAAGCCGACTTCGGCCAGCTTGCGGGTGGGGTCCATGGTGGGCGCTGGCCGCCGGGTGACGCCAGGCGCGGTGGGCTCGACCTCGAACAGACCGGTCGGCGTGACGACGACGAAGGTGTCCGCCGACATCCCGTCCAGCACGTAGTGCGCGGTCCCGGTGAGGGCCCCGCCCGTCTCGTGCACGCCCGGCTCGTCCCAGCCGCGCTCGTCCGCCCAGCAGACCGCGATCGTGCGCGCGCCTTCGGCCACCTCGGGCAGCAGCCGCGCGCACGCTTCCCCGTCACCGGACAGCAGCACCGCCTGCCCGCCGAGGACCGCGGAACCGAGCATCGGCACCCCGGCGAGCGTGCGGCCCAATTCGCCCACCACCAGCAGGGATTCGACCAGGCTCGCGCCGAATCCGCCGTACTCCTCCGGAATCGCCAGCGCGGCGACGCCGATCTGCTCGCACAGCAGCCGCCACAGCGCCGGGTCGTAGCCGAGTTCGGTGTCCATCGCGGCGCGTACCGCGGCGGACCCGGCGTGCTTGGTCAGCAGCGCCCGCACCGAAGCGAGGAATTCCTGATGTTCGGCGGTGCTCATCGGTGTCCTTTCTTCGGGGGGCGCTGCCGCCTGCGGGCCTGACCGCTCATGCTGTGTTGGTTTGTCGCATGAGCGGGGCCCTGCGTGGTTACGCTGCGCTGCCGCCTCCGGGCCTGACCGCTCATGCTGTGTTGGTTTGTCGCATGAGCGGGGCCCTGCGTGGTTACGCTTCGCTGCCGCCTGCGGGCCTGACCGCTCATGCGAGGCCTCGCGGGGCGGGTTCGGCGTCTTCCCGCAGCGCCCGGGCGATCCGGGCGCGATGCAGGTCCGGTGTGCCCCAGGCCGAACGCAGCGCGGTCACCTTGGTCAGCCACAGCGACAGGTCGTACTCGGCGGTGTAGCCGATCGCGCCGTGGACTTGGAGCGCGGTGCGGGCCGCGCGATAGGCGGCGTCGCCGCAGGCGATGACGGCGGCCGAGACGTCCCGTCCGCGGGTGGGTCCGGCCATGGTGAGCGCGGCGCGGTAGAGCAGGGGCTCGGCCAGGTCCAGCGCGATGAGCACGTCGGCCAGCTTCTGCTTCACGGCTTGGAACTCGCCGATCGGCTTACCGAATTGCTTGCGCTGCTTGGCGTATTCCGTGGACGAGTGCAGCAGTGCCTTGCCCGCGCCGAGCAACTGGGCCGCGCATGCCAGCGCGCCGGTGTCGAAACCGGCGGCCACGGCCGCGCCGACCTGGTCACCCTCGACGACGGTCGCGTCCGCGGCGACCGTGAACAGGCGACGGGCGGGGTCGACCGATCGCACCAGGCCGGTGCGGTGCCCGGTGGACACCAGGTCCGCACCGGCCACCAGCACCACATCGGCGGCGTCGGCGTCCAGCGCGACGCCGCTGTGGCCGGGTGACTCGAACGCGACGGTGCCCAGCGCCGTGCCCTCCACGAAGCCGGGTAGCAGCCGCGCGGCCGGGCCCTGGTCCGCAAGCGCCTGCAACAGCGCAGGAATCGCGGCGGCGGTCTCCACCAGCGGACCCGGCACGGCCGCCCGCCCGATCTCCTGGAACGCCACGACCAGATCGATCGGTTCGGCGCCGATGCCGCCGTGTTCCTCCGCGACGGCCAGACCCAGCACACCGGCTTCGGCCAGTTGCCGGATCAACGCCCGACCAGGCCCGCTGTCGCCGGACGCCCACGCGCGCACGGCGGAGGGCGCGCGGCCCGCCTCCAGCAGTTTGCGCAGGCTGGCGCCGAAATCGAGTTGTTCGGGGCTGAGCGCGAATCTCATCGGCCGCTTCCTCTCGGTAGTCCGAGCAGCCGCTCGGCGATGATGTTGCGCTGGATCTCGTTGGTGCCGGCGTAGATCGGCCCCGACAGCGCGAACAGGTAACCGTCGGTCCACGGCCCGGAACGTTCCGCCGCCGGACCGAGCACTTCGAGCGCGGTCTCGTGCATGGCGATGTCCAGCTCCGACCAGAACACCTTGGTGATCGAGGATTCCGCGCCCAGCTTGCCGCCTTCGTTGAGCCGGGTGACCGTGCCGAAGGTGTGCAGCCGGTAGGCCTCGCTGCCGATCCAGGCGTCCACCACCGCGTCGCGCTGCGCGGTGTTGTCCGGATCGCCTTCCTCGCGCCACAGCTCGATCAGCCGCCGCGCGGTGGCGCTGAATCGGCCAGGGCTGCGCAGGGAGAGGCCGCGTTCGTTGCTCGAGGTGCTCATCGCCACGCGCCAGCCCTCGCCGGGCGCGCCGATCACGTCGCGGTCGGGCACGAACACCTCGTCGAGGAAGATCTCCGCGAAGCCCGGCTCCCCGTCCAGCTGCGGGATCGGACGCACCGACACCCCGTCGGCGGTCAGTGGGAACATGACATAGGTGAGGCCCTTGTGCCGCTCGGCCTCGGGGTCGCTGCGGAACAACCCGAATGCCCAGTCGGCGAAGGCGGCGCGCGAACTCCATGTCTTCTGTCCGCTCAGCAGCCAGCCGCCGTTGGTGCGCTTGGCGGTCGAGCGGATACCGGCCAGGTCGCTGCCCGCTTCCGGTTCCGACCACGCCTGCGCCCAGATGTCGTCGCCGCGCGCCATCCGCGGCATGATCCGTTCCAGCTGTTCGGGGGTGCCGTGTTCGAAAAGCGTCGGCGCCAGCAGGAAGATGCCGTTCTGGCTGACCCGCCCCGGCGCGCCCGCCGCGTAGTACTCCTGCTCGAACAGCACCCATTCCAGCAGCGAGGCATTGCGGCCGCCGAACTCATCCGGCCAGGCCACCACCGAGAGCCTGGCCTCGGCGAGGGTGCGCTCCCACGCGCGGTGCGCCTCGAAGCCCGCCTTGGTGTCCATGGACGGCAGCGGTTTCGCCGGTTTGTTCGCGGCCAGGAATTCGCGGACCTCCCGCTGGAATTGCTGGGCCGCCTGGTCGAGATCCAGATCCACTAGGTCGTTCCGTTCTGTTCTGCGGTGCTCGCCGATGCCTTCATCGACTTGGCGTTCATGCCGCCGAGGGAGTCGGCGCCGACTTCGGCGTTGTGCGCGTGGGCGAAGTGGTGCAGGCCGAAGACCGAGTCCATGCCCGACCGCATGCCCATCAGGTCCTCGGCCTGATTGACCGCCTTCTTCGTCAGCGCGAGGCCGAATTGCGGCATGGTGGCGATCTTCTCGGCCAGCGCCAGCGTCTCGGTCTCCAGGTCGGCGCGCGGCACCACCCGGTTGACCATGCCCCATTCCTTGGCCTGCGCGGCGCCGAACCGATCGCCGGTGAACAGGAACTCCTTGGCCGCGCGCGGACCCATCACCCACGGGTGCGCGAAGTACTCGACGCCGGGAATGCCCATGCGCACCACGGGATCGGAGAAGAACGCGTCGTCGGAGGCGATGATCAGATCGCACACCCAGGCCAGCATGAGCCCGCCCGCGATGCAGGCGCCCTGCACCATGGCGATGGTCGGCTTGGGAATCTCCCGCCAGCGCCTGCACATCCCGAGGTAGACCTCGAGCTCGCGGGCGAAGCGCTGATCGCCGCCGGCCCGGTCCACGTGGTCCCACCACAGCGCGGCCTTGTTCTGGTACCGCACGTGGTGGTCGCGGCCGGGCGTGCCGATGTCGTGGCCCGCGCTGAAGTGTTTGCCGTTGCCCGCGAGCACGATCACGCCGACCTCCGAGTCCTCCACGGCGCGCTCGAACGCGGCGTCGAGGGCGTAGGTCATCACCGAGTTCTGCGCGTTGCGGTAGTCCGGCCGGTTCAGCGTGACGATCGCGACGCGCCCGCGCCGCTCGTAGGTGACGACCTCACCCTCGTCCGGGATCGCCGGACCCTGGTCCGGGGTTGCCGGTTCCGACATTACGACTTCTCCTCACGTAGTTGACGCTTGAGCACTTTCCCGGCGGCGCTGTAGGGCAGCTGGTCGCGGAATTCGACGAACCGCGGCACCTTGAAATTGGCCAGCACGGCGGTGGCGTGGGCGAGCACCTGGTCCTCGGTGAGGCCGGAGCCGGGCTTGCGCACCACGTACGCCTTGCCCACCTCGCCCATCCTGGTGTCGGGCACGCCGATGACCGCCGACTCGGCCACGCCGTCCAGCCGGGCCAGCGCCTGTTCGACCTCGGCGGGGTAGACGTTGAAGCCGCCGGAGATGTACATGTCCTTGAGCCGGTCGGTGATCTTCAGGTACCCGCGGTCGTCGATCGTGCCGATGTCGCCGGTGTGCAGCCAGCCGTCGGCGTCGATCGTCTCCGCGGTGCTGTCCGGGTCGTCGAGGTAGCCGAGCATCACGTTCGGCCCCCGCAGCAGGACCTCGCCCGCTTCGCCGAGGCGCAGCTCGAAATCCGCGATCGGCCTGCCGCAGGTGTTCGCGATGGTCTCGGCGTCGTCGTCGGCGCGGCACATGGTGCCGAAACCCGCGCTCTCGGACAGGCCGTATGCGGTGATGACGACGTCGAAGGCCAGTTCCGAGCGCATCCGCTCGATCAGCACCACCGGCACGGTCGCCGCTCCGGTGACGGCCACCCGCAGCGAGCTCAGATCGAATTCGGCGCGGCGCGGGAAATCCAGGATCGTCTGATAGATCGTCGGCGGACCGGGCAGCACGGTGACCCGCTCCGCGCCGATCAACCGCATAGTCTCCGGCACGTCGAAAACGGCCTGCGGGATGATCGTGGCCCCCGTGACCAGGCAGGCGAGGATGCCCGCTTTGTAGCCGAAGTTGTGGAAGAACGGGTTCACCACCAGATACCGGTCGTCGCCGCGCAAGGTGGCGCACTCGGCCCAGGCCCGGACCACCGACAGCGCCTGCCGGTGCGCGACCAGCGTGCCCTTGCTGCGGCCGGTGGTGCCGGAGGTGAACAGGATGTCGGAGATGTCGTCGGGGCCGACCGACTCGGCGCGTTCCTCGGCGTCGGCCACGGTGACCGGCGCGGCGACGGTCGCGAGTTCCGACCAGTCCAGCGCGGCGATGTCGGTGTTCTGGGTGCCTTCCACCGGGATCACCACCACCGTGTCGATGGCCAGATCGGGCGCGGATGTGCGCAGTTCGGCCAGCCGGTCGCGGCCGAGGAAGGGCCCCGCGATGAACAGGGCCTTCGCGTTCACCCGGCCGAGCACGTCGGCGGCCTCGTCGGCCACATAGCGGGTGTTCAGCGGCACCAGCGCCGCGCCCGCGTAGTGCGCGGCCAGCGCAGCGATCACCCAGTGGTGGGTATTGGGCGCCCACATGGCCACGCGGTCGCCCGTGCGCACCCCGCGTGCGATGAGCGCCCGCGCCACTTCCTGGACCGCGCCGAGCAACTGGGTCCAGTTCAGCCGCACCGGGCCGTCGGCGATCGCTGGGGCTTCGCCGAAGGTCCGAGCGGCGTGGCGCAGTGCCATCGGTGTGGTCTGAGCAGGGGTTGTCACGGTTGTCCTTACCGTCCGCGAGCGAGTTATGCGTGCACTCTACAAAGCAAGTGCTTGGTAGGTTATCCTACCGGCGTGGGTGCGATCCAGACCTCAGAATCCGACACCGCCGCTCCGGACGGGCGGTTTTCCGCCGCGCAGGACGAGCGATTCGCCGCCGAAGTGCGCGAGTGGCTGGAGGAGAACCTCAGCGGTGAATTCCGCTCGTTGCGCGGCCTCGGCGGCCCAGGCCGCGAACACGAGGCGTTCGACGAACGCCTGGCCTGGGACCGCCACTTGGCCGCAGCCGGGTGGACCTGTCTCGGCTGGCCGAAGGAGTACGGCGGCCGCGAGGCCACGGTGCGACAGCAGGTGATCTTCCACGAGGAATACGCCAAGGCGAACGCGCCGGCGCGGGTCTCGCACGTCGGCGAGGAACTGCTCGGCCCGACCCTGCTCGCGTTCGGCACCCAGGCGCAGAAGGACCGGTTCCTGCCCGGCATCCGCAATGTCAGCGAACTGTGGTGCCAGGGCTATTCGGAACCCGGCGCGGGCTCCGACCTGGCCGCCATCACCACCGCGGCGCACCTGGACGGCGACGAGTGGTCGATCAACGGGCAGAAGATCTGGACCTCGCTGGCCCACGTGGCGGACTGGTGCTTCGTCGTCGCCCGCACCGAGCGCGGCTCCACCAGGCACAAGGGCCTGTCCTACCTGCTGGTCCCGATGAAGCAGCCGGGCATCGACGTGCGCCCGATCATCCAGCTGACCGGCACCTCGGAATTCAACGAAGTCTTCTTCGACGACGCCCGCACCGCGGCCGACCTGGTGGTCGGCGAGCCGGGCGACGGCTGGCGGATCGCCATGGGCACGCTCACCTTCGAGCGCGGCATCTCCACCCTGGGCCAGCAGATCCGTTTCGCGCGGGAACTGGCCGACATCGAGGCCTTGGCCCGCCGCACCGGCGCGGCCGGCGACCCGCTGATCGCCGACCGGATCGACCGGGCCTGGGTCGGACTGCGGGTGCTGCGCGCGCACGCCATGCGCACGATGGAGGGCGCGGACGTGGACGACGGCGCGGGCCAGGCCTCGGTGGCGAAACTGCTGTGGGCCAACTGGCATCGCGGCCTGGGGGAGCTGGCGATGGCCGTGCTCGGCGCTCGCGGCCTGGTGGCGGGCGAGGACGATCTCAACGAATGGCAGCGGCTGTATCTGTTCACCCGCGCCGACACCATCTACGGAGGTTCGAACGAAGTGCAGCGCAACATCATCGCCGAGCGGGTGCTCGGCCTGCCGCGCGAGGCCCGCCCGTGACGGGGCCGCTGTCGGTCCCCCCCGCGCCCGTCGCCGGGCACGGCCTGCTGACCGGGCGTTCGGCCGTGATCACCGCGGCGGCCGGTACGGGCATCGGCTCGGCCACCGCGCGCAGGCTGCTGGCCGAGGGCGCGGACGTGGTGGTCTCCGACTGGCACGAGCGGCGGCTGGCGGAGACCGCGACCGAGCTGGCCGCGGAGTTCCCGGACCGGCGGGTCGCATCGATCCCGTGCGACGTGCAGAGCACCGAACAGGTGAACGCGCTGGTCCGCGGCGCCGCAGAGGCCATCGGCCGGATCGACATCATGGTCAACAACGCCGGTCTGGGCGGGGAGACGCCCGTGGTCGACATGACCGACGAGCAGTGGGACCGCGTCCTCGACATCACCCTCAACGGCACCTTCCGCTGCACCAGGGCCGCTCTCGGTTATTTCCGCGACGCGGGCCACGGCGGGGTGATCGTGAACAACGCCAGCGTGCTCGGCTGGCGTGCGCAATACGGCCAGGCGCACTACGCGGCGGCGAAGGCGGGCGTCATGGCGCTGACCAGGTGCAGCGCGATCGAGGCCGCCGAACTCGGCGTCCGGATCAACGCGGTGGCCCCGAGCATCGCCAGGCACGCGTTCCTGGACAAGGTCAGCTCCACCGAACTGCTCGACCGGCTCTCCGAGCGCGAGGCGTTCGGCCGCGCGGCCGAACCGTGGGAGGTCGCCGCGACGATCGCCATGCTGGCCAGCGACTACACCACCTACCTCACCGGCGAGGTGGTCTCGATCAGCAGCCAACGCGCCTGAGCGGGAAGCATTCCGGGCTCGTCCGCTCCGCGCGGGCGGACGAGCAACCCTGGCGACCACCGAGCAGCCGCTCGCGCGCCACGCCCGGCGCGATCTTCCGCGCCCTATTGCGATCGCCTTCTCGCATCGCGCCCGCCGGGTGAAATGGGCGGCTGATCAGGTCGAAAAGGCCGAGCCGAGGCACACCGCGGTGTGCCATGCTGGATGAGATCGGATCAGCGCTCTTCAAGGGGGCGATGGCTATGGGCCTGGATCGCCCACCTGCCCGCGAACAACTGGAACTCGATGTGGTGCGCGAAGTCGTACTGGCCAGGCGACGGCTCGACAGCCTCGTCCTCTCCGCGCTCACCCTCGGCGCCGAACTCATCGAGCACACCTCCGAAAGCGCGGTCGCCACGGCCGCCACGCGGATTCTCCAGCAGCACGCCGTCGACGAGGGCGAAGTCGCCCGTGATCCGCGCGGCGCGCTGCGGGCCGATCTGGCGCGCGATCGCGAGCGCGCCCGGCGCATCGGCCTCAGCGCCGACGGCACGGAGAGCGAACAGGAGCAGCGCAGGCAGCGTCAGACGGCGCTGCTGTGCGAGGTGCGCGCCGATCTGCTCGCCGTGGTCGCGAAATGCCGGAAATTCCGCTTCGACCAGGTGACCTTCGCCGACGAGATCGCGCAGGGCCTGTGCGCGGCCACCGACAAACTGGTGATCGGGGCTGATATGGACACCTACCACGCCTGGCAGCGCGGCATGGTGCTCAAGCTGAGCGAGGAGCCGGTGCGCGGCGGTCCGCCACGGGTGATGGCCACGGTGGACGCCGGTCCCGGCCGCGGGCAGCTCACCGTCGAGTGGGACAGTTGCGAACGTCGTCTCGCGCTCGTCGCCAGGATGGCGCGGGCGGGCGTGTCGCCGGTGATCATCTGCGATCGCCTGCTCGCCGATCTCTCGGTCTCCTCGCCGCTGCGCTACTCGGCGCGTTGAGCGGGGCCCCTCGACCAAGCAAATGCTTGGTTGTATGATGGCCGTGTGCCCGCACCAGACGCCTCGAAATCAGCACGGCGCAGCGAGTTGCTCGCCTTGGCGGCCGAATTGTTCGCCGAGCGGGGATTGCGCGCCACCACAGTGCGCGACATCGCCGACGCGGCCGGGATCCTCTCCGGGAGCCTCTATCACCACTTCGATTCCAAGGAGTCGATGGTGGACGAGATCCTGCGCGGGTTCCTCGACGAGCTGTTCGGCCGCTATCGGGAGATCGTGGCCTCCGGACTGAGTTCGCGAGATACCTTGGAAGCCTTGGTGCTCGCGTCCTACGAGTCGTTCGACCGCTGGCACGCCGCGGTGGCGATCTACCAGGCCGAGGCGAAGCGACTGCGCGACTCGGAGCGGTTCACCTACATCGCCGCGTACAACCGCGAATTCCGCGAGCTGTGGCACCGGGTGCTGACCAACGGCGTCCAGGACGGCAGCTTCCGGCCGGAGCTGGATGTCGAACTGGCCTACCGGTTCCTGCGTGACACGGTGTGGGTCGCGGTGCGGTGGTACCGCCCCGGCGGCCCGGTCACCGTCGAGAACCTCGCGAAGCAGTACCTGACCATCGTGCTCGACGGGCTCACCGCCGGCGCGCGCACCACGTAGGAGTCCTTACATGTCAGCACCTTCCGCGTCCCGTCGTCCGTATGCCCCGCTGCGGGACGCCTACGTGATCGACGCGGTACGCACCCCGGTCGGCAAGCGCGGCGGCGCGCTGGCGGGCGTGCACCCGGCCGATCTGGGTGCGGCCGCGCTGCGCGGCCTGCTGGACCGCAACCCGATCGACCCGGGAAATGTCGACGACGTCATCGTCGGCTGCGTCGACAACGTCGGCCCGCAGGCGGGCAATATCGGCCGCACCATGTGGCTGGCCGCGGGCTATCCCGAAGAGGTGCCCGGCGTCACCGTGGACCGGCAGTGCGGATCCAGCCAGCAGGCCATCAATTTCGGCGCCCAAGCCATCATGAGCGGCACCGCCGAGCTGATCGTCGCCGGCGGCGTGCAGAACATGAGCGCGATCCCGATCTCCGCGGCCATGTTCGCGGGCAAGGAGTACGGCTTCGACTCGCCGTTCGTCGGATCGCAGGGCTGGGACCACCGCTACGGCACCGGCGAGGTGACGCAGTTCCGCGCTGCGCAGCTGATCGCCGAGAAGTGGGACATCAGCCGCGAGGACATGGAGCGCTGGGCGCTGCGCAGCCACGAGCGCGCCCGCGACGCGATCAAGAACGGCCGCTTCGACAAGGAGATCGTGCCGGTCGGCGATTTCTGGATCGACCAGGGCCCGCGCGAGACCAGCCTGGAGAAGATGGCTTCGCTGCCCGCGCTGGCCGAGGGCAGCCCGCTGACCGCCGCGGTGGCCAGCCAGATCTCCGACGGCGCCAGCGCCACCCTGCTCGCTTCCGATTGGGCGGTGCAGGAGTACGGCCTGACCCCGCGAGCGCGCATCCACCACGTGAGCGCGCGGGGCGCGGACCCGATCTACATGCTCACCGCGCCGATCCCGGCGACGAAATGGGCGCTGGAGAAGGCCGGTCTCACCATCGACGACATCGACGTTGTCGAGATCAACGAGGCGTTCGCGCCGGTGGTGCTGGCCTGGCTGAAGGAGACCGGAGCCGACCCGGAGAAGGTCAACGTCAACGGCGGCGCCATCGCGCTGGGCCACCCGCTCGGCGCGACCGGAGCGAAGCTCTTCGCGACGCTGCTCAACGAGCTCGATCGGATCGAGGGCCGCTACGGCCTGCTCACCATCTGCGAGGGCGGCGGCACCGCCAACGTGACCATCATCGAGCGCCTGCCGCGCTGACCGGCGTGGACGAACGGCACGCCGGCGAGTCCGGCGTGCCGTTCGCGCGTCGTCGGGTCAGTCGTATCTGAACCTGCGACCCGAGTGGCACATGGCTGCGGCGAACCGCGAGTAGGCCCTCCGTCATGTGCCACTCGATGAGGCGTCAGGCGGTGCCTGACCCTCGGCTGGTGGGTGATCCAGTTAGTCGACGGTGTAGGTACCGATGAGCTGGCCGTCTCCCATGCTCGCGTCGACGATCGCGGACCTCGCGTCGCTGGCTGATGTTCGCGCGTCCACTTTCACGGGATGTGAGAGCGCGTAGACGATGAATCGGTAATGGTGGACGCCGGTGCCCGCGGGTGGGCACGGTCCGAAGTATTCGGCGCGCTCAGCGCTGTTCAGGCTGACCACCCCGCCCGCGGGTGTCTCGCCCTCCGCGGTGGACGTGGTCCTCGGCGGAATATTGCTGACCACCCAATGGGCGAACAGGCCGCTCGGGGCGTCCGGGTCGTCCACGATCAACGCCGACGTGGCGGCTTCCGGGGGAGTCGTCCAGTTCAGCGGCGGCGGTTCGTTCCTGCCTTTGCAGGTGTAGACCACCGGGATCGGGTCGCCATGGTCGAAAGCGCTACTGCGCACGGAGATCTCGTTCGTCGCGGGCATCGCGGCCTCCGCTCGAGTCGAGGGATGGTGATCGAGTCCGACGGTTCGTCTGTCGCAGGACGGGCTGGCGCAATATGGCGATCGACAGGCGAACCCCGTTATGTCGTTGTCAGTCCAGCGTAAGACGACATTGCGGGACCATCCAGGCAATGAGCGAATCTGCCGTTATCGCTGCCGCTAGGCTACAGCCGTCGCGAAATCGGCTATTTCACGGCCCGCGCGGCGGGATATGCGGGCCGTCGTCCCGACGCGGCGGTCATTTCGATTCGAACGGGTAAGGCGGCCCAGGCTGAACCGGCGGCCGCCATCCCTCAGTTCGACCCCGTCCCCGCGGACTGCTCGTGCTCGGAAAGCGCCGCGATCGTCTCGATCCGCTCCACCGCGTCGGTGACGATCCGATCGATCAGCTCCTTGCACGTGGGCAGATCGTCGATGATCCCCGTGACCTGTCCCGCCGCGAGGACGCCCGCCTCGGTGTTGCCCTCGACCAATCCGGCGCGCAGGAGCATCGGCGTGTTCGCGGCCATGACGACCTGCGACCAGGTGAGATCCTTGGTCTTCCGCATGGCCAGGCCGTCGCGGATCATGGTGGACCACTTCATGCCGGTCATGCTCTTGAACCGGGCCGCGTTGCCCACCGCCGCGGTGAGGCCGCGCCAGCGGCCCGAATGTTCCAGCCGCTGCACCAGTTCGGTGTTCAGCACGCGGTGCGGCATGCCGTCGACCTTGAGCGACACCACCGTGTCCTGGAGCTGTCGGCGCAGGTACTCCTGCTTGACCGCGTCGGGGACGGTGCTCTCCCGAGTGAGCAGGAACCGGGTGCCCATCGCGACGCCGGCCGCGCCGTAGGCCAGCGCTGCGGCCAGGCCACGCCCGTCGAAGAACCCGCCGGCCGCGACCACGGGAATGTCCACCGCGTCCAGCACCGAGGGCAGCAGCAGGGTGGTGGCGACCGGGCCGGTGTGCCCGCCGCCCTCGCCGCCCTGCACGATCACCGCGTCCGCGCCCCACGAGGCAACTTTGACCGCGTGCTTGGCCGCGCCGATCGACGGGATGACCACCACGCCCGCATCTTTCAGCTTCGCGATCAAGTCCTGCTTGGGGGCGAGCGCGAACGACGCGACCGCCACCTTCTCCCGGATCAGCAGATCGATCCGCTCCGGCGCGTCCGCCGCGTCGGCTCGGATGTTCACGCCGAACGGTTTCGCGGTGTGCGCCTTGGTCTTCGCGATGGCCGCCTCGAGTTCGGCGAAGGTCATGGTGGCCGAGGCGAGGATGCCGAGTCCACCTGCTTCGGCGGTGGCCGACACCAGGCTCGGGCCCGCGACCCAGCCCATGCCGGTCTGCACGATCGGGTGTTCGATGCCGACCAGATCGGTCAGCGGGGTACGCAAGCGCGGGCTCATGACGGGACCTCGGTTTCGCGAATCTTCCTGGGGTCGAGCACTTCCCGGATCAACCGCAGCTCCTCGGCCGTCGGCTGCCGGGTCTCGGCCGCTTCGGCGAGCCCGGCGATCTCGAAGGAGGTGTTCTCCGCGACTTCCTCGGCGGTGACGCCGGGATGCAGGCTGCGGACGCGCATGGTGTGATCGGGGCCTTCGAAATCGAAAACGCCCAGATTGGTCACCACGCGGTGCAGGTGGTGGAAGCGGTATGCCGGGTTGGCCGCGTCGACCTTGTCGTATCCCACCCCGGAGACGATGTCCACCTGGTCGGTGAACACCCGCTTGGTGTGCCGGGCGACCCAGTAGCTGGTGGCGTGGTTGATCGTGTTGCCCGGCGCGCCGCGCACACCGAACATCTGGCGGGTCGGCTGCCGCAACGAGCCGAAGGCCGAGAGGTTCTGGTTGCCGAACCGGTCGATCTGGTTGGCGCCCATCACCACGTGCCTGCGTCCGGAGGCCACCACGTCGAAGACCTTCCGGAACGGAATCCAGCCTTCGATCGGCGCTTTCCCGCCCAGCGGGGGAGTCTCGGCGAACAGCAGCGCCTCGCCGTCGGACAGCAGCAGATCCGGTTCGGTGGTGAGTTTGGCCAACCGCGCGCCGATGATGGACATCGGCGACATGGGGCTGGCCATGATCTCGCCCGCGCCACTGAAGATCTCCGCGCAGGCGACGGCGCAGATCTCGGCGCGGGTGACGGTTTCGGTGCTGGTCATCACGCCTCCTCGGCGAATCGGCGGACGGCGGCCTGGTACTGCTCCTCCGAGCCGGCCAGATAGGTGTCGGCGAACCGCTGCCACGCCTCCGGCGTTTTCGCGGACTCGACGTAGTGCTTCTGGAACTTCTCGTCCCGGCCGTAGTCGTCGGCGGCCAGGGTGAAGTGCGCGCCGCCGGGGGCCTCGACCACGCCGTCCACCATCATGCGGCTGAGCAGCAGCGCCTGCAGCGGAACGGTTTTCACCAGTTCGTCGGTCTCCACCACGCGCTCGACCGAGACGTAGCGGCGCTGCGCCGCCAGGCAGAACAGATCGTCGAAATAGGGATCGACGCCGGTGTAGGCGGCGTTGCCGTGCGCGTCGCCGAGGTTCAGGTGCACCAGCGCCGCGTCCAGATTCAGCGCGGGCATGGCGATCAGGGTCTCCGGCGTGCCGTCCACGGGATAGGGCGATTCGACCGTCTTCAGCTCGCCCTCCCAGAAGTTCGGGACGTCGGAGCCGAGCCCGGCGCGGATCGGCAGGAACGGCAGCCGCGCCGCGGCCGCCTCCAGCCCGCACTTGAGCATGCCCTCGTCCATCTCGCGGGCGACCAGCGCGCCGGAGGTGCGGGCCTTGGCGAACCACGGGTCGTAGAACGGCGGCGAATCCAGCGACACGAAGCCGTAGTACGCCTTGCGCACCCTCCCCGCCGAGCACAGCAGCCCGAGGTCGGGGCCGCCGTAGCTCACCACGGTCAGGTCGGTGATGTCCGAACGCAGGATGGCCCGCACCAGCGCCATCGGCTTGCGCCGCGACCCCCAGCCGCCGATGCCGATGGTCATCCCGCTGCGCAACCCGCCGACGACCTCGTCGAGCGACATCCGCTTGTCTCGCATGGGTGGTTCCTCTCTACTGCCCGCTCTTGCGCGCCGCGAGATCGTCGTCGAACCGGGCGCGGATCTCGTCGGCGACGCCGGCGAGGTTGAGTTCGAAGGTGAAGCCCTGCTCGTACCGGTAGCTGCGGTGCACATCCTGCACATCGATGCCGTTGAGCGCGCGCTTGGCCGCGCGGATCACCCGGCCGTCCTTGGCCGCGATGTTCTTGGCCAGCTCCAAGGCGGCGGCGTCGAGTTCGGCGCGCGGCACCACCTGGTACACCGAGCCGTAGTGGTGCAGCTGCTGTGCGGTGATGGTGCTCGCGGTGTAGAACAGCGCCCGCATCAAGTGCTGGGGGACCAACCGTGCGAGGTGGGTCGCCGCGCCGAGTGCGCCGCGGTCGACCTCGGGCAGTCCGAAGGTGGCGTCGTCGGAGGCGATCACGACGTCCGCGTTGCCGACCAGGCCGATGCCACCGCCCAGGCAGAAGCCCTGCACCGCCGCGATCACCGGCACCTGGCACTCGTACACCGCCGCGAACGCCTCGAAGCAGCCGTGGTTGGCGTCGATCAGCGCTTGGTGGCCCGGCTTGCTCTGGATCTCTTTGATATCGACGCCCGCGTTGAAGCCCCGGTTCTCCGCGCGCAGCACCACCACTTTGGTGTCCGGGTCGCGGCCCGCCGCGCGCACTTCATCGGCGATCGTGAACCACCCGTCCGTCGGGATGGCGTTGACCGGCGGATAGTCCACCGTGACCACGCTGATGCCGGTCGATTCCGAGTGGCGATTGATCCCCATGGCGAGTCCCATCGTGTGTGCACGCATTGGCAAAGCAAGCAGTTGCTTGGTAGGTTAGCACGGTGCCACTCGAAATCGATCTGTCCGGCCGCGTCGTTCTGGTGACGGGCGGTGTGCGCGGTGTCGGCGCGGGCGTGAGCAAGGCGTTCCTGGCCGCGGGCGCGACCGTCGTGGCGTGCGCGCGCCGACCGGCCGACGCGCCCGTCGAAGCCTGCGGCCGCGCGATCGACTTCGTGCCGTGCGATGTGCGGGACGAGGGCGCGGTGCGCGCACTGATCGACACGATCACCGAGCGTCACGGCCGGCTCGACCATCTGGTCAACAACGCGGGCGGCGCTCCCTTCGCACTCGCCGCCGACGCGAGCAAGAACTTCCACGCCAAGATCGTCGAGCTGAACCTGCTCGCTCCGCTGCTGCTGGCGCAGGCCGCCAACGCGGTGATGCAGCGGCAGGACGAGGGCGGCTCCATCGTCAACATTTCCAGCGTCAGCGGGCACCGTCCGTCGCCCGGCACCGCCGCCTACGGCGCGGCCAAAGCGGGCGTGGACAGTCTCACCGGCTCGCTCGCCGTCGAGTGGGCGCCGAAGGTGCGGGTGAACTCGCTGGTGGTGGGGCCGGTCGACACCGAGTTGAGCCGAATGCACTACGGCGATCAGGACGGCGTCGACGCGGTGGGCCGGACCATCCCGCTCGGTCGCATGGCCCGTCCCGACGATGTCGGCCGCTGCGCCGTCTTCCTGGCCTCGCCGCTGGCCGACTACGTCAGCGGCGCGACCCTGCTGGTGCACGGCGGCGGCGAACGGCCCGCCTTCCTCGCCGCCTCCAACGCCGACCAGCAGTCCTGAACACGACCGGACACGAAGAAGGACACATATGGACACCGAGCAGATCTGCGCCGGGCGCGTCGTCATCGTCACCGGCGCGGGCCGGGGCATCGGCCGCGCGCACGCCCTCGCCTTCGCCGCGGCGGGCGCCAGCGTCGTGGTCAACGACATCGGTTCGACCCTCGACGGCGCGGCCACCGCGGAAACGCCCGCCGCGCAGGTGGTCGCCGAGATCGAGGCGCTGGGCGGCCGCGCGGTGGCCAACGGTGACGACGTGGCGGACTGGGAAGGCGCCCGCAGGCTCGTCCACCAGGCCGTCGATACTTTCGGCAAGCTGGACGTGCTGGTCAACAACGCCGGATTCGTGCGCGACCGGATGCTGGTCAACCTGGGCGAGGACGAGTGGGACGCGGTGATCCGCGTGCACTTGAAGGGCCACTTCGCCACCATGCGGCACGCGATCGAATACTGGCGTGCGGAGTCCAAGGCCGGCCGTCCCGTCGACGGGCGGATCATCAACACCAGCTCCGGCGCCGGTTTGCAGGGCAGCGTCGGCCAGAGCAACTACGGCGCGGCCAAGGCGGGCATCGCGGGCCTGACGCTGACCGCCGCCGCCGAGTTCGCCCGCTACGGCGTGACGGTGAACGCGATCGCCCCGTCCGCGCGCACCAGGATGACCGAGACGGTGTTCGCGGACATGATGGCCAAGCCCGACAGCGGCTTCGACGCGATGGCGCCGGAGAACGTGTCTCCGCTGGTCGTGTGGCTGGGCAGCGCGCAGTCGGCGGCGGTGACCGGACGGGTGTTCGAGGTGGAGGGCGGCAAGGTGGCGCTGGCCGACGGATGGCGGCACGGCGTGCCCGTCGACCGCGGCGCCCGCTGGGATCCGGCAGAACTCGGGCCGGTCGTGGCCGATCTGATCGCCAAAGCGACTCCGCCGGAGCCCGTGTACGGGGCCTGACCGGCCTCGACCCTTTCGGGGGCGCGTTCGCGGACCGGGGTTTAGTATGGGCACCCGTCCGTTTGGGAAGTCCCGTGTGAGAGTGGCGACCGGGCACAGAACTGCGCTTCGACTGATGAGGGGAAGGCTCGGCGCATGGAGGTAGGTCGCGCATTCCGTGTGCTGGCGGCATCCGGCGCCGTCGCCGGCTCCGCGCTGCTCGGCAGCCCTGCCTCCGCCGACGTGCCGTCTTCCTGCCCCTCGTGCGTGGCGGATCCCGCTCCGCCGCCCTATGACAGCGGCGATCCCTGGTTTCCCCTGACCGTGCCGGGGCAGCCGTCGAAGATCAGCACGGTCCCGGCACGGCCGACCACGGGGACCGGCACCGCCGCGCCGGGTCCGGCGGGGGCAAGTACGGCCGGTCTCGGCACCGGTTCGGCGGGATCGGGGATCGCACTCGGCACCGGTTCGGCCGGTCTGGGCCTGGTGCTCGGCTCCGGTTCGGCTGGACTGGGTGTTGCGCTGGGTTCTGGTTCGGCTGGTCTTGGGGTCGCGCTGGGCACTGGTTCGGCTGGTCTCGGGGCTGCGCTGGGCACTGGTTCGGCTGGTCTTGGGGCTGCGCTGGGCACTGGTTCGGCTGGTCTCGGGGTCGCGCTGGGCACTGGTTCGGCTGGTCTTGGGGCTGCGCTGGGCACTGGTTCGGCTGGTCTCGGGGTCGCGCTGGGCACTGGTTCGGCTGGTCTTGGGGCTGCGCTGGGCACTGGTTCCGCTGGTCTTGGTGTGGTGCTCGGCTCCGGTTCTGCCGCCTTGGGTTCGGCCGCGGTGGGCACCGGTTCGGCTGTCCTCGGGCTCGGTTCGGCTGCGGTGGGCACCGGGTCCGCGGTCCTGAGTGGCACCGGTTCGGCAGCGGTCGGGTCGGCGGCTGTGGGTTCGGCCGCAACCGGTTCCGCCGCAATGGGGACCGGCTCAGCCGTCCTTGCTGGTACCGGTTCCGCGGCGACCGGGTCGGCGGCTGTGGGTTCGGCCGCAACCGGTTCCGCCGCGGTGGGTTCGGCGGCAATCGGTTCGGCCGCCGTCGGGTCCGCGAGTCCGCTTCTGCCGTTGTTGATTCCGCTTCCGCAAGTGACCGCTCCGCCCACTCCCGCGCTCCCGCCGATAACCGTGCCATCGGTTCCCGCTCGCGAGGCGCCAGGGCGCGCACCGATACCGGTAGGCGCGCCGTCGATTCCGCCACTCGACGCGCCCCTGCCCGACCTCACCGACCCCGCCCCGCCACAGGCGCGCGGGCCGGGTTCCCTTCCTGCGGTCCGTCCGGCCGCCGTCGCCGACGATCTGCCCGCCCCGCAGCTGCTGCCGGTGATCGGCGGACTGATCGCGTTCGCCCTCGCGGGCGCGGCGTCCGGCGTGATCAGTTTCCGGAGCGCCGCGGCCACGCAGGCCAGGATCGACGCGGCCCGCGCCCAATTCTTCCCGAGGCCGGGAGGGGACCGTCGATGAGCGTGAGCCGGATACGCGATGACCTGCGTTCCTATCGCCGGGTCGCCGCCGCCGTCGACGCGGTGTGCGCGGTGGCGGCCGACTTCGACGCGACAACGCTGGACGAAGTGGTCGGCGCGATCGCGGACGAGCGCCGCCGCGACATCGAGATCGCCAGCGCAAGACTGGGTCCCGGCGTCTGCGGCCAGCGCAGGTTCTATCCCGACCGCGACGTGATCGTGCTGGCCGAGACGCTACCGAGCCGCGAGCACACCCTCGCCCACGAACTGGGGCACATCGTTTTCGACCACGAAGGCGCGCCCGCACCGGAAGTGACCCTGGAGGCGAGCGACGACCTGATCGCCTACATGCTCAGTCAGCGCGCCCATCAGCGGATCGTCGACGACGGCACGGACGAGCTCGCCGAATGGGAAGCCGAGACGTTCGCCGCCATGCTGATGACCAGACTGCGCGTGTTCAACAGCCGGGGCGCGGGCGTCTCGGTCCTTCGATTCGACGAGGCGCTCGGATGATCCTGTGGGCGACAGCTCTGCTGGTCTGGATGGCGGCCGGCGCGCGGGTGGGGCGCGTGCTGGTCAAGCCGGCGACCACGGCCCGCGTCGCCATCGTCGTCGCGGTCGCCGCCGTCGCGCTCGCCGCGACCGTCGCGGTGCCCGAGATCGCGCTCGCCGTGGACCATCTCGTGCCGAGGGGCCTGCACGCGGGCCTGCTGTCCGATGGCGTCGCCACCGCGAGCTGGATCGCGTTCGCGACGGCCACCTCGGTGGTCGCAGCGGCGGCCTGGCCGGTGGTGTCGCGGCGGCATCTGCGGCGAATCGCCCTGGCGATCCACGGCGTCGGCCTGTGCGCGGTCGTGCTCACGCTGGCCTGGTCGTTCACACTCGGCTGGGCGGTGGTGGCCGCAGGGTGCGCGTTCGTCGTCGTCACCGGTCTGCGCAACCTGGACTGGACAGCGCTCGGCCGCGGCATCGCGCTGTATACGGCGGGCACGGCGGTGATCGCGGTGCTGGCCGTGGACCGCATTCGGCACGCGCCGCGCGTCGTGCCCGGCGATCCGGGCTGGGCCTGGCCCGCTCGGGCGGTCGCGAGCCTGGTCATCGCGCTGGGCGCGGTGTGGATCGTGGTGGAACTCTGGGTGCGCGCGCGGCTGCTGCTGCGCCGGATCCGCCCGCTGCATCGGACCATGGTCGGTCGTTTTCCCGAGGTGGTCGCGCACGAACAGAGCGGATTCTCCACGCAGTTGAGGGCTTCCGACCAGGTGGCGCAGATCATCGACGCGCTGTATCTGCAGTCCGGCGGCGGCCTCGTGCTGGCGGAACTCGCTGCGCCGCCCGCTTCGGTGGCGGACCGGGCCGATCGGGTGGCCCGGTGGGCGCGCGATCCCGCGGGGGCGGCCGCGGTGGACGCGCGGTGGATTGCTCCGCCGGAGGGGATTAGTCCGCGCGGCTGGGTGCAGGCCGTCGCACGCGCCTATCGGACAACCGCGCCCGGCTCCGCTCGAAATTGATCGACTTCGCGCGAATGCGATCAATCGGGCGCAATAGCCGGTCGATCGGACTATTCGGACAGACCGGTTGGACCGGGAATCCTCTTCGCTGCGAACGGCCGTCGGCGAACCCCGCCGAAAGTGCATATGTAAGTACACCATCGGTGGCGCGGCACTAACCGGCGCGCGGTCACGCCCCAATTTCTCTGGGGGCGACCACGCGCCGGTTGTGTGCTTCGCCCGCTTACGCGCGCATAACACAGCACAGTGCGACCCGGTGGGTCGCACTGTGCTGCCGTGCAGATGAACCTATTCGGTTCCATCCGGAGGAATTTCGGGCAAGCCCTCGCTTGCCCGCAACTTCTCCGCCATGGAGGTGAGCAGATTCTGTGATTCTTCGGACAAGTCGAACGCTCTACTCGACAGCCGTCGCAGTCCGTAGCCCTGCAGCTGGGACAGCAGCTCCAGATCGTGATCGATCTTGGCGGCGTAGATGTCGTTGAAGAAGTAGTCCGGCTTGACTTTGAAGAACTTCGCCAGGGCGGCCACCGTCTCATCGGACGGGTTCGTCCGCTGTCCCGACCGCAACTGCGACAGGTACGGTTTCGAGATCGGATGTCCGGAGGCCGTCAGCGCTGCCGCAACCTCCGCGTTGGTGTGCGGCTTACGCCCCGGGGGATGCACGGTTTCGAACAGCTTGTTCAGCCGCGCCGCGAAATCAGCCATTGTGAGCCGCCCAATTCCCTTCGCTGTACTAACAGTCGTTATCTCGGATACGTATCATTGATATTAGCGGCTCAGTAACTGAAAACCTACGCCTGATTCCGGATTTCCTTGAAGCTTCTAGGTCGGAAGGCGGCGAAGGTACTGGGACGGTCGCGTTTGCGGGTCACCCCAAGGCCTCTCGAGAAGCCGCGGTACGAACCGGTTCTGGCCCGTCGCTGCGGTCTCGCCGCAAGGGGTCTTGATAGCCGCAAGATAGCTGACATCTCATGAACTCGGCCGTACATGGGTTTGTGTGGCGTACGACACGTTTGCGCCCGTGGGGGATGAACGTTCAACCAACGCGCATGAAATGGTTGAAGTCACAAACGTTCGATGATCGTTCCTGTCGCGAGTGCGCCACCGGCGCACATGAGAACCATTGCGGTGCTGCGGTCGGAGCGCTCCAGTTCGTGCAAAGCCGTTGTGATGAGGCGTGATCCGGTCGAGCCGACCGGATGCCCCAGGGCGATGGCGCCACCGTTGACATTAACCCGATCCATGTCAGGTTGGTGTACAGAAGCCCAGGAAAGTGCAACCGAGGCGAACGCTTCGTTGATCTCGAAAAGGTCGATGTCGCCGATATTCATGCCGGACCGTTCCAGCAGCCTGGTGCACGCCTGCACGGGGCCGTCGAGGTGGAACTCCGGCTCCGCGCCGACCGCCGCCTGTGTGACGATCCGTGCCCGCGGTCGCAAACCCGCACGCTGCGCGGCCTTCTCGTCCATCAGCAGCACCGCGGCGGCGCCGTCGGAGATCTGCGAGGACGACCCGGCGGTGTGCACGCCGCCCTCCAGCACCGGCTTCAGCTTCGCCAGGCCCTCGACGGTGGTCTCGCGCAGGCCCTGATCCCGTGTCACGTCGAGTTTTTCGCCGGTGGGATTGCCTTCCTTGTCGACCGCGGGAGCGGTGACGGTGAGCACCTCGCGATCGAACCGGCCTTCCGCCCACGCCTGGCCGGCCAGCCGCTGCGAGCGCGCGCCGAACGCGTCCACGTCCGCACGAGTGATGCCGCGCCGCTTGGCGATTCGCTCCGCCGCCTCGAACTGGTTGGGCAGGTCGATGTTCCACGACGCGGGCCTGCGCGGCCCGGCGTGCTCGCCGACGTTGGCGCCCAGGGGAACCCGGCTCATCGCCTCCACGCCGCAGGCCATGCCGATGTCGATGGCGCCGGCCGCGATCAGGCCCGCGATGAGGTGGTTGGCCTGCTGCGCGGAACCGCACTGGGTGTCGATCGTGGTGGCGCCGACCTGCCACGGCAGGCCCGCGTGCAGCCATGCCACCCGGGTGACGTTGTTGGACTGCTCGCCCGCCTGGGTGACGCAGCCGCCGATGACCTGCTCGACCTGCGCGGGGTCCAGGTGCGCGCGCTCGAGCACCCCGCGCTGGGCCGCGCCGAGCAGTTCGGCCGCGTGCAGGCCCGACAGCCAGCCGCCGCGCTTGCCGATCGGGGTCCGTGCGGCCTCGACGATCACCGGTGTGCCCATGTCCAACCTTTCCCTTGGGACAGAAAACTGAAACGCGTTCATAGCACTTGCCAGAGGCAGATCTGTCCGGTTTCTTTCCTCGTTCTCGCGCCTGTGCTTCAATGATTATAGAACGTGTTTCAGTTTGTCGAAGGAGACATCTGGTGGTAGACACTCGGAATGCCCGGCCGAATCTCCCGGACGGGTTCGACGTCACGGACCCGGACATCTACGCCGAGCGTGTTCCGGTCGAGGAGTTCGCCGAACTGCGCCGGACCGCGCCGATCTGGTGGAATCCGCAGTCCCCTGACGTCAGCGGCTTCCACGACGACGGCTTCTGGGTGGTCAGCAAGCACGCCGACGTCAAAGAGGTCTCGCGGCGCAGCGACGTGTTCTCCAGTTTCGAGAACACCGCCATCCCGCGGTTCAACGACGACATCGCCCGCGAGCAGATCGAGCTGCAGCGGATCGTCCTGCTGAACATGGACGCGCCGGAGCACACCAAGCTGCGCAAGATCATCTCGCGCGGCTTCACCCCGCGTGCCATCAACGGCCTGCGCGCGGAGCTGTCGGCCCGCGCCGAATCGATCGTGAAGGCGGCGGCCGAGTCGGGCTCGGGGGACTTCGTGACCCAGATCGCCTGCGAACTGCCGTTGCAGGCCATCGCCGAGCTGATCGGCGTGCCGCAGGAAGACCGGATGAAGGTCTTCTCCTGGTCCAACGACATGACCGGCTACGACGACCCGGAGAGCACGGCCGACCCGGTCGCGGCGTCGGCGGAGATCCTGGGCTACGCCTACCAGATGGCGGCCGCGCGCAAGCAGTGCCCGGCCGACGACATCGTCACCACGCTGATCGAGGCCGATGTCGACGGGGACAAGCTCACCGAGGAGGAGTTCGGCTTCTTCGTGATCATGCTCGCCGTCGCGGGCAACGAGACCACGCGCAACGCCATCTCACACGGCATGATCGCGTTCCTGGAGAACCCGGACCAGTGGGAGCTGTTCAAGAAGGAACGCCCCGCCACGGCCGCCGACGAGATCATCCGGTGGGCCACCCCGGTCACCTCGTTCCAGCGCACCGCGCTGGAGGACACCGAACTCGGCGGCGTCCAGATCAAGAAGGGCCAGCGCGTGGTCATGCTGTACCGCTCGGCCAACTTCGACGAGGAGGTCTTCGACCACCCGGAGAAGTTCGACATCATGCGCAAGGACAACCCGCACCTGGCCTTCGGCGGCACCGGCGCGCACTTCTGCATCGGGGCGAACCTGGCCCGGCTGGAGATCGACCTGATCTTCAATGCCATCGCCGACCACCTGCCCGACATCACCAAGGTCGCCGACCCCAAGCGGTTGCGTTCGGGCTGGCTCAACGGGATCAAGGAGTTCCCGGTCGACTACAAGACCTGCCCGGTGGCGCACTGAGACATAGAAAGGTCCTCGCACTTCGGTGCGAGGGCCTTTTCGTCCGGTACCGAGTCAGCCGATCGGCCGCGCGGTCTTCATGGCGCGATCGACCTCCCAGAATGCCCGCAGTGCGGCGATCTTGCCCTCCTCGTTCACCCGGTAGGTGAACACGCCGTCGGCGTCGATCAGGTGCCCGCCGATGGTGCTGCGGATCGTGCCGGTGAAGGCGACCTCGCGGCCGCAGGCGAACGAGTCTCCGAAGAGGAATTCGATCAGATCGGTCTTCGCGATCGCCTTGTCCCAGAACGCGGCGATGGCCTCGGTGCCGCGGTGGCCCTTGCCCTCCGGGTCGAAGCCCGACGGGCCGATGGGGTCCTCCACGACGCCGTCCTCGGCGAACAGGGCGACCCAGGCCTGCTTGTCCCGGGCGCGCACCGCGGCCTGCGAGGCGAGGCCCGCGGCGCGGGCCGGATGTTCGGTGGTGGTCATACGGCCTCCCTCGACCGGTTGACGGGCCTCACCGCGCGGCGAGGACGGGTTCGGCGATGTACTGCTGGGCGAACTTGCGCAGCGAGTCCTGCTTGGCGGCCAGTTCGCCGTCGAATCCGATGCCGTCGGCCAGCCAGGGCACCACGATCGCGTCGGTGACGCCCGCGTCCGCGAGATCTTGATAGCCGGACCGGCCGAAGCGATCGACGCACACCGCCTGGATCTCGAAGGGCTCGTCGGCGCGGCCGTACTCCGAACGCAGCGCGGCGAGCTTGCCGATGGTGTTCCGCAGTTCGTCGTAGGTCATCATGGCCGAGGTCCAGCCGTCGCCCACCCGTGCGGCGCGGCGCAGCGCCGCCTCGGTGTGTCCGCCGATGTAGAACGGCACCGGCTCGCTCGGGGCCGGACTCATCTGGAGCGGATCGAAGTCGAAGAACTCGCCGTGGTACTCGACCATGCCGCCGGCGAGCACCAGTTTGATCACTTCGATCATCTCGTCCACCCGCGCGCCGCGGCGTGCGAACGGCACGCCGCACCACTCGAATTCCTCCGGCGCCCAACCGATTCCGACGCCGAAACCGAAGCGGTTGCCCGACAGGTTGGCCACCGAGCCGACCTGCCGGGCCAGCAGCAGCGGGTTGCGCGAGCCCAGCTTCAGCACGTTGGTGTAGAAGCGGATACGGCTGGTGACGGCCGCCATGGCGGTCGCGCCGATAAGCGGATCGACCCACGGGGTGTCCGGCCCCCAGAACCTGCTGCCGTCCGGGGTGTAGGGGTACTTCGCCGACGCCGACTTCATGTAGAACAGTGAGTCCGGCAGCGCGATCGACGAGAAACCGCACTCTTCGGCGGTCTTCGCCAGTTCGGTCAGCTGGTCCAGCGGACTCAGCGCGATGCCGACGGTGAACTTCAGCGCGGTCACCGTCGCTCCGATCCGACCACCCACATCGAGAAGTACTGCGAACCACCGCCGTACGCGTGGCCGAGCGCTTTGCGCGCGCCCTCGACTTGATAGTCCCCGGCCCGTCCCATGACCTGCTTGGCGGCCTCGGCGAACCGGATGAGTCCGGAGGCGCCGATCGGATTCGACGACAGCACGCCGCCGGACGGATTGACCGGAAGGGTGCCGCCGATCTCGGTCTCGCCCTTGTCGGTGAGCTTCCAGCCGTCCCCCTGCGGCACGAAGCCGAGGTTCTCCAGCCACATCGGTTCGAACCAGGAGAACGGGACGTAGATCTCGGCCACGTCGATCTCCTCCAGCGGGTTGGTGATGCCCGCCGTCTGCCACAGCGCCGCGGCCGCGTCCCGGCCCGCCTGCGGATTGACCTGGTCGCGTCCGGCGAACGTGGTCGGTTCGGTGCGCATCGCGGTGCCGTGCACCCAAGCGACCTTCCGTCCGGTGGCCTCGACCGCTTCGGCCGCGTCCGCGTCGCCCAGCACGATCGCGCACGCGCCGTCGGAGGACGGGCAGGTTTCGTCGAAGCGGATCGGGTCCCACAGCATCTGCGAGGCGAGCACCGATTCCAGCGTGATGTCGGGCTGCTTCAGGTGCGCCAGCGGGTTCTTGGCTCCGTTGCGGCGATCCTTCACCGCCACCATGGCGCCGATGTGACCGGGGGCGTTGGAGCGCCGGATGTAGGAGCGCACGTGGGGGGCGAAGTATCCGCCCGCGCCCGCGCCGACCGGCATGGTGAACGGCACGGGGATCGACAGCGCCCACATGGCGTTCGACTCCGACTGCTTCTCCCAGGCCACGGCGAGCACGCGCTTGTGCACGCCCGCCTGGATCAAGTTGGTCGCGACGATGCCGGTGGAGCCGCCGACCGAACCGGCGGTGTGCACCCGCAGCAGCGGCTTGCCGGTGGCGCCGAGCGCGTCCGCCATGAACAGTTCGGGCATCATGACGCCCTCGAAGCCGTCGGGCGCCTTACCGACCACGACCGCGTCGATGTCGGCGATGGTGAGACCGGCGTCGGCCAGGGCACGATCGATGGCCTCGCGGCACATGCCCGACATGGACACGTCGGTCCGTTTCGTCACGTGATGGGTTTGTCCGGTGCCGAGCACCGCGGCGGGCAAGCTCATCGGTTCTCCGATTCCAAGACGGTCACAAGGTTCTGCTGCAACGCGGGGCCGCTGGTGGCGTGCGCCAACGCGCGATTCGCCGAGCCCGCGATGATGGCCTCGGCCGCGAAGCCGATGCGTTCCAGGCCCGCCGCGAACATGGGGTGGGCCGCGAGCGCGCCGCCGGACGGGTTCACCTTCGTGCCGTTCGTCAGCCCGATCGCCTCGGTGAGGATCAGCTGCTGATGGCTGAACGGCGCGTGCAGTTCGGCGATGTCGAAACCGCTCACGTCGCCGCCGGTGACCGCCTTGGCGGCGGCGGCCGTCGAGGGCGAGACGGTGAGGTCGCGCGCACCGAGCACGGGAGTGTCGATCCGGTGCGCCATGCCGGTGATCCAGGCGGGACGGTCGCACAGTTCGCGGGCGCGGTCACCCACGGCGAGCACGATCGCGGCCGCGCCGTCGGTGATCGGCGCGATGTCGTGCGCGCGCAGCGGATCGGCGACGTAGGGCTGGTCGAGCAGGCTGTCGACGTCACCGTCACCTGCCGCGACGGCTGCCATGTCCCGCTCGGTCCAGCGGCCCGCGTCCAGACCGGCGCGCGCCTGCAGGCCCGCGATGGACCAGGCGTCCGGCCACAGCGGCGCGACCAGGTAGGGGTCCAGCTGCATGGTGAGCACTTGGCGCAGCGTGCCGGCGGAGGACTTGCCGAAGCCGTACACCAGCGCCGTCGTCGCCTGCCCCGAGCGCAGTTTCACCCACGCCTCGTACAGCGCCCACGCGGCGTCCATCTCGACGTGCGATTCGTTGATCGGCGGCACCGCGCCGATGGCGTCGATCGCCGAGATGAACGAGAAGGCGCGTCCGGCGAGGTAATCGGACGAGCCGGAGCACCAGAAGTCGATGTCGGACTTGGTGATGCCGAGTCGGTCGTAGAGCTGCTGGAAGCAGGGCACCAGCATCTCGACACCGTTGGTGGTGCCGAAGGTCTCCGGCACGTGCGGCGCGTGGGCGAAACCCACGACCGCGATGTCGGTGGCGTTGTCAGTCAACGTGCGCCTCTCTCAGAGGTGGTGCTTATAGGTCTCGTAGTCGGCGTCCGGCTCGCCGGAGGGGCGGAAATGGTCCACGTTCTCCAGGCCGTAGCCCCACTCCTCGCGCGGCTTCCACACCGCCTGCACCCGCATGCCCATGCGCACTTCGCTCGCGTCGCATCCGAGCACCAGATGCAGCACCGGGATGTCCGCACCGTCCAGCAGCACGTAGGCCGCGACGTACGGCGGCTTGATCCGCTGGCCCATGAACGGCACGTTGACGATGCAGAAGGTGGTCACGGTGCCGTGATCGGACAGTTCGATGAACTCGTCGGTCGGCCTGCCGTCGGTGGGATTCGCGCCGCGCGGCGGGAAGTACACCTTGCCCGCGGCGTCGGTGCGCGCGCCGATCAGCTTGCCTTCGGCGAGTCCGCGCAGGTAGACGGTCTCCTGCGGCGAGGCGGTGTGCTTGTAGGACAGGTCGACCGGCGTGGTGATCATGGTGACCGGGTCGGCGGCGGCGGACTCGACGGGTCCGGAGGACTTCTCGCCCGGCTCGAAGCAGAGGATGTCGCGAATGCTGCCCTCGGTCTGCTCGGCCCAGCGGGCGGTCACCCGCAAGCCTTGGTGGATGTCCTCGGGCGCGGCGACGTCGACGGCGTGCAACAGCGTCGTGTCGGCGCCGTCCAGCCGGATCAGGGCCCACGCGAACGGCCGGTCGAACGGCTGGCCGGGCAGCGGCTCGCGCACCCAGGTCCATGATTCGACGGTGCCGGTGTCGGCGACGTCGACGAATTCGGTCAGCGGTTCGGCGGTGATCGGATCGTATTCCGGCGGCGGCACGATCACCCGGCCGTCCGAGCCGCGCGCGCCGACGATCTTGTGGTCGCGCAACCGGGTCAGGAAGGTTCCGATGGTGGAGCCGACGGAGCGGGTGTAATCGAAACGCACCCGCAGGGGCGCGCTGAGTACCTCGGGCACGGCGTCCGTGTTCAATGCCGTGCCGCTACCACCAGCGATTGCCGTGGATGCAGTATTCCCCTGAGTCACGATATCGAGTAGAACAGGTTCTAACTCTGGTGGCAAGCAGTTGATCGGAAAGGGGTCCGGCGTGAAGTTCGGATTGCAACTCGGGTACTGGATGGCCCAGCCGCCCGCGAACGCGGGGGAGCTGGTGGTGGCGGCCGAGGAAGCCGGGTTCGACGCCGTCTTCGCCGCCGAGTCGTGGGGCTCGGATGCCTTCGGTCCGCTCACCTGGTGGGGTTCGTCCACGCGGCGGGTGCGCCTGGGCACGTCGGTGGTGCAGATGTCGGCGCGTACGCCCGCGGCGACCGCCATGCACGCGCTCACCCTCGATCATCTCAGCGGTGGCCGCGCCATTCTCGGTCTGGGCGTCTCGGGTCCGCAGGTGGTGGAGGGGTGGTACGGCCAGCCGTTCGCCAAGCCGTTGCAGCGCACCCGCGAGTACGTCGGGATCGTGCGCCAAGTGCTGGCCAGGCAGGCGCCGGTCACCAGCGACGGCCCGCACTACCCGCTGCCGTACACCGGGCCTGGCTCGATCGGGCTCGGCAAGCCGCTGAAGCCGATCGTGCATCCGCTACGTGCGGATTTGCCGATCTGGCTCGGGGCGGAGGGGCCGAAGAACGTGGCGCTCACCGCCGAGATCGCCGACGGCTGGCTGGCCATCTACTACGCGCCGCGGCTCGCCGGGATGTACGACGAGTGGCTCGACGAGGGCTTCGCGCGCGCGGGCGCGCGGCGCAGCAGGGCGGACTTCGAGATCGCCGCGAGTTGCCAGGTGGTCATCACCGACGACCCGGCGAGCGAGCTGGAACGGATGCGCTGGATCATGGCGCTCTACATCGGCGGCATGGGCGCGCCGGAACTCAATTTCCATGCCCAGGTGTACCGGCGCATGGGGTACGACCGCGAGGTCGACGAGATCGGCAAGCTGTTCCAGTCGGGCAAGAAGGCCGAGGCCGCCGCGGCGGTGCCGGACGAGCTGATTCTGGACACCGCGATCATCGGCGACGAGGAACATGTCCGCAAGCAACTGCGGGTCTGGGAGGCGGCGGGCGTCACCATGATGCTGGTGTCGGTTCCCGATGTCGCGCAATTGCATCGGCTCGCACCCCTTGTCGAATAGTAGAACACGTTCTAGATTCGATGGGGTGACTGCCTCACCCGCCCCGTCGGCTCCGCCGCCTCACCAGCCCTCCGCGCAGGAGCCAGTGCAAATTCTCGGTCTGTGGAACATCGCCGAAGCCGAACCCGATCGGATCGCGATGGTCGATCCCTGGGGCCGGGAGGTGACGTATCGCGAACTGGCCACGCTCGCCAATCGTTACGCCACCGGCCTGCGCGGGCTCGGCTTGAACACCGGTGACGTGCTGGTGACCATGGTGCACAACTGCGTGGAGGCGATCGCGGCGTATTTCGCGGCCTACCAGTCCGGGTTGTACATCGTCGCGGTGAACTGGCATCTCACCGGTCCGGAAGTGGCCTACATCCTGTCCGACAGCGAAGCCAAGGCGTTCATCGCCAGCGATCGTTTCGCCGCCGCCGCCAAGGCCGCCGCCGACGAGGCGGGGCTGCCCGCGACGGCGCGCTTCGCGGTGGGCGAGATCGAGGGCTTCAAGTCGGTGGCCTGGCTCGGCGCGGCCGACACCGGCCGTCCCTCCGACCGCAGCACCGGCGCGCCGATGCTCTACACCTCCGGGACCACCGGACGGCCCAAGGGCGTCCGGCGGCCGCTCACCGGCGCGGACCCCGATGTCGTTCCGCCACACACCACCGCGTTCTTCGGCCTGTTCGAGCTCGCGCCCTACGACGACCACGTGCACATCTGCGGCTCGCCGCTGTACCACACGGCGGTGCTGAACTTCGCCACCATCTCGATCCAGCTGGGCCACAAGCTGGTTCTGATGGATCGCTGGGACGCCGAGGACATGCTGCGGCTGATCGACAAGCACCGGGTGACGCACAGCCACATGGTGCCCACCCAGTTCCATCGGCTGCTCGCGCTGCCGGAGGAGGTGCGCGCCAAGTACGACGTGTCCTCGCTGCGCAGCATGGTGCACGGCGCCGCGCCCTGCCCGCAGGAGACCAAGCGGCAGATGCTCGAGTGGTGGGGTCCGACGGTCACCGAGTACTACGCGGCCACCGAGGGCGGCGGCACGGTGATCAACGGCACGGAGTGGCTGCGCAAGCCGGGTTCGGTCGGCAAGGCGTGGCCGTGGTCGGTGATCAAGGTGCTCAGCGAGGAGGACGGCTCCGAGGTGCCGGTCGGCGAAACCGGCCTGGTCTACATGCGCATGGGCGCGTCGAGTTTCGAGTACCACCACGACAAGGCCAAGACCGAGGACTCGCGCGTCGGCGACCTGTTCACCGTCGGCGACATCGGCCACCTCGACGAGGACGGCTACCTCTACCTGCACGACCGGCGCTCGGACCTCATCCTGTCCGGCGGTGTGAACATCTACCCGGCGGAGGTCGAGAACGTCCTGATCACCCACCCGAAGGTCGCCGACGTCGCGGTCTTCGGCATCCCGCATCCGGATTGGGGCCAGGAAGTGAAGGCCGTCGTGCGGCCCGCCGACGGAACCGACGGCGACGACGCGCTCACCGAGGAACTGCTCGCCTTCGCCGCCACCCAGTTGGCGAAGTACAAGATGCCCAAGTCGATCGACTATCTGCCCGAACTGCCGCGCGATCCCAACGGCAAGCTCTACAAGCGCAAGCTGCGGGAGCGGTACATTCCCGCGTCCTGATCCACCCCGCCGGACGGACGGCGCCGGCCCACGCCCGGTGGAGGCGAGGCTCGCCGCGCAGCCGGGCCGCTGGGGCTGTGACCCGGCCACGCGACGACGCCGAAAGCGAATGCGCCCTTCACAATTACCGTGAAGGGCGCATTCGCGTTTCGCGGATGGGGATCTGCGAGCACGGTATGGATCGAACATGTCTATCAAGAGTGCTCGTGTATCGCCTGCCGAAACTCCTCTGCGTGCGGCCCCGAGAGGTCGAAGGTGACCGTGGCCGGCTCAGCCGGGCCGTGAGCACCGCGCACAGGTCCGGGAACGATAGAGCGCGCCAGTTCGCGAAGTTCCGTCAGTGACAATGCGCCGAGTCCGCGTTCCTCCCAATGGACCTGCAACGGGGACATCGGGGCCTCGAGAAGTGCGACGAGCAGGTCTTCGAAACCAACGTAGTTGTGTCCATGTTCGGCCGCGATCGTTGCCGCACGGCGTAGCGCAACGATCACTCCCGGCGCTGCGCCGGTGACCGTGACTGTGGACTCGTCCCGCTCGGTGGTGGTCATGGCCGGACATTACCTATCGGCGTGGCGGCTGTCCTGCCGCCATAGCGGCTGTCACCACCGAAGTCGAGTATCTCGAGTGGTGGTGTGCCGTAGAAGCCTCCGACGCACCATATGCGGGTGCTCTTTCCCGGTGTCGGGCATGCGATCTTGTCGGCATCGGTAACCGGTTGGGTGGAGCAGCGGACCACGATTCCACCGCCGTCCACACAGTCCGAGATCGTGACGGCGTGTGCTGGACCCGTGACGAAGATGGCGATGGCTGTAGCCGTCGCGAGAGTGAAGCAGAGCCGAGAAATGATGTACTGCATCGGATATCCCCCTAACTGAGTGTTCTTAAGCACCAGCCGTGGACTCCGGCGTTCCTATTGTTGAATCGGGGAGCGTCGACCCGGCGGTGGTGCCGATACTGAGAGTGACGGCAGCTACACCCGAGTTCGCCCCACCTTGGGACAAGCGCACTACCATGATGTTTCCGTGCCGCCGAAGGGAAGCACACCCATGAGCCGCAGCCAGCAAGAAGACGGCCGATTCATTGGCCGCCGGGTACGCGCCATCCGCGCCCGGCGCGGAATCACCCAACAGGTCCTCGCCGATCGTGTCGGCCTCAGCCGGGGCGCAATCGCGAAGTTCGAGAACGGCGAACGTCCAGTCGATTCCCGCCGAACGCTGTACGCGCTGGCCGCAGCGCTGGGGGTACGCGTCGCGGACCTGACGGGCCATCCACTCGATCAGACGGACCCGTCGGCGTCGGCGTTCCATGCCGCTGTGGGCGAAATCGAGGCAGCGCTATGGATGGCCGGAGACGTAGCCGAAAACGCCGAGACGAGAAGCCTCGGAGAACTGGCGGTCGCCGCTCGTCGGGCAGGGGAGACTCGTCTCGCTTGTGACTTCATAGCGTTGGGACCGATGCTGGCACCCCTGATCACGGATTGTTACCGGCATACGCGCAGTGCGTCCGAAGTCGATCGCGTGAAGGCGTGGAACGTCCTGGCTTCGGTCGCTTTCGATACTGCGATAGCGTTGCGGGTACGTGGCTATGGGGCGCTCGCGTGGACGGCCGCGCAAGCAATCGAGCAGGCCGCGCAGAGCACCGGCGATACGGCGGGGTTGGCGGCGGCAGCGTTCGCTCGCAGTCAGGTGTTGCTGTCGCGTCCGGGTTCGCTCTCCGCTGCCCTGGGGTGCGCCGTAGCTGCCGCCGACAAACTTCAGTCGACCTCGTCGTCTCGGGGGGAACTGGAGACGTACGGGATGCTCCACCTTCAAAGCGCGTTGACCGCGGCGGCACTGGGCAAAGACGCGTCCGGATATTTCGATGAGGCGGAAGAGACCGCCGACCGGCTCGCCGAAGCCGTGCCCGGTGAGTCGATGATGCGCAATCCCACGTTCGGCCCCGAGAACGTGACCCTCTGGCGTATGTCGGCGGCGATGGAGCAGCGCGAGTCGGGCCGGGTACTCGAGCTGGCGCCGATCATCGACCCGAACGCCATCGAAGCGCCAAGTCGCCGTGCACAGTACTTCGTGGAAATCGGCCGCGCACACGCCCTGCAGCGGAACTACCGGGAATCTCTGCACGCCCTACTGCGTGCGGAACACATCGGTCCTCAGCACGTTCGCGGAATGAGCCACGTCCGCGAACTGGTCGGACACATGATGCGCACCGCGAGGCGGGATCTCACCACTGGCGAACTCGGGCGACTGGCGCAACGAGTCGGGGTTGTTCCGGTATAGCGCGACAACACCGAAACCGATTGTGTCTCGAGCATGTCACTGACCGGATGGATCGAGGACACCAACGGCAAGACGAACGATCTGGACGATGAGCCGGGTTGCTAGCTGCCGGGCACCTCACCCATGCGCAGGATTCACCGTATCCGGTCGGCCGATCACCGAGCCGGACGTGTTGGGCATGTTGACCTTGGCAGAGGACGAAACCGCTATCGAGGTCCCGAAGCTAGGAAGGACGTTCTACGGCAATGCTGCTGCGGCCCAACGATGAACCGGACCTGTGGCCGAATCTGTTCCGTGAGCTGAAACGGGACGCGTTCCATCTCGAAGTGCGGGACGAATATCACGTAGCCGACGAGGACACCCGCATACGTGCCTTCCTCGCTGGCGAACCAGCCCCGTACACCCGGACGCCGTGGCAAGACCTCATGCTGGAAACCACTGGCCGGGGCGTATCGGTGACCCGTGTTCGGGTGGTCACCGAACCACTGTCGGACTATCAGCGATGGTTGTTGTCGGTCACCGGGTACAACGTGGAAGCCGGGGACGACATCCGTTATGTGCCGAGAAGTATCGCGGGAACGGTGCCATCAGACGACTGGTGGTTGATGGATGGCGAGAGGGTTGTTTACAACCTCACCGATCCGGCCGGAGCGCCGGCCGGTCTGGCAGTGACCACAGACCCCGGAATCGTGGCGTACTGCCAAGAGGTACGGGGGCGGCTCTGGAAGCTGGCTATCCCTTATGCGGAGTATGTCGAGCGGTGACCAACTCCGTTCATGAAGCGCGACAAGCCCTTGGGGCAACTCTCCGTGGGCTTCGTCGTGATGCCGGGCTGTCCGGCCGTCAGCTTGCCTCTCTCGCGGGTTGGCATGAGTCGGTGGTGTCGCGAAGATCGAAACTGGGGACCGCAGTCCCACGGAGGCGCATCTCAGGGCTCCGCTGGTCGCCGGTGCCGAAGATCTGGCGTCGATGACATGGTTCGCCACGTTCCCGCGCTTGGAGCCCGGCGAATACACGATGCACGTCGATATCACTGAACTGAATATCCACCACGTGACTCAAATCGAGGTGGTGATGCGCTAGAACGCCGACCGCGCCCCGGACCCTGAACAAGTCCGGGGCGCGTGTTCGTGGCGCTGGTTGATAGGCGAGAGTGATTTCACCGACGAAGAGTAGCAGTCGATGGCGCCGCGTCTCGGCAGACACCGCAATGGTCGCCGAGTGGTCGCCCCGTCCAGCACGATCTGATATTACGAAAAATGAGACGTCACGTGGCTCAAGAAATCGTCTGCACTCATTTCAATTGTACTGCTACCGATTCTAGTGAAGAACCGTTCATTATGGGTAATTGGTTTTCCGATGGACTTCGGGCGCATCTCCCAAAGTAGTTTTCCGTCGCAAAATACTGGTTTGAAGCTTCGCGCCAGACTGTTTGCGAATTCAGACGAAACGCGTGCGGATCGAATCTTACTTTGCCATTTACGCCACCATTTATCTGGGTCGTAACCAAGCAGGGATATCTGTTCGGCCGTCCCCACTACGAGCTTACCTTGCACCTCAAGAGGTGCTATTGAAAATAGTTGCGCAACACGTGCGGCATCGGATGGCTTGTCGGCCACGCCGATAAGAATCAAGCCCTCCGCCTCTTTTGATTCATTCGCCATTCCTACGGCTGTCTGAATCAATTCATCGAATAGGCTTGCGTTCTCCTGTGGAGGGTCGGAAAGTGTGCAGAATCCTTGCTTAAGCTCGATCAATGGTTCTTCGTCAACGGGGCCCTGCAGCAAGGATTCGACATACAGGCGAGAATTTAGCTGAACAAGAGAGGTTCGTGGTCGCGGCGTATAGAAAGCCCTCCGAAGCCTCTTTTTAATTTCGGGGTACAAATCCTGCTTTTTTGCCTTACCCCACGCGCTACCCCCAGTGGGTATTGATAGGCCACGACCCCAAAAGTCATCCAGTATTACCTTGAGGGCATCGTGAGACTTTGGCTTCATGCCATCGTCATAGATTATCGAGTAGAGCGCCGCAAATATAGCCTGGAA
Organism: Nocardia implantans; assembly: GCF_035544775.1. Classification (NCBI taxonomy): domain Bacteria; kingdom Bacillati; phylum Actinomycetota; class Actinomycetes; order Mycobacteriales; family Nocardiaceae; genus Nocardia; species Nocardia implantans. The sequence continues at coordinate 350,858 of NZ_JAYKYQ010000008.1, read as the reverse complement.
CTGCCTCTGTGTACCTTTCTCGTAAGTCTCCAGCTTTACCATGTGCCGACCGAGAGATGTGTTTCCAGTCATGGACTCGTCTATCATCTCAATGATCGACATTATCCTTTGATGCAGCTCTTCCACCCCTATAGACTCAACAGCGGCGTCAACTTCTGCAGCTGAGGCGGTATTGATCTTCCTCGGAACTCCATAAGCGACATCACGGTTTTGCCAACCGCTGGTAGGCCACGGTTTGATTACCGCATCTAGCACGAGGTCGAGCACCATCTCTTCGTCGCCAGACGATCTTATGTCTTCTTGGGCAATGATGTCATGGCGCACCCAGAACATGTCCTCCAACGATAGACCGTACGTTAGGCCGCGTCGTGATATGCTGAGTTTTTCCATCTCATTCAATACAACCGACTCGGAGAACGTGCCATCGCCACGGATAGAGGCGCTGGTCCTCCGAACGACGTCTGCGAGTGGTCCTATTACTCCGGCTTGTCTGATTTCTTGCAGACTCAAGCGCCTGCCGCCACTGTTAATCCTGCGAAAGACTTCGTCGATCGATGACGAGGTAGCATCTCTATAAACAGACACCGGAATTTGATAGTTTGCGATGGACAATGACTCTTCGCGAGACATTTTGGGTGTGCCCTGACAGATGTCGCCCGAATCCAAACGCGCCTTCGTGTCTCCTATTGTGTCAAGATCGAAGTACTTATCTTGGAAGGAGAATTTATTCTCCATAAAAGAGAAAAAGGCGTCCAGGCGCTGGAGGCCGTCAATGATCTCGAATGTCTCTATGCCAGCGCGCTTACGTTGCGCTAGGAGAATCAACGGAATTGGCAACTCGTTGACTACGGAGTCTATGAGCCTAACTTTTTCCTCTACGCTCCATACTAGCTTGCGCTGGTATCTCCGATTAACAAGGAGCCTCTTGCTGAAGTACAGATTATAAAGCGTCTGAATATTCTGTCCTTGGACGGAAAGCTCTGAATTCTGCACGCATTCACCTTATTGTTTGGGTTGGCGCATGGGCGGGTCATCTAATCGTAGCGCTTGGAGGGTTGTGGCTACCTTCTTCGCTACATTATGGGAAATACAGCCTGATCTCTCCGGATAACTTCCAAACAGCACGGCATCTCGAAGGCGGCCGGAATATGCCGAGGAGGTCACGCCTTACGCAGTTCGGGCGCGAGGCCGAATAGTGGGAACAGCTTGTCGGTGTCCAGGAAGAAATTCAGTCCGGCGATGGTGTCGCCGTCGAGCTCCAGCACCGTGATCGACCACGGGACCCACACGCCCGGCTCGCCGCTCGGCTTGTAGTGGCCGAAGGCGGGCAGGCCGTTGGCGCCTTCCAGCCGGACCAGTCGCGAATCGCGGCAGGCGCTTCCGTGGCCGAGCATGAACGCGGCCACGTTCTCCGGGCCGGAGATCCACAGCTCGATCGGCGGCATGGACAGCGCCACATCCGCTTTCAGCAGCGAGGTGAGCGTGTCCATGTCGTAGGCCTCGAACGCTTTGACGAAACCGTCCACCAGTTTGCGCTGGCCCTCGTCGGTTTCGTCGTAGGTGTCGGTGGCCGCGGGCTGGACCTTGGACATGGTGGCGCGCGCTCGCTGCAGTGCGCTGTTGACCGACGCGGGCGACATGGTGAGCGCCTCGGCGGTCTCGTTGGCGGAGAAACGCAGCACCTCGCGCATGATCAGGATGGCGCGCTGGGTGGCAGGCAGGTGCTGGCAGGCGGCGACGAAGGCCAGGCGCAGCGTGTCCTTGGCGGTGGCGTGCTCGGCCGGGTCGGCGCCGAAGGCCAGGGCGTTCGGGATCGGCTCGATCCAGACGTAATCCGGCTGCGGCGCGGGCAACGGCGCGTCCGGCCGGGACGGACCGGACAGATCCATCGGCCGGGCGCGGCGCTGCGGACCGTCGAGCATGTCCAGGCAGACGTTCGTGGTGATCTTGTACAGCCAGGAGCGGAGGCTGGCGCGGCCCTCGAACGAGTCGTAGGACTTCCACGCCCTGGTGAGCGTCTCCTGCACCGCGTCCTCCGCTTCGAAGGAGGAGCCGAGCATGCGGTAGGCGTACGCGCAGAGCTCCCTGCGATGGGTCTCGAACGCGGCGAGCAGATCGGGAGCGAGGCCGGCGGGGGAGGCTGGCGAGTCGGTCATGGGGTCACCCTGCCACAGGCCACCGACACAAAACAGGCCCGCGAACTCGAGCGCAGCCCCGATCAAGATCACTAAACCTACTCGGCATGTGGGACCTGTCACGGACGCCGCGACGATGAGTTCGCCCACCGGAACCCGTCCTATCCAGTGACACGAACGGACTTGCTCGAGAGGAAGAGGCCATGAGCAGCAAGATGATCTTCATCAATCTCCCGGTCGCCGATCTGCACCGGTCGATGGCGTTCTACGAGGCGCTGGGCTGGAAGGTCAACCAGGAGTTCACCGACGACAACGCCGCCTGCATCGTGGTGGACGACAACATCTGCTTGATGCTGCTCATCAGGGATTTCTTCACCACGTTCAGCAAGCGCCCGGTGGCCGACACCAAAGCGGCGATCAACGCCGCGTACGCGCTCGCCCTCGGCAGCGCCGATGAGGTCGACAGCCTGACCGAGGCGGCGCTCGCCGCGGGCGCGACCGAAGAGGTGAACGAGGACAAGCGGGCGCAGGAGGCGCAGGTGGGCATGCACGGCCGCACCTTCATCGACCCGGACGGTCACCAGTGGGAGCCGTTCTGGATGGACTACCCGGGCGCGAACTGAGCCCGGCGAGGGGTCGCCCCCGATGCGTGCGCATCGGGGGCGTAGGGCTCGGGTGGAAACTCAGTTTCCGGTGAAAGAGGGCTTACGCTTCTCCGCGAACGCACGCGGCCCTTCCTTGGCGTCGGCCGAGCGGAATACGGACATGCCGAGCTTGGCGTCGATCTGGAAGGCGTCCTCTTCCGGCATGGCCTCGGTCTCCCGAATGGTGCGCAGGATGGCCTGCACGGCGAGCGGGCCGTTGGCGGCGATCTGTGCCGCGATCTCCAGCGCTTTGTCCAGCGCCGTCCCGTCCGGCACCACGTGCCCGATCAGGCCGATCTCCTTGGCCTCCGCGGCGCTGAGGTGCCGTCCGGTGAGCAGGATTTCCGCGGCGACGGTGTAGGGGATCTGGCGGACCAGCCGCACCGCCGAGCCGCCCAGCGGGAACAGGCCCCAACGCGCTTCGGAGACACCGAATTTCGCGCTCTCCCCGGCCACCCGGATGTCGGTGCCCTGCAGGATCTCGGTGCCGCCCGCGATGGCCGGACCCTCCACCGCCGCGATCAGCGGCTTGGTCAGTCTGCGGCCTTTGAGCAGCGCCTCCAGCTTGGCCGGATTCCACCCCCCGCCGTCGATGGTGTCGCCGGGGTGCTCGGAGGTCATGCCCTTGAGATCGGCGCCCGCGCAGAACGCGCCGCCGGCGCCGGTCAGGATCGCGACCCTGATGTCCGGATCTTCGTCCACCTGGTTCCAGGCGTCCTTCATGATCGCCATCATCTCGCCCGACAGCGCGTTGCGCGCCTCGGGCCGGTTCATGGTGACGATGAGGACGTGGTCGCGCTTCTCGACGAGGCAGTGCGGCATCGCTGATTCTCCTGACTTCCGAGCCTTGTCAGAAACAGTAACACGTTCTATTTTTATGGCTGTGAGCTACAACATAGCGGACCTTGTCGAACATGCCATCGACCTGATGCCCGACCGCGTCGCGCTGGCCGACGACGGCCGCGAGGTCACCTACGCCCAGTTGGAGGAGCGGGCCAACAAACTCGCTCACTACCTGCAAGAACAGGGAGTCCAGCCGGGCGACAAGGTGGGTATCTACTCACGCAACACGATCGAGGCCGTCGAGGCCATGGTCGCGATCTTCAAGGCGCGGGCCGTGATGATCAACGTGAACTTCCGTTACGTCGAGAACGAGTTGCAGTACATCTTCGACAACTCGGACATGGTGGCGCTGATCCACGAGCGGCGCTACAGCGACCGGGTCGCCGCGGTTCGGCCGAAGACTCCGCTGCTGCGCACCGTCGTCGTCGTCGACGACGATACGACCGGCGCCATTCCCACCGCAGCGGATTCGGTGGAATACGAAGGGGTCATCGCGCAGTCCTCCGGTGAGCGCGACTTCGGCGAACGCTCCCCGGACGACCTGTACATGGTCTACACCGGCGGCACCACCGGCATGCCGAAGGGCGTGATGTGGCGCCAGGAGGACGTATGGCGCGTGCTCGGCGCAGGCATCAACTTCATCACCGGCGAATACGTCCAGGACGAGTGGGAGCTGGCCAAGGTCGGCGCGGGCAGCCCGCCGATGGTGCGGTTCCCGATCCCGCCGATGATCCACGGCGGGGCGCAGTGGGCCACGTTCCACAGCCTGTTCGGCGGCGGCAAGGCCGTGATGCTCCCGGAGTTCTCCGGGCACGGCGTCTGGCGGGCCATCGACAAGCACAAGATCAACCTGATCTTCATCACCGGTGACGCCATGGCGCGCCCGATGCTCGACGCGCTGATCGAGGGCAATCCGGAAACCGGTCAGCCCTACGACCTTTCGAGCCTGTACGTGATGGCCAGCAGCGCGGCGCTGTTCTCGCCCGCGCTGAAGGACCAGTTCCTGGAGCTGCTGCCCAACCGGATGATCTCCGATTCGATCGGCTCCTCGGAGACCGGGTTCGGCGGTATCGCCATCGTCGCCAAGGGCGCGACGCACACCGGAGGGCCGCGCGTGAAGATCGACGCGTCCACCGAGGTGCTCGACGAGGACGGCAATCCGGTGCAGCCCGGCTCCGGCGTGGTCGGCATCCTGGCGCGGCGCGGGCACATCCCGCTGGGCTACTACAAGGACGAGGCGAAGACGGCCGCGACCTTCAAGGAGTTCAACGGCGTCCGCTACGCCATCCCCGGCGACTTCGCCCGCGTCGAGGAGGACGGCACGGTCACCATGCTCGGCCGCGGCTCGGTCAGCATCAACAGCGGCGGCGAGAAAATCTACCCCGAGGAGGTCGAGGGCGCGCTCAAGACCCACCCGGAGATCTTCGACGCGCTCGTGGTCGGCATCGACGACGAGCGCTGGGGCCAGCGCGTGGTCGCGGTGGTGCAGTGCCGCGGCGAGTCCCGCCCCACCCTCGAGGAGCTGCGCCCCATGCTCACCCAGGAGATCGCGCCCTACAAACTTCCGCGCAGCCTGTGGTTCGTCGACGAGATCAAGCGTTCCCCCGCGGGCAAGCCCGACTACCGCTGGGCCAAGGAACAAACGCAATCCCGCCCCGCCGACGACAACGCGGTGGCGAGCGCGAAGTAGAAGTGCGTCGACGTGGTCGGCCACCGCGCCTCGCGGGGTGGCCGGCCATTACGGCATCAGCGCCGCCGATCGGTCTGCCGTGGATGCCCCGTACCGGCGAGTGTGAGGTAGAGGGTGCGGTTTGCGTCATCGATGGCGTACCAGATCCGGCCGCCTCCGGTGATCTCGTACTGCCATTGCTCCAATTCCGCGCCGCCGAGTTTGACCGATTTGAGCTCATACTTCAGTCGATGCTGCCGCGAAGGGTTCGTCATGCTTCGAGGATCGCTGGTGATGTCGACCCATGCTCGATCGAGGTTTCCCGGTGCCTAGGCCAACAGTTCGGCCCAACCACGCGCGGCATTCGAGCTGTGCACGACAACGCGCCACGGATTGGGGCGCGGTACCTCATCACCTCGGTGCAGCTTCATTCCGCCGTTCCCGGCCGTGTGACCTCGGTGAAGTCCGCCGGGTCGAACGGACCGGTCAATCGGCGGGCGAGTTCTGGTTGCGCGTAGATCTCGGCGGTGCTCCGCCAGGCGGCCAGATCGCGGGCGAACGGAATGAACAATCCGGTGTCCGCACCGGCGATGAGCTGGTCCAGCAGTTCGCTCACCGCTTCGGTGCGTCCGGTCTCGGGTAGCCATTTCAGCCAGGGCAGCTCTTCGGCGAACACCTCTTCCGCCAAAGACCGATTCGACCGGGCGATGATGGCGAGGGTGCGGGCGAGCAGCCGCGTCGCGGCCTCCTTGGCCTCGAACCGCTCCGAGCGAGACAGCACGAGATTCTCCGCGTCGCGGCGCTCCAGGATGACGTCGGCGTCGTCCAGGGCGGGAAACACCGACGTCTGTTTACGAATCAGGTCGCTGAAGGGAAAACTCTTCGCGGTCATGTGCCTAGCCTACGCGACTTCTGAAGTAGTTCAGCGGTTGGCGAGTTCCGACAGTTGGTAGGCGAGGCGGTGGCGGAAGGCCGGGATGCGGGACACGGTGCTGAGGACCAGGTTGCGCACGGTGCGGGCGGGGCGGGCGTGCAGGGTTGCCATCTTGGTCATGCGGTCGGTGAACGAGACGACGCCGAGGGCGACGGGGCGGCGGGTGGTTTCGTAGTCGTCCAGCAGGGTGTCCGGCTCGCCCGACAGCACGCGGGCCAGCAGCGGGCCGAGGGCGGCGGCGTCCTGGATGCCGGTGTTCATGCCCTGGCCGCCCGCCGGGCTGTGCACGTGGGCGGCGTCGCCCGCGAGCAGGATGCGGCCGCTGCGGTAGTGGTCGGCGACGCGGTGGTGCACGCGGAAGCGCGAGCTCCACAGCACTTCGCGAACCCGCACCGTGCCGCCGGGGCCGCGGGCGTCCAGGAGCTTCTGGATGTCCTCCGTGGTCGAGTGCTCGGGGGCCGTTTCCAAGGTGGCCACCACGCGGAAGCGGTTCGGCTGCTCTTCGTCGGGGAGCGGCGCGACCACCATGACGCCCTCGGGGGAAAGGTGCAGGGCCACTTCGTCGCGGCCGATCGGCCAGTCCATCCGCACGTCGGCGAGGGCGAATGATTCCGGGTATGTCGCACCGGTGAACCCGATGCCCGCCTGCTCGCGGACGATGCTGTGCATGCCGTCGGTTCCGATGACGTAGTCCGCGCGGACACTGCCCGGCGTGCCCGCCTCGTCGGTGTAATCGACCGTGACGCCGTCGTTCTCTTCGGTGATCCGGGTGACCTGGTACGGCCGCTCGACCTCCCCGCCCGCCTTGCGCAGTCGCTTCAGCAGCACCGCCTCGGTGGTGTCCTGCGGGGTCATCAAGGTGTAGGGGTAGCGGGTCGGCAGTCCGTCGAACCCGATGGTCGCCAGGGTGCGCCCGCCGTCGTGGACGGTGAAGCGCGCGACGATGTCGCCGGTCGCGACCAGTTCGTCCGCGATGCCGAGCTGCTCGAGCACTTCCAGCGTTCTGGCGTGCACGACCGCGGCGCGCGAGGTGTTCGCGCCTTCGCTCAGCCGGTCCAGCAGGAGGAAATCCACCCCCGCGTCGGCCAGCGTGATGGCTGCGGTGAGTCCGGCGGGGCCCGCGCCGACGATCACGACGGAAGTGGTGGCGGGCAGCGGGTTCGGGGTGGCGTTCATCGGAACTCCTCAGGTCAACGTTTGTAGGCCAACGTTTGTTGACCTAACCGTAGGCCGATCTGGCTAGGAAGTCAACAGTTGTTGGCCTACACTTGTTGGCATGACCGTAGAGCCTGATCAAGCGCCCGCTCGCCGCTCGGACGCGACGCGCGCGGCGATCCTGGAAGCGGCCCGCGCGCGGTTCGCCGCCGAAGGTTTCCGCAAGGCCACCATTCGCGCCATCGCCGCGGACGCCGGCATCGACCCGTCCATGGTCATGCGGTACTTCGGCAGCAAGGACGGCCTCTTCGCCGCGGCGGTCGACGTCCGTCTCGATCTGCCCGACCTCGGTTCCGCGGACCCGGACACCCTGGGCGAGCAGCTGGTGCGCCGCTTCTTCGAGATCTGGGAAGAGCAGCCGAACGGGGAGGTGCTGCTGACGCTGCTGCGCTCGTCGATCACCGACGAGGCCGTCGCCGAACGCGTCCGCGCCATCTTCACCCAGCAGATATTGCCCGCCGTGCTGCGTTTCGGCGATCCCGCCGACGCCCCACGCCGGGGAGGTCTGATCGTCACGCAGATGCTCGGCCTCGCCCTTTGCCGCTACGTCCTGCGCCTGCCCCCGGTCGTCGCCCTCACCCGCGACCAGATCATCGCCGAGATAGCGCCCACCCTCCAGCGCTACCTGACGTCCGTCCCCGCCGACTGAAATCAGCTCGTGCAGGCCGGTCGGTACCTTCGAACGGTGGCCGACGATCCGCCCGCGCGTATCCAGAGCTCGGGCGCGTATGTGCTCGACCCGTGCCGCAAAGCGTTCGAAGACGCCGCCGACCACGTATTGCGGGTCAGCGCGGAGTTGAACCGGCGACTCGCCTGAAGTGCGACGAAAACGGCCCGCACGGCGTGTTGCCGTGCGGGCCGGATCGGCTACCGTGTCGTGCTCAGCCGGCCAGCAGCGCGCCGAGGGCGCGGAGGTGGTCGGTGCTCGCGCCGAGGGCGAACTCATTGTGTTTGGCGGCGGTGAAGTAGTTGTGCGCGATGTGGTCGCGGTCGATGCCGACGCCGCCGTGCACATGGACGACGGTGTGCGCGACGCGGTGGCCCGCGTCGGCGGCCCAGAACTTCGCGGTGTGCACGGCTTCGGCGGCGGGCAGGTCCTCCGACAGCAGCCAGGCCGCCTGGGTCACCGCGAGACGCAAGCCTTGCACGTCGATGTAGGCATCGGCGAGCCGCTGGGCCACGGCCTGGAAGCTGCCGACCGCCTTGCCGAACTGCTCGCGCTCCCTGGCGTAGTCGGCGACCAGCTCGAGCGCGCGCTCCAGGGTGCCGAGTTGCGCGGCGCTCAGTCCGAGCCAGGCGCGGGTGAGAATCCAGTCCAGGATCTCCGCTCCGTCGGCCACCGTGCCGACCAGTTCGGCGGGGGTATCGGTGAACTCGACCGCGAACTCGGGACTGCGGTCGACCACCTGCTGTGCGGTCACGGTCGCCACGGCGGGATCGACCAGGAACACCGCGGGGGTTCCGGAGACCGTGGCGGGAACCAGGATTCGCTCGGCCCGGTTCGCGAAGGGCACGGTGGTCTTGGCCCCGGTCAGGCGCCAACCGTCGTCTGTCTCGACGGCGGTGGTGGTCGGCGCGGCGGGTTCCCAGTTGCTCTCTTCGGCCAGCGCGACCGTCAGGATGACGCTTCCCTCGCCTGCCCGCGTGGCCATCTCCTGGTGCGCCGGGGAACCGAACCGAGCCAGCGCACCGGCGCCCAGCACGATCGACCACAGATACGGCACGGCCGCCAGGTGCTTGCCCAGCTCGCGCAGGATCGCGGTCTGTTCGAGCGAGCCGAGGTCGCTGCCGCCGACCGACTCGGGCAGCGCGGCCGCGAGCACGCCGGTCTCGGCCAGCGAGCTCCACAGCTGCTGATCGAATCGCTCGTCGGCCTTGTCGAGTTCGCGCAACCGGTCGGCGGTGACCAGCTTGCCGCACACCTCGCCGGTCAGCCGGCCGAGATCCAGTTGGGCTTCGGTGGGGGTGAAATCCATGGAAGTTCTCCCTGTTTCGATCAGCGCGCCGCGGCAGGCTGCTTGAGGGCGGTCATGGCGATGATGTCGCGCTGCACCTCGTTGGTGCCGCCGCCGAAGGTCAGGATGAGCGCGGCGCGATGCATCCGCTCCAAACGGCCGCGCAGCTGCGCGCCGGGGGAGTCCTGGCGCAGGTAGGCCTGCGGGCCGAGCACTTCCATGAGCAACCGGTACGCCTCGGTGGCCAGCTCGGTGCCGTAGACCTTGCACGCCGAAGCGTCCCATGGGCGCGGGGCCGCGTCGCCGCCCGCGTCGGCCCGGCTGGCGATCTCCCAGTTCAGCAGTTTGAGGTACTCGACTTTGGCGTGCACCTTGGCCAGATTGAGCTGCACCCACTCCCGGTCGATCACGCGGGAGCCGTCGCTCGCCTTGGTGTCCCTGGCCCACTCGACGGTCTGGCGCAGCGCCAGCGCCAGCGGCGCGGCCGAGGTGAGCGCGACGCGCTCGTGGTTGAGCTGATTGGTGATCAGCGCCCAGCCGCCGTTCTCCTGGCCGACCAGCGCGCTCGCGGGCACCCGGACGTCCTGGTAGTAGGTGGCGCTGGTGTCCGGCCCGGCCATGGTGTGCACGGGCGTCCAGGAGAAGCCCTCGGCGGTGGTCGGCACGATGAGCATGCTGATGCCCTTGTGCTTCTTGGCCGTCGGATCGGTGCGCACGGCCAGCCAGACGTAGTCGGCGTAGGCGATCAGGCTGGTCCACATCTTCTGGCCGTTGATCACGTAGTCGTCGCCGTCGCGCACCGCGGTGGTGCGCAGGCTTGCCAGGTCGGTGCCGGCGCCCGGCTCCGAGTAGCCGATGGAGAAGTGCAGTTCACCGGCGGCGATCTTGGGCAGGAAGAACTTCTTCTGTTCCTCGCTGCCGTAGTGCATGATCGTGGGCGCCACCGAGTTGATGGTCAGGAACGGCACCGGGGCGCCCGCGATCGCGGCCTCGTCGGTGAAGATCAGCTGATCCATGGTCGGGCGATCCTGCCCGCCGTACTCTTTGGGCCAGCCCAGCGCCAGCCAGCCGTCGCGGCCCATCTGCTGGACCACCTCGCGGTAGACATTGCCCTGCCCGTACTCGCCGGTCTGCGCGCTCAGGGCCTCCCGGCGCTCAGGGGTGATCAGCCGCGCGAAGTAGTCGCGCAGTTCCGCGCGCAGCTGCTCCTGTTGCGGCGTGTACGCAATGCGCATGGCAATACCTCATGCTCGTTGGATCGGGTTCCCCCGATCATTGCATATGGACTGAAACATGTTCCAGTATTGATACCGAATCCCCCCGATGACGCTCCGGTGGAGCGGATCGGCTTGTTAGGCTTCGGCCAGAGTGGTGGTAAAGGAGTTGCCATGAAGATCAGTGTCGATCCAGACCAGTGCGAAGCTAATGGAATCTGTGTCGGAATCGCCCCCGACGTGTTCGAACTCGATGACGAGGATGTACTGCACATCGCGGAAGCCGACGTGCCCCCCGATCGGCTCTCCGATGTCCGGGACGCCGTCGCCCAGTGCCCGAAGGCGGCGCTGCGGCTGCAGTGAACCGGGCCTTGCCGTAAGTTGGAACACGTTCTAGAGTCGGCCGCGTGAGCAATGATCTGAGCCTGGCGGGCCGTGTAGCGATCGTGACCGGCGGCGGCGCCGGACTTGGGCGGGCCGAGGCGCTCGCGCTGGCCGGGGCCGGCGCGTCCGTGGTGGTCAACGACCTCGCGGAGTCCGACGCGGTCGCCGACACGCTCGGCGCGATCCGTGCGCTCGGCGCCAAGGCGGAGTTCGTCGCGGGCAGCATCGCCGAGCGCGCCACCGCCGACGCGCTGATCCGCACCGCGGAGGAGTCCTTCGGTTCGGTCGACATCGTGGTCAACAACGCGGGCATCACACGCGACCGGATGCTGTTCAACATGTCCGACGAGGACTTCGACGCGGTGCTCGCGGTGCACCTGCGCGGCCATTTCCTGCTGTCGCGCAACGCCGCCGCCTACTGGCGCGGCAAGTCGAAGCAGGCGGGCGCGCCGGTGTACGGCAGGCTGGTCAACACCTCGTCGGAGGCCGGATTGCTGGGCCCGGAGGGGCAGGCCAACTACGGCGCCGCGAAGGCGGGCATCACCGCGCTGACCTTGTCGGCCGCGCGGGCGCTGTCGCGCTACGGCGTGCGCGCCAACGCGATCGCCCCGCGGGCGCGCACGGCGATGACCGAGGCGGTGTTCAGCCCCGCCCCGGAGGGGGAGCCCGACCCGCTGTCGCCCGATCACGTCGCTCGGCTCGTGGCCTATCTGGCCTCGCCCGCGGCCGACCCGGTCAACGGGCAACTGTTCGTCGTCTACGGGGGGATGGTGGCGCTGATGGCGGCGCCCGTCGTCGAGCGCCGGTTCGACGCGGCCGAGGGGGAGTGGTCGCCGCGGGATCTGGCCGACACGCTGGGCGGCTACTTCGCCGATCGCCCCGACGGGCGGACCTTCTCGGCGTCTTCGCTGACCGAGTTGGGGTGAGCCGCGGCGGCTCGCCGCGGGCGCGCTACTGATCAGCTGTCCAACTGTTGATCATGTGATCGGTGCTTGGTAGACATAGGGACGGGTTATGTCCCACCTCACAAAGGTGGGATCATCACTCGCTGACACCGGTTCCAAATTTATATGCCGATCTTTCGAAATAATGCACGTCAAAAGTGTGAAAAGTGCTACCGGCAACACGGTGAACATGTTCTAATCGTTCCGGCGGTGCGGCCACGGTGAGATTCGCGCCGTGTGCTGTGTACGCCGGTGAGCAAGGAGGATCGCGATGAACGAGGTCCTTGCCGTGCCGTTGCGGGCCGTCGGCGGATTCTTCGAACTCACCGCCGATGTCGCACGTGCCAGCGTGCGCAGACCCTTTCAATGGCGCGAGTTCATCGATCAGTCGTGGTTCATCGCGCGGGTATCGATCGTGCCGACATTGCTGGTCGCCATTCCGTTCACCGTTCTGGTGAGCTTCACGCTGAACATTCTGTTGCGCGAGATCGGCGCGGCCGACCTCAGCGGAGCGGGCGCGGCGTTCGGCGCGGTCACCCAGGTGGGGCCGATCGTCACCGTGCTCATCGTCGCCGGGGCGGGCGCGACCGCGATCTGCGCCGACCTGGGCGCACGCACCATCCGCGAGGAAATCGACGCCATGCGAGTGCTCGGCATCAACCCGGTGCACCGCTTGGTGGTGCCACGGGTGCTCGCATCGATGTTCGTCGCGCTGATGCTCAACAGCCTGGTGTGCACCATCGGCATCGTCGGCGGATTTCTGTTCTCGGTGTTTCTGCAGGACGTGAACCCCGGCGCGTTCGTCAATGGCATCACGCTGCTCACCCATCTGCCCGAGTTGATCATTTCGGAGGTGAAAGCCGGATTGTTCGGACTGATCGCCGGACTGGTCGCCTGCTATCTGGGCCTGAATGTCAAAGGCGGACCCAAGAGTGTCGGTGATGCGGTGAATCAGACCGTAGTCTTCGCTTTTATGGCCTTGTTCGTCGTGAACGTGGTGGTCACCGCCGTCGGCATCAAGTTCACGGCGCGGTGATCCGATGGCCTTCGTAATCGAATCCCGCTTCCCCCGTACCGTTCGACGGGTGCGCCGGATGTCGGATTCGCTCGATTCGGTGGGCAAGCATGCCGTGTTCTATGCCCAGGCGCTCGGTTCCGTTCCGCGAGCTCTACTGCACTACCGCACCGAGACCATTCGGTTGATCGCCGAGATCAGCATGGGTTCCGGCGCGCTGGCGGTGATCGGCGGCACGGTGGTGATCGTCGGGTTCCTCACCCTCTTCGCGGGCGGCACCATCGCCGTGCAGGGCTACAGCTCGCTGGGCAACATCGGCGTCGAGGCGCTGACCGGCTTCTTCGCGGCGTTCATCAATGTCAGGATCGCGGCGCCGGTGATCTCCGGCATCGGCCTGGCGGCCACGATCGGGGCCGGTTCGACCGCGCAGCTGGGCGCGATGCGGGTCGCCGAGGAGATCGACGCGCTGGAGTCGATGGCGATCCGTCCGGTGCCCTACCTGGTCGGCACCCGCGTGCTGGCCGGGATGATCGCGATCGTCCCGCTCTACGCGCTCGCGGTGATCGCCTCGTTCCTGGCCAGCCGGTTCGCCACGGTGGTGATCTACGGGCAGTCGGCGGGCGTCTACGACCACTACTTCTCCACCTTCCTCATCCCCAGCGACATCCTCTGGTCCTTCGCCCAGGCGATCTTCATGGCGTTGGCCGTCATGCTGATCCACACCTACTACGGCTACAACGCCGCGGGCGGCCCGGTCGGCGTTGGCGTCGCGGTGGGCAACGCGGTGCGCGCCTCGCTGGTCGCGGTGGTCACGGTGACCCTGCTGATCTCGCTGGCCATCTACGGCACCTCCGGCAACTTCCATCTCTCCGGATAAGCGATATGGCGGAATCGAAGCAAACGGAAAACCGCCTGGTGCGGGCGCTGCGCGGCGGCCTCGGCCTGAAACTGGCCGGTGCGGCGATGGTGCTGGCGCTGGTCGCGATCGTGACGGTCGCGCTGATCATGTTCGTCGGCGGGTTCACCCCGACGGCCACCGTGACGGTGGACGCGCCGCGCAGCGGGCTGGTGCTGGACCCGGACGCCAAGGTGAAGATCCGCGGTGTGGAGATCGGCCGGGTGGCTTCGGTCGACCATACCGACGAGGGCGCCAGACTGAAGCTGGCCCTCGATCCGGAACTGCTGAAACTGGTGCCGTCCAACGCGGACGTCGACATCAGGTCCACCACGGTGTTCGGCGCGAAGTACGTCAACTTCATCGTCCCGCGGCAGCCGTCGTCCACGTCGCTGCGACCGGGCGCGGTCGTCACCGCGCAGCGGGTGACCGTCGAGTTCAACACCCTGTTCCAGCATCTGTCCGACGTGCTGGCCAAGATCGAGCCGGAGAAGCTGAACGCGACGCTGTCCGCGCTCGGCACCGCGCTGCAAGGCCGCGGGCAGAAGCTCGGCGAACTGCTCGAGCAGAGCGACGCCTATCTGCGTGACATCAACCCGTACCTGCCCACGCTGCAACAGGATCTGGCGAAGACCGGCCAGGTCACCGACCTGTACGCGGACTCGGTGAACGACCTGCTGCGCACCGTGGACAACTTCACGGTCACCAGCAAGACCCTGGCCCAGGAGCAGGACAGCCTGGACAACGTGCTGGTGAATCTCACCGGCTTGGCCGACACCACCGGAGCGGTCCTGCGCGAGAACGAGAATCAGCTCGGCACGGCCCTGGATCTGCTGCGCCCAACCACCGGGCTGCTCGACGAGTACGCGCCCGCGCTGTACTGCCTGATCGGCGGTCTCGGCAAGGCGCTGCCGCTGGGTGAGGCGGTCTTCGGCGGCCTGCAGGAAGGCGTCGCGCTGAACACCGGCTTCATGTACGGAGCGAAGCCCTACACCTATCCGGATGATCTGCCCAAGGTGAACGCGACCGGCGGCCCGCAGTGCGGCGGCATCCTGGACCGGGTGCCGGGCAGCCACTCGAACTATGTCGTCACCGACACCTCGGAGGGGCATGTGTACACACCGTCGACGACGCTGACCGTCAATCCGCCGAAGGTCTTCCAGCTCCTGTTCGCCGGCCTACCGGGGGTGCCGCGCCCGTGAGGAATACCGCGACCACCGTCAAACTGGCCGTCTTCACCTTGGTGATGACGCTGATCTTCGCCGGCCTCGCGGTCGTGTTCAGCCAGATGCGCTTCGCGCGCGAGAACGGCTACCACGCCGTGTTCACCAGTTCCTCCGGCATGCTGCCAGGGGCGAAGGTGCGCATCGCCGGCGTGCCGGTCGGCTCGGTGACGTCGGTGAAAGTCGGCAAGGACTATCTGGCGCACGTCGAGTTCGACGTCGATCGCAAGTACCGGCTGCTCACCAGCACCCGTGCGGCGATCAAATACGAGAACCTGGTCGGCGACCGCTATCTCGAGCTGTCGGAGGGACCCGGCTCGAACCGTGTCCTGCAGCCCGGCGGCACCATCGTCAAGGAGCAGACCGCGCCCGCGCTGGATCTGGACATGCTGCTCGGCGGTTTCCGTCCGCTGCTGCGCGGTCTCGACCCCGGCCAGGTGAACGACCTGACCAACGCGCTGCTGCAGATCTTCCAGGGCCAGGGCGGCACGCTGGTGTCCCTGCTCAACAGCGGCGGCTCGTTCGCCAAGACCCTCGCCGACCGGGACGCCTTGATCGGCAGCGTGATCAACAACCTCAACGCGGTGTTGCGGACCATCGATGAGCGTGGCGACCAATTCGCCACCACCATCGCCGAATTACAGCGCCTGATCAGCGGACTGGCCGCGGACAAGGACCAGATCGGCGACGCGCTGCCGCGCATCGCCGGAGCCACCGGCGACCTGACCGATCTGCTCTCCCAGGCCCGTCCCGACCTGCGCGGCACCATCGAGCAGACCGGCCGCCTTGCCACGAACCTCGACGCCGGGTCGGACACCGTCCAGTGGGTGCTGGACCGGCTGCCGTCGACCTATCGCCAGCTGATCCGCATCGGCTCCTACGGCTCCTTCCTCCAGCTCTACGTCTGCTCGACGAACTTCCTGGTGGACGGCCCGAACGGCCAGACGATGAAGGTCAATATGCCCGGGGCGCAGACGACCGGAAGGTGTGCGGACAACCGATGAACGAGCAGCGATCACCCGCCGTCACCATCGGCATCGTCGGCCTCGTGCTCGCGGTGGCGGTGGCGCTGTCGGCCCTGCAATTCGACCGTTTGCCGTTCATCCGCTCCGGCGCGACGTTCACCGCCTACTTCGCCGACGCGGGCGGCCTGCTGCCCGGCGACGCGGTCCAGGTGGCGGGCGTGCGATCGGGGCGGGTGGAAGACGTCAGCCTGGACGGCGCGAAAGTGCTGGTCCGGTTCACGCTCGCGGAGTCGATCGTGCTCGGCGAGAAGACCTCGGCGGCGATCAAGACGAACACGGTGCTCGGGCGCAAATCGCTCGAGGTCACGCCGTCGGGTCCCGGCGCGCTGCGCGCCGACGACACCATCCCGCTCGAGCGCACCACCTCGCCGTACTCGCTCAACGAGGCGCTGAGCGAACTGGCGGGCACGGTGCACGACCTGGACCTGGACCGTGTCGACCAGACGCTGGACGTGCTCTCGGCGACCTTCGCCGACACTCCCGCCCCGTTGCGCTCCGCGCTGGACGGCGTCACCGCGCTCTCCCGCAGCATCAACGCGCGCGACCAAGCGCTGACGGATCTGCTGAAGCGGGCGCAGAACGTGACGAAGATCCTCGCCGACCGCGGCAACCAGATCAACGCGCTGCTGCTGGACGGCAACGAACTGCTCGGTGAACTGGACCGGCGGCGCACCGCGCTCGGGCAGCTGATCGTCTACGTCAACGGACTCGCCCAGCAGCTGTCCGGTCTGGTCGCCGACAACGAGGCGCAGCTGAGACCCGCCCTGGACAAGCTGAATTCGGTGGTGGCGCTGTTGCAGCGCAACAAGCAGAACCTCGCCGACGCGCTGGACGGGCTCGGCCCGTTCGCCGCGGCCCTCGGTGAACAGGTCGGCAGCGGCCCCTACTTCCAGGCGTACGTGATCAACGCGGCGAGCAAGACGTTGCAACCCCTGGTGGACGCGCTGGTGTGGCCGCAGCACCTGCCGAACGACTTGCAGAGCTATCTCACGCCCGCCCCGTCGATCGTTCCCGCGACCCAGGAGCCGCCGCGATGAGTGAGCGCAACACGGCCGCTTGCGCGGTCTTGCCGGAGCCGACCGTCAGCGAGGTGGACGTATGAGCGCGCTGAACGCCGTGCGAAGACTGCCGCGCTGGGCGCTGGTGCTGGCCGGCGTGGTCGTCGCGGCGCTGGTGGTCGCGGTCGCGTGGAACGGCATAACCCGGATCGGGACCACGAAGGTCACCGCCTATTTCCCGTCCACGTCGGGCCTGTACGCGGGCGACGACGTGCGGGTGCTCGGCGTCAAGGTCGGCCGCATCGATGCGATCGAGCCGGGCGCGGACCGGGTGAAGGTGACCATGACCCTGAATCGCGGGGTGGACGTGCCCGCCGACCCGAAGGCGGTGATCATCTCGCCTTCGCTGGTCTCGGCGCGTTTCATCCAGCTCGCGCCCGCCTACACCGGCGGCCCGAAGCTGAAGGACAACAGCGTGATCCCGATCGAGCACACCGCGGTGCCGGTCGAGTGGGACGACATCAAGGCCGAGCTGTCCAAGCTGGCCACCGCGCTCGGGCCGGTCGGCGACGACAAACAGGGGTCCTTCGGCCGCTTCGTCGACACCGCCGCGAACAACTTGGACGGCAACGGGCAGCGCTTCCGCGACACGCTGCGGGAGCTGTCTGCCACGTTGAGCACGCTGTCCGACGGCCGCACCGACCTGTTCGGCACCGTGCGCAATTTGCAGAAGTTCGTCGACGTGCTGTCGGCGAGCAACGAGCAGATCGTGCAGTTCGAAGGCAGGCTCGCGTCGGTGTCGTCGGTGCTGAGCGGCGTCTCGGCGGATCTCGGCGCTGGACTGGACAACCTGGACGCGGCGATCGTGGACGTGCGCCGGTTCATCGACGGCAGCGGAGCCGAACTCACCGAGGGGGTGCAGCGGCTGGCCGACGCCACCCAGGTGCTGGTCGACAAGCGCCCGGAACTGGAGCGCGTCCTGCACTCCGGCCCGACCGCGCTGGTGAACTTCTACCAGATCTACAAACCGGCCCAAGGGACCCTGACCGGCGCGATCGCGTTGAACAACCCGGCCGACCCGCTCGGCTTCCTGTGCGGCTCGGTGCGCGCGCTGGAGACCAACGACTCCGATCGCAGCGCCGACCTGTGCGCGCAGTACTTGGCGCCCGTGATCAACAGCCTGAGCATGAACTACGTGCCGATCATGGCGAACCCGGCCAGCGGCGTGACCGCGTTCCCCGACCAGTTGGTGTACACCGATCCCAGCCTGGCGGGGCGGGTGGCGAGCCAGAATCCGGCGCAGCCGCAGCCCGCGCCGGTGAGCATCCCGGACGGCCTCGCCGGACTGGCCATTCCGGGCCTGACAGGAGGAGGGCGATGATGCCGAGGCGGCGGATGCGCCGCACCGCCGCCGTCGCGGCGGGGCTGACGGTGGCGCTCGGCGTCGCCGGCTGTCAGTGGGACGGACTGAATTCGCTTCCGATGCCGGGCACCGAGGGCACCGCGCCCGGCTCCTACGAGGTGCGCATCCAGATGCCGAACGTCACCACGCTGACCAGGAATTCGCCGGTGCGGGTGCACGACGTGGCGGTCGGCACCGTGTCGAAGATCGAGGTGCAGGACTGGCACGCGCTGGTCACCGTCACGTTGAACCCGGACGTGCGCTTGCCCGCGAACGCCGTCGCCGAGATCGGGCAGACCAGTTTGCTCGGCTCCAACCATCTCGAGCTCTCCGAACCGACCGATCAGCCCCCCGAAGGCCAGTTGCAGGCAGGCGACGTCATCCCGCTGGCTCGCGCGGGCGCCTATCCGACCACCGAGCAGGTGCTGTCCTCGCTGTCGGTCGTGCTCAACGGAGGTGGCGTCGCGCAATTGGAGACCATCACCCACGAGCTCAATTCCGCGCTCACCGGGCGCGAGGACGCCATCAGGGACCTGCTGCCGCAGCTGAACGAGCTGACCACGAATCTGGACCGCCAGACCGGCGACATCATCGCCGCGATGAGCGGACTCGACCGGCTCGGCGGTCAGCTCGCCGAGCAGCGCGACGTGGTGGCGGCGGCGATCGAGCAGATCCATCCGGCGTTGACCGTGCTCGCCGATCGCCGCGCGAACATCACCAGGGCGATCACGGCGCTGGGCGAGCTGAGCGACGTCGTGCGGCGCATCGTCGCCGCCAGCGGCGAGGACCTGAAGGCCAACCTGCGCAGCCTCGTGCCGGTGCTGAAATCGCTGTCGGACACCGGCAGCGACCTGACCGAGGCGCTGAAGATCCTGGCGACCTTCCCGTTCCCGATGAAGAACCTGGATCACGCGATCAAGGGCGACTACCTGAATCTGTTCATGACCGTGGACATCACGGGCAAGCGGCTGGATTCGAACTTCCTCACCGGGACGCCGCTGGGCGGACGGTTCGGCGGCGTGGAAGGCGCGCTCGGCAGCTTCGCGCCGGGCACGGCCGCGCAGAACGGCGACCCGGCCACCGGGCCGTTGCAGGCGCCGCCGCCCGCGCCGAGCCAGCCGGCCCCGACCATTCCGGGACTGCCGCCGATCCCGGGCATTCCCGCCATTCCGGGGTTGACCGTGCCCATGCCGGGCGACACCGCGCCGCAAGGGGGTCCGGGACAGTGAAGCTCACCCGGTTCGTCCGTACCCAGCTGATCATCTTCTCCGTGCTGACGGTGGTCGGCCTGGTGGTCATGGGCGGCACTTACGTCAAACTGCCCGCGATGTTCGGCATCGGGCGCTACGAGGTCACCGTGAAACTCGCCGCGACCGGCGGGCTCTACCCGACGGCCAACGTCGCCTATCGCGGCACCAACGTCGGTGTGGTCAAGGAGGTCCGGCTGACGCCGGTCGGGGTGGACGCGAAGCTGTCCATCGCCAGCGACTACAAGATTCCCGCCGATGTGGACGCGTGGGTGCGCAGCGTCTCCGCGGTCGGTGAGCAGTACGTGGACTTGGTGCCCGCGCAGAACCGCACGGGCGGCAATCTGCGCGACGGCAGCGTGATCCCGGTGGAGCGCACCAAGTTGCCGCAGGATGTCGGCGCGCTGCTCGACCAAGCCGACCGGCTGCTGTCGAGCGTCGCGGACACCCGGTTGAAGCAGGTCATCGACGAGGCGTTCCTCGCGTTCAACGGCGCCGGACCGGACCTGCAACGGTTCATCGACTCCGCCTCGCTGCTGGTGCAGGAAGCACAGGCGAACGCGGAACCGACGAAGCGACTGCTCGATCAGATCGGGCCGCTGCTGGACACCCAGACCCGCTCGGATGCCGCGATCCGTTCCTGGACCGCCGATCTCGCGACGGTCACCGACCAGTTGCGCGGGCACGACCCCGCGCTGCGTGGCATCCTGCGCGACGGTCCGTCCTCGATGCAGCGGGTGACCAACCTGTTCGAGGACCTGCGTCCGACCCTGCCGCTGCTGCTGTCGAATCTGGTCAGCGTCGGGCAGGTCGCCGTCACGTATCACGCGGGGCTCGAGCAGATCCTGGTGGTCTATCCGCCGCTGGTCGCCGCGCTGCTGACCGCCGTTCGCGGTCCGCTCGAATACGGCGCGCTGGTCGACTTCATGGCGCTGGTCAACGACCCGCCCGCGTGCACCACCGGTTTCCTCCCGCCGGACCAGCGGCGCTCGCCGAGCGAACTCGACACCCCCGACACGCCGCCCGGCCTGTACTGCAAGGTGCCGCAAGACGCTCCGGAGGCGGTGCGCGGCATCCGCAACACGCCGTGCGCCGAGGTGCCTGGCATGCGCGCCCCGACGCCGGAACTGTGCCGCACGGGGTACGTTCCGATCGGCGACAACCCGCCGTTCGGGCCGCCGCACCCGGTGGCGCCCGCCGCGGCGCCCGCGCAAGAGCCCCCGGTCGTCGCACCGGCGAGTTACGGCGGCGGCACACCGGCCGCCGCGCGGTCGTACGACCCGGCCACCGGCGTCTACATCGGCCCCGACGGTCGGACATACCGGCAGGGCGATATCGGACCGAGTGGTTCGGGCACGGTACCGTCGAGCTGGCAGGCGATGCTCGAGGAGCAGCAACGATGAGTGAGAGCAACGGAGAAGGTCACCGCACCCGACGGCGTGCGGTGCGCTCGGCCGGGCCTCCGGTCGAGGAGAACGCGACCGGCGGCGTGCCGGCGGTGACCGTGCGGGCCCCCGTCGCCACGACCGGTATCGACGTCAAGGACAGCGAGCCGAGTTCGGCTGCCGCGGAGCCGAAGACCTCGTCCGACCAGCCACTGCCCGCCGACGCGCCGAAAGTCTCTGTGCGGAAAGCCGACCCAGAGCCGGCTTCCGAGACAACACCGGCCGAGCCCGCCCGCAGCGAGCGGCGTGGCCTCTCGCGCATCCTCGCCACGGCCGCGGCGGCGCTGCTGGTCGTCGTGCTCGTGACCGGTGCGGTCGTCTCGGCGCTCGTGCTGCACCGGGCGCACGAACGCGACGAGCGCCGCGCGGAATACGTGGACACCGCCAGGCAGGCGATCGTCAACCTGACCACTATTCGCGCCGACACGGCCAAGCAGGACATCGACCGGATCCTCTCGCTGGCCTCGGGGGAGTTCAAGACCGAGTTCGACGGCCGGGTGGACCCGTTCACCAGCATCGTGCAGCAGGCCAAAGTGGTCTCCAGCGGCGAGATCGTGGAAGCCGCCCTGGAAAGCGACGACGACTCCTCCGGACGGGTGCTGGTCGCCGCCAAACAGACGCTGACCAACGCGGGCCAGGCCGAGCCGCAGACCAGGTACTACCGGTTCCGCGTCACCGTGTCGCGCGGCGATTCCGGGCTGACGGTGTCCAACGTGGAGTTCGTGGCATGAACGGTCAGGCCCGGAGGCGGCAGCGCAGCGTGACCACGCAGGGCCCCGTTCATGCCGGAATCGGACAGAGCATGAACGGTCAGGCCCGGAGGCGGCAGCGCAGCGTGACCACGCAGGGCCCCGTTCATGCCGGAATCGGACAGAGCATGAACGGTCAGGCCCGGAGGCGGCAGCGCAGCGTGACCACGCAGGGCCCCGTTCATGCCGGAATCGGACAGAGCATGAACGGTCAGGCCCGGAGGCGGCAGCGCAGCGTGACCACGCAGGGCCCCGTTCATGCCGGAAAGGACACAGCATGAACGGAATTCGAGCCAAGATCCTGCTCGCCCTGCTCGGCGTGGTGGTCGCCGCGGCCGCGGTGGTCGGAGGCGTCAACGGTTACCGGTACTGGGACCGTGCGCAGAGCGAGCAGGCGCGCAAGGACGCGGTCGCGACGGCGGGACGCACCGTCGAGGCCATGTTCACCTACACCCCGCAGACCGTGGACACCGAACTGCCCAAGTCGGCCGACAACCTCACCGGCGACTTCCGCGCCGACTACTTGACACTGATCGAGAAGCAGATCGCGCCCGGCGCCAAGGAGAAGCAACTCACCGTCACCGCGACCACCCAGGCGGCCGGTGTCATCTCCGCCGACCGCTCCCACGCGCAAGTCCTGCTGTTCCTCAACCAGGTGATGACGAGCAAGGACACCCCGCAGGGCACCACGACCGGCAGCCGGGTCCGGGTCTCGCTGACGAAGTCCGATTCGCACTGGTTGGTGTCGGCGGTGACTCCGGTCTGACGCCGCTGCGGCCCCGCTAGGACGACGCCGGTGTGCGCGGTAGCCGCACCGTGAACGTCGTCCCGGCCTCGGGCGAACTCCGCACGCCGACCTCGCCGCCGTGCGCCGTCACCAGCGCCTGCACGATGGACAAGCCGAGCCCGGTGCCGCCGCTGCTGCGGGCGCGGGAGGTGCCGGCGCGGTAGAAGCGCTCGAAGACGCGTTCGGCGTCCTCCGCCGCCAGGCCGGGACCGGTGTCCGCCACCTCGAGCAGCACGTCGTCGGGGCCTGGAGTGAGCAGTACCGTCACCTTCGCGTCGGGCGCGGTGTGCGTGAGGGCGTTGTTCAGCAGATTGCCAAGGACTTGGCGCAGCCGTGCCTCGTCGCCGATCACCTCGAGCGTCCCCTCACCGGGCTCGATCTTCAGCTCGATGGTGCGGACGGGCCCCTCGCAGTGTCCGGCGGCGACCACGGCGCGCGCGTTGTGCACCCCGTCGCTGGCGACGGCGAGCAGGTCCACCGGGCCGAGTTCCAGCGGGCGCTGGGCATCCAGCCGCGCGAGCATCAGCAGGTCTTCCACGAGCACGCCCATCCGCTGGGCTTCGCGCTCGATCCGGTCCATGAACGCGGCGGGGTCGTCGGTGGCTCCCTGGCGATACAGCTCGGCGAAGCCGCGGATCGTGGTCAGCGGCGTGCGCAACTCGTGACTGGCGTCGGCGATGAAGCGGCGCATCCGCTCCTCGGAGCGGCGCGCCGCCTCCTCGGAGGCGGCGGTCGCGGTGAACGCGCGCTGGATCTGCGCCAGCATCCCGTTCAGCGATCTGGACAGCCGGTCGACCTCGGTGTTGGTGTCGCGCACCGGCACCCGGCGGTGCAGGTCGCCGCGGGCGATGGCCGCGGCGGTGCTCTCCACCCGGCGCAGCGGCCGCAGACTGCGCCGCACCACGAAGTACGCGAGCACCGCCAGCACGGCCAGGACCACCGCCCCGACGATCAGCTCCAGCACCACGAGCCGGTGCACCGTGTCGGTGTTCTGCGTGAGCGGCAGCGCCACCGTCGTCGTGCCCTCCGGTGTGCGCAGCGTCAGCACCCGCCACCGGATGGCGCCGCCGTTCGCGGAGTCGACGGTGTACGGGCCGGAGGGCGGGGTGTCGGGCAGGCTCGGCTCGGCGTCGACAGCGAACGCCGGGATGAGGAACAAGCGCCCGTCGGCGCGGATCGAGCGCACCCAGAACTGACTCGGAGCGTGGCGCGGATCGGGCGGCAAGACCGGGGGCGGCGGCCCGCGCCGGGACCATTCCATCGCGCCACCGCGCAACTGCTGGTCGGTGCGGTCGGTCAGCTGCTGCTCCAGCGCCGAGGTGACCACAAGGCCGGAGACGAGCAGCCCGAGCCCCGCCGTGAGCACCAGCAGGACCATCAGCGTCACCCGCAGCGGAACGGCGGACAGCCAGGCGGAGACCTTCGCCCGCACTGCGCCGCTGCGGCCCGGACTCATGAACCGCTCTTGCGGTGGGGCGCGCGCATCACGTAGCCGACGCCGCGCAGCGTGTGGATCAGCCGGGTATCGCCGGTGTCGACCTTCTTGCGCAGGTAGGAGACGTAGGTTTCCACGACGCCGACCTCGCCGCCGAAGTCGTAGCGCCAGACGTGGTCGAGGATGCGCGGCTTGCTCAGCACGGTGCCCGCGTTGACCATGAAGTAGCGCAGCAGCGTGAACTCGGTGGGCGAGAGCGCGACCGGCTCGCCCGCCTTCCACACCTCGTGGGTGTCGTCGTCGAGCTCGATGTCCTCGAAACGGAGGCGCGAACTCTCCCGCTGCGGAGCGGCGTGCCCCGCGCGGCGCAGGATCACCCGCAGCCGGGCGACGACTTCCTCCAGGCTGAACGGCTTGGTGACGTAGTCGTCGGCCCCCAGGGTGAGACCGGTGATCTTGTCCTGTACGTCGTCGCGCGCGGTCAGGAACAGCACGGGCGCGTCGATCCCGTCGGCACGCAACCGGCGCAGCAGACCGAAGCCGTCCATGCCCGGCATCATCACGTCCACGATCAGCGCCTGCGGACGGAAGGTGCGCGCTTTGTCCAGCGCCTGCGCGCCATCGGACGCCGTGTCGACCTCGAAGCCCTGGTAGCGCAGACTCACCGCGAGCAGTTCGACGATCATCGGCTCGTCATCGACCACCAGAACCCTGGCCTCGGGGGTCTGCACGGGGGCGCCACTCATGGCTACATCGTCCGCTCTCGGGCTGCGATGTCGCTGGGCCGAAGCTGGGAGCTTCCTGTGAACGCGGGATTCAGCGCGGCTCGCGGTCCTCCGGGTAGACGTCGTCGTCGGTGAGCAGCGCGCTGCCCGCGACCTGATCCTGCGCCAGCGCGTCGAGGAAGGCCCGCGCCCAGCGATCCACGTCGTGGGCCAGCACCTGCCTGCGCAGCGAGCGCATCCGCCTGCGTTTGACGTCGCGTTCGTCCTCCAGCGCCGCGACGATGGCGTCCTTCACGTCGTCGAGGTCGTGCGGGTTGCACAGGTACGCCTGCCGCAGCTCGGCCGCCGCGCCGGTGAACTCGCTCAGCACCAAGGCGCCGTTGAGCCCGCTGTGGCACGCCACGTACTCCTTGGCGACCAGGTTCATGCCGTCGCGCAGGGGCGTCACCAGCATCACGTCGGCGGCGACGAAGAACGCGACCAGCTCGTCGCGCGGGATCGGGCGGTGCAGGTAGTGCACCACCGGGTAGCCGACCCTGGCGAACTCGCCGTTGATCCGGCCGACCTGGCGTTCGATGTCGCCGCGCATCTGGATGTAGCTCTCGACCCGCTCGCGACTGGGCGTGGCCAGCTGGATCATGACCGTGTCCGCGGGGTCGATCCGGCCCTCGACCAGCAGTTCTTCGAGGGCGTTGAGGCGGATGTCGATGCCCTTGGTGTAGTCGAGCCGGTCCACGCCGAGCAGGATGTTCTTCGGGTTGCCCAGCTCGGCGCGGATCTTCGCGGCGCGCTCGCGCACCGACCTGCGCCTGGAGTGCTCGTCCAGTTCGGCGGAGGCGATGGAGATGGGGAACGCGCCGACCCGCACCGTGCGGAAGCCGACCTGGACGACGCCGAGCTTGGAGCGCACACCGACCGAACCGCGCGAGGTCGGCTGGCCGGCCAGCCTGCGCGCCAGGTAGAGGAAGTTCTGCGCGCCGCCGGGCAGGTGGAAGCCGATGAGGTCGGCGCCGAGCAGGCCCTCCACGATCTCCGTTCGCCACGGCATCTGCATGAACAGCTCGACCGGCGGGAACGGGATGTGCAGGAAGAACCCGATGGTGAGATCCGGGCGCAGCATGCGCAGCATCTTGGGCACCAGCTGCAGCTGATAGTCCTGCACCCACACCGTCGCGCCCTCGGCGGCGACCTTGGCGGTGGCCTCGGCGAAGCGCCGGTTCACGGTGACGTAGGCGCTCCACCACCTGCGGTCGTAGACCGGCCGCACGATGACGTCGTGATAGAGCGGCCACAGGGTGCCGTTGGAGAAGCCTTCGTAGTAGTCGGCCACCTCGTCCGCGGACAACGGGACCGGATGCAGTTCGAGGCCGTCCTCGATGATCGGGTCCACATCGACGTTCGGGACGCCCGCCCAGCCGACCCACGCCCCCTTGTTGTTGCGCAAGACCGATTCCAGCGCGGTCACCAGACCGCCCGGACTGCGTTTCCACCGGGTGCTGCCGTCGGGCAGGC
Source organism: Nocardia implantans (assembly GCF_035544775.1). Lineage (NCBI taxonomy): Bacteria > Bacillati > Actinomycetota > Actinomycetes > Mycobacteriales > Nocardiaceae > Nocardia > Nocardia implantans. The sequence continues at coordinate 324,463 of NZ_JAYKYQ010000008.1, read as the reverse complement.
GTTCGAGGTCGACGGGGAGCCGGTTGGCGACGACGACGAAACCGGAGCCCGCGCCGGAGCCGGTGGTTTCCGCCGCGGCGTCAGCAGTCGAGGTGCCTGCGGCGTGCTCGGAATCGTCGGACGGATTCATCTGGTCCACTCACCGCATCCTTTGCGCGTTGCTGTATCCCGCTGGAGTTGTGTGGTCGACGTCGCCGTTGGCGTCGAGAACGAGGTTATTCGCCCCGAGCGTTCGGTCCAATACCCAGCATGGACAACAACATCCGGCATTCGTCCGCGTCTTCGGCGTAGGCCGCGACCACCCGCTGCGCCTGACGCGCGGTTTCGTCGGCGAGCGGTTCCAGATCGTCGTCCGCAATGTCGTTGGCGCTGCCCTTCACGGCCATCGTCAAGTCCTCCCGGCTCAGTGCGCACTTACCCTGCGAAAAATCAATGGTATGCGACGCTGGGAGGTGCGCTTGCCGCGGCGTTGGCGCGAGCGCGCCACGACCCCCGGTCCGCGCACCTTCCGCGCTGGTCCCTATACCGTGGGGAGCGCAGCACCAACTCCACGAAAGGGTCGATATGCCGCTGGCCACGGTGAACGGGATTTCCCTCAACTATCAGGTGAAGGGTGACCGCGCCAAGGGATCGGCGCCGCTGGTGGTCATGATCATGGGCACCGGCAGTCCCGGCCGGGTGTGGGAGCTGCACCAGGTGCCCGCGCTGGTCGCGGCAGGCTACCGGGTGTGCACCTTCGACAACCGCGGGATCGCGCCGTCGTTCGAGGCCGCGTCCGGCATGACCATCGACGACCTGGTCGCCGACACCGCCGCGCTGATCGAGTTCCTGGACGAGGGCCCGGCGCTGGTGGTGGGCACCTCGATGGGGGCGCGCGTGGCGCAGGAGCTGGCGCTGGCCCGCCCCGACCTGGTCCGCAAGGCCGTGTTCATGGCCGGGCACGGGCGGCTGGACCAGTTCCAGAAGACGCTGTCGCTCGGTGAACACGAACTCGACGCGAGCGGGGTGAAACTGCCGCCGAAATACGAGGCGGCGATCACCGCGGTCATGAATCTCTCGCCGGCGACCATGGCCGAGCCGAACGCCGCGCGCGACTGGCTCGACCTGTTCGAGTTCACCGGAGGGCCGGTCTCGCCGGGCATTCGCGCCCAGCGCAGGATGGATCACGATTTCGACCGGGTGCAGGCCTACCGGGCGATCCGGGTGCCATGTCTTTCGGTCGGATTCGCCGACGACCGGATGATTCCGCCGTATCTGTCCAGGGAGATCGCCGAGGTCATTCCGGGTGCGCGGTACCAAGAGGTACCGGATGCCGGGCATTTCGGATATTTGGAGCGGCCGGAAGCGGTGAACAAGATTCTCCTGGACTTCTTCGCGGCCTGATCGCGAGTCGGCCGAGGTCCCAGCATAGGTAACCGCCCAGGCGTAACGTCTTGCTTGCTAGTGTCGAAACAACGCTCGGGGTCTCTCGGCGCCAGGGGTTGGCAGCAACCCGGCACCGTGCGAACCAGGAGCGATCCCGTACATAGCGCCAGTATCCAGTGAGGTGAAATTGAGCACCAACCCCTTCGATGATGAAGACGGCCGCTTCTTCGTCCTGGTCAACGACGAGGAACAGCATTCCCTGTGGCCCGCCTTCGCAGAGGTTCCGGCCGGATGGCGAGTCGTGTTCGGTGAGGACAGCCGCGCCGCCTGCGTCGAGTACGTGGAGAAGAACTGGACCGACATGCGTCCGAAGAGCCTGCGCGACGCCATGGCCGCGGACGACGCGGCTCGGCAGGGCTCGGTCTGATCGGCAGCGCTCGATCTGCCGCGCTCCGGCGCGGCGTGTTCGCGGCCCCCTGATGGCTCACGTCCGAGTGGCCGCCGCTCGCGACTTCGTCGCGGACGCGGCGGTCACTCGGCTGTGAGCCGAAAGCGGTTGTCGGGCCGGTGGGCCGCGTTCGGTGCCGAACGCGAATCCGTTGTGATGCGGACGGCGTGCCGGGCTATGATGACAACCGCTTTCCCGCCTCCTTAGCTCAGTGGTAGAGCACTCGCCTTGTAAGCGAGCGGTCGTCAGTTCAATCCTGACAGGGGGCTCCATCCAGTCGCTGCGCGGCTGTAGCTCAGTGGTAGAGGCCGTGCCCGGTGTTGTAAGCGAGCGGTCGTCAGTTCAATCCTGACAGGGGGCTCCATCCAGTCGCTGCGCGGCTGTGGCTCAGTGGTAGAGGCCGTGCCGGGTGTTCGGGGTCTCTGATCGAGAGGGTGCCGCTTCATTCGGTGGGTGCCCCGGTGTGGTTCTTCGTAGTCGCCGTCAGTTGTGGCCTCGCTCGGGTTCGGCTGGACGATGCGGTCGGGTCGGCAGCCTTCGAGCGGATCTGCGGGATCGCGTGACGAGCGGGCGGGCGAGGGCCGACGCGGAGCGAGCACACCGCCTGTGCTTTTCGTTGCGGAATTCGTGGGCTGCGGTGCTGCCACCGGGACAACTGTTCCGAAGTGGGACGTGTCGTCGAACGCGCCGATCCAATTCAGCGCATATGTCGGAGAATTCGTCCTCGTGGTCCCGTCGCGGCCGGGCTGGGAAAGCGGCCGACCAGTTCGGTGGTTGGTAGCGAACGGGCAGCACATCTGAGCACCGACCGACGAGCATGTTTCCGGCTACGAGTCTGTTTGTAGTCTGGTGTGCGCAAACATTTCTCGGGATAGGCATGTTCAGATCACGCGCAAACACCGGATGGGCCACAAATAGAGCATGGCGGCATACTTCGCGCACATTCGGGTGACTCTAGCTGTACCGGGTTCTCCATCTGTCGAAAGTTACTGAGATGTACGAATACAACGCGTTGCCGCCGGCCGTTGCGCGGTCTCGTACCATCCAGGGGGCGCGCGATGACTGAGCTGATCGACTTCTCCGCCGCGCTCATCGAGCCGCAAGCGATCAAAGACGCCGGATACGCGGGCGTCATCGGCTACTTCAGCGATTCCCGGCCCGGGACGAATTTCGGTGCGAAGCCGCTGCGGCGGGAATACTGCGACCGATTGCGTGCCATCGGGCTCGAGATAGTGACCAATTACCAGTACGGCAAGGGCGAGACGTCGGACTGGAAAGGCGGTTACGACGCGGGGGTGCACCACGCGCGGATCGCGCTCGATTATCACCGCGCGGCCGGTGGGCCGCGCTCGCGCCCGCTGTATGCCCCGGTCGACGCAAATCCGACGCTGGCGGAATGGAATTCGCTGATCGCGCCGTTTCTCCGAGGCTGGGCGTCGGTGGTCGGTCTGGAATGGACCGGCATGTACGGCAATGCCCGATGCATCGACTGGGCGCTGGAGGACGGCGTCGCCAGCTGGTTCTGGCAACACAACTGGTCCGGCGATCCCTCGATCAACGGCGACCATCCCGCCGCGCACCTGCATCAGATCCGCATCGACGCCGACCGGGTCGGCGGTGTCGTGGTGGATATCGACAAAGTTCTCGCCGACGACTACGGCCAATGGTCGAAGGCGCCGAATTCAGGGGGCACAATGCAAAAGCCCGACTACATCGAATTGGACCGGATGGGCGACTCCGCGTCCAGCCGCCACGGCGCCCGCGTGGAGAACTTCCTGCTGCACACCCAGGAAGGCAATGGAACGGCGGAGAGCCTGGCCAACTACCTCAACAATCCGGCGAACGGGGTGAGCTACCACTACACCGTCCGCGACCGCGTGGTGGTCGACGTGGTCGACACCGACCTGGCCAGTTGGTCGGTGCTGGACGCGAACTCGTTCACCATCAATCTCTGTTTCGCTGGCAGCCGCGTCGCGTGGAGCCGGGACGACTGGCTGCGCATCCGCGACGACATCCGCATCGCGGCGTGGCTCGCGGTGCAGGACGCGCGCAAGTACGGGTTCGACACGTATGTCATCGCACCGCCCTACCAGCGGCGTCAGGGCATCTCCGACCACAAGTACGTCACCGAGTGCCTCGGCATCGGCACGCACACCGACGTGGGACCGAATTTCCCCTGGGACGTGTTCGCCGACGATGTGCGCGGCTTCGCCACCGGCGAGCCGAGCGGGTCGGAGCCGAACGCGATCAACGATTGCGCGGCGGCGAATCCGTGGCTCGGCCGGCGGATCACGCAGGGGGAGATCACGACGCCCGACGGCGCGGGACGCTTCGCCCAGTTCGAACACGGCTACATCTACTGGCATCCGGATACCGGCGCGCACGCCATCCCGGAAACGCTGTGGGGAAAGTTCGAGGCGATGGGCTGGGAGGCGGGCCCGCTCGGGTATCCGATCACCGACCGCACCGTGACGCACGGGCCGGACGGTCAGCCGACGGGTGAGGTGCAGGGTTTCCAGGGCGGAGCGCTCTATCGGCGGCAATCGAGCGACAACGTGTGCTGGGTGCACGGCGCGATCCGCGACCGCTGGAACCGCTCGGGTTACGAGAACGGACCGCTCGGCTGGCCGGCCACCGACGAAATCCCCTGGGACACCGGGACCTACCAGGACTTCGAGCACGGCCGGATCTACTGGACCCCCAGCCAGACCCTGGCCACGGTCGCGGTCGGCGGAGTCGACACACCCCTGCACGACGTGGCGAGTTAGGCGGGCACGTTTTCGCCGTAGCCGAGATCGCGCAGCGCCTGCTTGATCTTGGCCTGCGCCTCGTCCAGCGACTCGGGGCTCGGGTTCGGGTCGGCGCCGGAGATGTCGAAATCACCCAGCGAGAAGGCCGGGAACACGTGCACGTGCAGGTGCGGCACTTCCAGACCGGCGATGAGCAGACCGGCGCGCGGCGCGTCCCAGGCCGCGCGCACGGCCTGGCCGATCTTCTGGGCGACGGCGGTCAGCCGGGCGAAGGTGCCCGCGTCGATGTCCTGCCACTGGTCGATCTCCTTGCGGGGCACCACGAGGGTGTGACCGGGAGTGACCGGGGCGATGGTGAGGAAACCGACGAACTCGTCGTCCTCCCAGACGAAACGGCCCGGGAGCTGACCGGCGATGATCGCGCTGAAGACAGAAGCCATGTCCCGCAGCGTAGCCCCGAGTCGCGGCAGGCGCCCCGCGCTATACCGCGACGAAGTGCGACAGGATGCCCTGCACCTCGTAGATGTCCACCTGCCGGTTGAACCGCTTCAGCAGCGGCTCGTCGCTGCCCGAGATCCAGATGGCCAGCTCCGCGTCCAGATCGAAGGTGCCTGCCGTCTCCACCGAGAAGTGGGTGATCGCGCGATAGGGAACGCTGTGATAGCTCACCTTGCGGCCGGTGACGCCCTGCTTGTCGATGAGGATCAGGCGGCGGTTCGTGAACAGCATCGCGTCGCGGACCAGCAGGTACGCCGCGTAGACCTGTTCGCCGTTGCCGAGGAGCTTGGCGTACTCCTGTTGCGCCTGCCCCGGATCGATCCGGCCGGCGTTGCCCATCAGTCCGTCGATCAGACCCATTTCAGCACTTCCTTCGGGTGCTCCGGAGGCACGAGTGGTCAGGCCCCCGCTCATGCCGGAAAAGGACACAGTGGTCGGTGCGGGCCGGGTGCCGTCCCACATCCGTTGTCCCCTTTCATCATCCCCTCCGCGCGCACCGGCAGCGGCGATCCCGCCGAACGGCTCGTTTAGGCTGTCTGCCGTGCGTGTACTCGTCATCGGTTCCGGAGCCCGTGAACATGCCCTCGTCCTGGCCCTGCGCCGGGACCCCGCGGTGACCGCGCTGTTCGCCGCTCCAGGCAATGCCGGGATCGCGCAGCACGCGCAGGTTCGCCCGGTCGACCCGTGTGCCGCCGAGGACGTGGTCGCGCTGGCCACGGAGGTGGATGCCGACCTGGTGGTGATCGGCCCGGAAGTCCCGCTGGTGCTCGGCGTCGCCGACGCGCTGCGCGTGGCGGGCATCCCGTGCTTCGGACCGTCGGCCGCGGCCGCCCGGATCGAGGGCTCCAAAGCCTTCGCCAAGGACGTCATGTCGGCGGCGGGCGTGCGCACCGCGCACAGCGAAGTGGTGGACAACCCGGCCGAGCTGGACGACGCGCTCGACCGCTTCGGTCCCACCTGGGTGGTGAAGGACGACGGACTCGCCGCGGGCAAGGGCGTGGTGGTGACCGCCGACCGCTCGGCGGCGCGCGAGCACGGGGCCGAACTGCTGGAGCAGGGCCACCCGGTGCTGCTGGAGTCGTTCTTGGACGGACCGGAAGTCTCGCTGTTCTGCCTGGTCGACGGCGAGACGGTGGTTCCGCTGCTGCCCGCGCAGGATCACAAGCGCGTCGGTGACGGTGACACCGGACCCAACACCGGCGGCATGGGCGCCTACACGCCGCTGCCGTGGCTGCCCGAGCAGACCGTCACCGCGATCGTCGACGACGTGGTGAAACCCGTTGCCGCCGAGCTGGTGCGGCGCGGCAGCGGCTTCTCCGGCCTGCTCTACGCCGGGCTGGCGATCGGCGCGGCCGGCCCCGCCGTGGTCGAATTCAATTGCCGCTTCGGCGATCCCGAGACGCAGGCGGTGCTGGCGTTGCTGGACAGCCCGCTCGGCGAGCTGCTGTACGCCACCGCCACCGGCACGCTGGCACAGGTGGCCCCGCCGCGCTGGCGCGACGGCTCCGCCATCACCGTGGTGCTCGCCGCGGAGAACTACCCGGGGCGTCCGCGTCTCGGCGACGCGATCTCCGGCGCTGGCGAGGGCGCGTCCGACGAGAACGCCACGGTGCTGCACGCGGGCACCGCGCAGCGCGAGGACGGCGCGCTGGTCTCCGCGGGCGGACGGGTGCTGAACGTAGTGGGCGTCGGCGCCGACCTCGCCGAAGCCCGCGCCCGCGCCTACGACCGCATCGCCGCGATCAAACTGCCCGGCAGCCACTACCGCACCGACATCGGCCTGGCCGCCGTGGAGAACCGCATCGAGGTCTGAGCCGCGGCTCGATTCCCCTGAGCCGCCCGGCGCGTCGCGGGCTCAGCCGAACGTGAGTCCGCGCACCGCCAGCCATTGCTGCGGGTCGACGTGTTGTCCGCCGGCGATCACCTCGAAGTGCAGGTGCGGCCCGGTCGAGTCGCCGCGGTTGCCCATGCGGGCGATCTGCATGCCCGCTGGCACCCGCTCGCCGACCGAGACGAAGAAGTCGTACATGTGCCCGTAGACGGTGATGCTGCCGTCGTCGTGGCGGATCCGCACCCACAGGCCGAAGCCCTGCGCCGGTCCGGCGTCGATGACGGTGCCGTCGGCGACCGCGTAGATCGGGGTGCCGATCGGGCCCGCGATGTCGATGCCGTTGTGGAACGTTCCCCAGCGTGACCCGAAGCCGGAGGTGAAGACGCCGTGGGCGGGCAGCGCGAAGCCGTGGCCGCCCGGCAGCGTCGCCCCGGGCTGCACCGGCGCGGTTCCGGTCATCCACGGCTGCCGCTCACCGGCCACGGCGGCGGCCGCCTCGGCCTTCGCGCGTTCGAGCGTCGCGCGCGCTGCGGCCGCGACCACCGCCTGCTCGCGCAGCCGCTCACCGTTGGCGATCGCGTTCAGCAACCTGGTCACCGAAGGCGGGGTGTTCTGCATCTGCGGGGGATAGGCGACGGCGACGCGCTGGGCGCGGTCCGGTGCGGGCGTGCGATCGGTGACCGTCCCGGCGAAGGACATGTCGCCCGCGGCGAACATCGCGGTCGCCGCGAGCCCGCCCAGCAGCACCTTGTGCTTGCGCGCCAGCGCCAGCAACTCATCGCCGGTGGGTTTGCGCCGCCACAGGTCGCGCGGGTCCGGCCTGCGCTGCCACCAGGCCCGCAGCCGGCGCGGATCGAACCGGCCGCCATCGCCGAAAAGCCGCCGCCGGGACCGGCGCGGCAAGCCCGCACGCCAATCGCGCGGAATGACGCCGATACCGGCCACTCCGCGCACTCGGTCGAGTCCGTCTCGTCGAGACTTATCGAGCATCGGGTAGACCATAACCGCGACTGTGCGGCGAAGCGTGCTCTACCGTCTGTCGAGTGTCCAGAGAATCTCGCCGGTCGACCATTCCACCTTTCTACGTGATGGATGTGTGGAAAGCCGCCGCGGAACGCGCCCGGACCCACGGCGATGTGCTCGTGCTCGCGGCGGGGCAGCCGTCGACGCCTGCGCCCGCGCCCGTCCTGCGCGCGACTCAACTGGCCATCGGGTCCGAATTGCTCGGTTACACGGAGACTTTCGGCATTCTGGCGATTCGGGAAGCGATCGCACAACACCATCGGGAAACCTACGGTTACCAGGTCCACCCGGACGACGTGGTCGTGACCACCGGCTCGTCCGGCGCGTTCTCGCTGATCTTCCTCGCCGCGTTCGACCCGGGCGACACCGTCGTGGTGGCGCGTCCCGGGTATCCGGCCTACCGCAACACCCTCGCCGCGCTCGGCTGCCGCGTGCTGGAACTCGACTGCGGCGCGCAGACCAGGTTCCAGCCCACCGTCGCCATGCTCGAGGCGCTTCCCGAGCCGCCCGCCGGCCTGGTGGTGGCCAGCCCCGCCAACCCCACCGGCACCATGATCGCCCCGGCGGAGCTCGCCGCGCTGGCCCGCTGGTGCGAGGAGCACGGCACGCTGCTGATCTCCGACGAGATCTACCACGGCATCACCTACGACACGGGCCCCGACAGCGCCACCTCGTCGGCCTGGGAGACCTCGCGGGAAGCGGTGGTGATCGGCTCGGTCTCCAAATACTTCTCCATGACGGGCTGGCGGCTGGGCTGGATGCTGGTGCCGAGCGGCCTGCGCCCCGCGCTGCAACGGCTGGCCTCCAACCTGACCGTGTGCCCGCCGGCGATCTCGCAGTACGCGGCGCTGCACGCGTTCGGCGCTGAGGCCAAGGAAGAACTCGACGGGCACGTGCGCCGGTACGCGGAGAACCGGCGGTTGCTGCTGGACGGCCTGCCGAAACTGGGCATCACCGACCTCGCCCCCGCCGACGGCGCCTTTTACGCCTACGCCGATATCGGCCACCTCACTGACGACTCCCGCGCCTGGTGCGCCGACGTGCTGAACCACACCGGCGTCGCGCTCGCTCCGGGGGTGGATTTCGACACCGTCAACGGACACCGGACGGTTCGTTTCTCGTTTGCCGGAGCCACCGCCGACATCGAGGCGGCGCTGCTGCGTCTAGGGCACTATCTAGGCGTCTGAAAGCCCTGTCCGGCAAGAACTTTTCGCAGTTCGGCACCCTGGCCGCGCGGATGCGGTAAAACAACGATGGTTGCTTTTCCTCGCTGATTTCCCCTGGAAGAACTGATGACGACTGGCACGATGGCACGGTGATCACCGCGACGACCCCGAAAGGCGAACGGCGTCGCCAGGCTTTGATAGCCGCCGCTGCCGAGCTGTTGCTCGAAGGCGGTTTCGAGGCGGTGCGGCATCGTTCGGTTGCGACGCGCGCTGATCTGCCTCTGGCGTCGACCACCTACTATTTCGAATCCTTGGACGACCTCATCGCTCGGGCCGTCGAGTTCAGCGGCAATGCCGAGCTGGACGCGATGCGCAGGCGGGTCGGCGAGGTGAGCCACCGCCGCCGCGGCGCGGAGGCCACCGTCGACCTGGTGCTCGACCTTCTGGTGGGCAGCGACGGGGCCGACGAAGGCGCGCGCGGGCAACTCATCGCACGCTACGAGCGTTCGGTCGCATCGGCGCGGCACCCTGAGCTGCGCGAAGTCCAGCTACGGCTGCGCGCCCAGCTGGACGAGCTGCTGGCCGACGTGCTGCGTCGATCCGACCGGATGGTGCGGCCGGAACAGCTGCGCCGGCTGGTCGCGGTGGTGGACGGAGCCGTGGTCGCCGCGCTCACCGAGATGGACCCGGAACCGCGGCGGATGGCCCGCGGCGCGCTGCTGGAAGTGATCGACATCGTGGCCCCGCCCGCGCGGTCGGCGGCCCCGGAGGCGGCGGCCTACGCGGGCACGGACGGTCCCGTCCGTGCCACGCCCCAGCAAGTGGATCGTTACCGAGCACTAGACTGACCGGACGTGAGCATCGTCCCCAATGTCCTCGCCACCCGTTACGCCAGCCCGGAGCTGGTGCACCTGTGGTCGCCGGAGCACAAGGTCGTACTGGAGCGACGGCTGTGGCTGGAGGTGCTGCGGGCGCAGGCGGAGCTGGGCGTCGAGGTGCCGGAGGGGGTCATCGCCGACTACGAGCGCGTGCTCGACGAGGTGGACCTGTCCTCCATCGCCGAACGCGAGCGGGTGACCCGACACGATGTGAAGGCGCGCATCGAGGAGTTCAACGCGCTGGCCGGGCACGAGCACGTGCACAAGGGCATGACCAGCCGCGACCTCACCGAGAACGTGGAGCAGCTGCAGATCCGGCTCTCGCTCGAGCACGTGCACGCGCACGGCGTGGCGATCGCCGCGCGACTGGCCGAGCGCGCCGCCGAATACCAGGCGCTGGTGATGGCGGGCCGCTCGCACAATGTCGCCGCGCAGGCCACCACGCTGGGCAAGCGGTTCGCCTCCGCGGCCGACGAATTGCTGATCGCGCTCACCCGGCTGCGTGAACTGATCGAGCGTTACCCGCTGCGCGGGATCAAAGGCCCGATGGGCACCGCGCAGGACATGCTCGACCTGCTCGGCGGCGACCCGGCCAAGCTCGCCCGGCTGGAGCAGCAGGTGGCCCGGCATCTCGGTTTCGCGACCGTGCTCACCAGCGTCGGCCAGGTCTACCCGCGCTCGCTGGATCACGATGTGCTGTCCACGCTGGTGCAGGTGGGCGCAGGTCCGTCCTCGTTCGCGCACACCATCCGGCTGATGGCCGGGCACGAGCTGGTCACCGAGGGTTTTCAGCCCGGCCAGGTGGGCAGCTCGGCGATGCCGCACAAGATGAACACCCGCTCCTGCGAACGCGTCAACGGCTTGCAGGTGGTGCTGCGCGGTTACGCCTCGATGGCGGCCGAGCTGGCGGGCGCGCAGTGGAACGAGGGCGACGTGTTCTGCTCGGTGGTTCGCCGTGTCGCGCTGCCGGACGCGTTCTTCGCCATCGACGGGATGATGGAGACCTTCCTCACCGTGCTGGCCGAGTTCGGCGCCTACCCGGCGGTGATCGCCCGCGAACTGGACCGGTACCTGCCGTTCCTCGCCACCACCCGCATCCTGATGGCGGCCGTCCGGACCGGTGTCGGCCGTGAAACCGCGCACGAGGTGATCAAGGAGCACTCCGTCGCGGTCGCCCTCGCGATGCGCGAGCAGGGACGCGAACCCGACTTGCTCGACCGCCTCGCCGCCGACCCGCGCCTTCCCCTGGACCGCCCCGCCCTCGACGCGGCGCTGTCGGACAAGTCCGCCTTCGTCGGCGCGGCGGAGTCCCAGGTCGCCGACGTCATCGGCCAGGTGCAGAAACTCGTCGACCGCTACCCGGACGCGGCCAGGTATTCACCGTCGCCGATCCTGTAGGGGGACTGCGCCTTTCGCGGCCAAATCGTTCGTCGGCTCGACTGGTGGCCGGTATCGTCCCCCGGTGCCCATTCACGCCTTCGTGGACGAGTCGATTCGCCGCGACCGCCCGCCCAGCTGCTCGAGCACGCACGAGCGGTGGTCCGCGGTCTGTGGTTTGCCCGGCCAGCGCCGGTGGCATTTCGCGAAGGAGCCGGACCAACGACGTCGGCAGATCCTCGCCACGATGGCCCGATGTGAAGGCGTGCGCGTCGCGGTCTTCGTCGGGAAAGGCGCTGAGGTGCGCGTTCGCGACGAATGTATGGCTCGATTGGTCACCTATCTGGTGGATCTGCAGGCTGAGCGGTTGGTTATCGAATCGCGCGAGAGCCTGGACCATCGCGATCGCAATTGCATCGCCGCAGCGCTTCGTAAGGCTTCGGCGGAACTGCCGTACCTGCATCTGCCGCCGCACACTGAGCCGGGACTATGGTGGCCTGACGCCGTAGCCTGGGGCGTTCGGCGCCGGTGGGGTTTGGCGGCCACTGGTGGCTTCCTTGGTTGTCGACGTCATCGATGTCGACAACCACTCCAGATAGCGCGAAACCCGACTGCTCACCGTCCGGAGAGGAGCCGGGTCCACTTCTCCCAGCTACTGCCAGGAGCTGATTCGATGGTACCGCACCGGTGGTGTCCGGGCTATCCATTACCCGGCATCGCCGCGACCGGAGACCGCATAGGCTGCCGGTCGTGAATCCCTACACGATTTTCGCCGATATCGTTGCCGGGCGGGCGCCGTCGAGCAAGGTCTATGAGGATGACGATGTCCTGGCGTTCATGGACATTCGGCCGATGACGCCGGGGCATCTGCTGGTGGTGCCGAAGGTGGCGGCGCGCAGTCTGGCGGAGCTGGATCCGGAGGTCGGGGGGAAGCTGTTCCAGGTGGGGCAGCGGTTGGCGGCGGCGTTGCGGACCAGCGAGGTCGGCTGCGACGGGGTGAATTTCTTTCTGGCGGACGGGGTGACGGCCGGGCAGGAGGTCTTCCACGTGCACCTGCACGTCATCCCGCGTACGCCGGGCGACGGGTTCGGTTTGCGCGGCCGCCCGACCAGTCCGCGGCGGGAGGATCTGGACTACCTCGCCGCCTCGATCCGGGGCGCGCTGGGCGACTGAGCTCGCCGCCGGGTTGCGTGCTCTTGTCGGCTCTCGTTTGTCGTCGCCGGTCATCGCGCTGGGCGGCGTCGATCGCGGAGAGGGCCTCCGCGAAACGCTCGGCTGCGGTGCCACAGCCGAGCATTCGTCATCTTCCGATCCGCTGGAAGCCGGGCAGCCGGGTGACGACCGCTCGGTGTCCACGAGAGGGCTCGGCCTCTCGGGTATTCGCAGGACTTGGCGACGAGTCAGTCCCCCACCAGTTGGGCCGCCGTCCAGTTGGGGTAGTCGCTGTACCCCTCGGCAGTGCGGCCGTACAGGAACTCCTCGCGAATGGGGGCGAGGGGCAGGTCGTACCGGATGCGATGCACCAGATCGGGATTGGCGATGAACGACCTGCCGAACGAGACCAAGTCGGCGTGTCCGGCGCGCAGCACCTCTTCCGCGCCCGCCGCCGTGGTCGGCTCGCGGTTCTCGCCGATATTCGCGATGAGCGTGCCGTGCCAGCGCGGGCGTAGATCGCGCAGCGCGGGGTAGCGATCGTTGTCGGTGAGGTGCAGGTAGGCGAGGTCGCGCGCGTCCAGTTCGGCGACGAGCGCGCGGTAGAGCGGGGCCGGGTCGGCTTCGTACATGTTGAACTGGGGATTGCCCGGCGAGAGCCGGATGGCGGTGCGGTGCGAACCGATCGCCCCGGTCACCGCGTCCACCACCGCGAGGGGCAGCCGCATGCGGTTGACGATCGAACCGCCGTACTCGTCGTCGCGCAGGTTGGTGTTGTCGGCCAGGAACTGGTGCGGCAGATAGCTGTTGGCGGCGTGGATCTCGACGCCGTCGAAGCCCGCCGCCACGGCATTGCGCGCGGCGGCGGCGTAGTGCCCGATCGCGGCCTCGATACCGGCGCGATCGAGCGCGGCGGGAGTGATCGGATCGGCCTTGCCGCCGTCGATCAGATGCACCCGGTCGTCGTCGAGCACCGCCGACGGTCCGGCCGGCCAGGATCCGTCGATCCGGGCGAGCGGGTGACCCTTGCGTCCGCCGTGCATGAGTTGCGCGAAGATCCGTCCGCCGCGTGCGTGCACCGCCTCGGTGACCCGGCGCCACGCCGCGACGTGCGCCTGCGTCTGCAAGCCCGGCACCCACGCTTCGCTCTGGCCGGTCGAATGCGGCCAGATGCCCTCGGTGACGATCAGTCCCGCGGTCGCGCGCTGGGCGTAGTAGTCGGCGACATCGCTGGTCGGGGACCCGTCGGGCAGCGAGCGCAGCCGGGTCATGGGCGCCATGACGATCCGGTTGGGCAGGTCGAGCGGGTGGTTGCGGTATTCGGTCAGAAGCAGCATGGCTGTACCGTAAAACCTGACATTGATGTTAGGTCAAGGAGTGAAGATGCGGATCGGTGAACTGGCCGAGCGGACCGGCGTGAGCGTCCGGTCGCTGCGGTACTACGAGACCAAGGGCCTGCTGAGTTCGCAGCGGTCCTCCGGCGGGCAGCGCGAGTACGCGGAGGCGGCGGTCGAGCGGGTCCTGCGCATCCAGGAGATGTTCGCCGCGGGCCTGCACAGCGACACGATCGGGGAACTGCTGCCGTGCATCAACGACGTCGACGGCACGCCCAACGCCATGGCCACGCCGTTCCTGGTGGAAAAGCTCACCGAGGAACGAGCCAGGATCGATCAGGCGATGCGCGATCTGCGCCGCACCGGTGACGTGCTCGACGGCATCATCCGTGCGGCGGGCGGCGAGGCGGCCGAACAGTAGGGTGGACGCCATGGCTCTCGACAGCGGAACGATCTCCGAACCCGGTAGCGGCGCGGTGGCGCCGCCGGTCGCCAAGCAGGTGCCCACCGAGCGGGTGCACCACGGCGACGTGTTCGTCGACGAGTACGAGTGGCTGCGGGACAAGGACAACCCCGACGTCATCGCCTACCTCGAGGCGGAGAACGCCTACACCGAGGCGCAGACCGCGCACCTGAGCACGCTGCGCGAGACGATCTTCGACGAGATCAAGGCGCGCACGCAGGAGACCGATCTGTCGGTGCCGACCCGGCTGGGCGACTACTGGTACTACTCGCGCAGCTTCGAGGGCAAGCAATACGGTGTGCACTGCCGGTGCCCGATCGACGCCGAGGCCGAAGGGATCGACGCGTGGACGCCGCCGCAGCTGGACGCCGAGACCGAGGTCCCGGGCGAAGAGGTGCTGCTCGACAGCAACGAGCTGGCCGAGGGACACGACTTCTTCGCGCTCGGCGCGTTCTCGATCAGCCACGACGGCACGCTGCTGGCCTACTCGGTGGACAACGTCGGCGACGAGCGCTACGTGCTGCGCTTCAAGGATCTGCGCACCGGCGAACTGCTCGGCGACGAGATCGCGGGCACCGCTCCCGGCGCGACCTGGTCGCTGGACGGTAGCCATGTCTTCTACCAGACCGTGGACGAGTCGTGGCGGCCCGACACGGTGTGGCGCCACCGGCTCGGCAGCACCGATCCCGACGTCAAGGTGTTCCACGAACCCGACGAGCGCTACTGGGTGAGCATCGGTGCGACCCGCTCGGAGAAATACCTGATGATCTGGGTCGGCTCCAAGATCACCAGCGAGGGCTGGGTGCTCGAGTCCGACGATCCCGAGGGCGAGTTCCGGGTACTGCTGCCGCGCCGCGAGGGCGTCGAGTACTCCGCCGAGCACGCGGTGATCGGCGGGCAGGACCGGTTCCTGATCCTGCACAACGACGTGGTCGACGGCGTCAAGGCGGAGAACTTCGTGCTCGCCGAGGCGCCGGTGGACGACCCGTCGAACCTCACCCAGCTGATCGGCCATCGCGACGACGTGCGGCTCGAGGACATCGACGCGTTCCGCGACCACCTGGTGCTCAGCTACCGGCGCGAGGCGCTCACCCGGATCGCGGTGTGGCCGCTGACCGCCTCCGGCTACGGCGAGCGGCGCGAACTCGATTTCGATCTGGAACTCTTCGCGGTCGGCACCGGCTCCAACCCGGAGTGGGCCCAGCCGACCTTGCGCATCGGCCTGACCTCCTTCATCACCCCGATGCAGGTCTTCGACTACGTTCCCGCCACCGGAGAGCTGCTGCTGCGCAAAGAACAGCCGGTGCTCGGCGGTTACGACGCCGACGAGTACGAGCAGCACCGGGATTGGGCCGTGGCCGAGGACGGCACCCGGATCCCGATCTCGCTCGTGCGGAAGAAGACGACCGCCGACGGGCCGAAGCCGCTGCTGCTGTACGGCTACGGCTCCTACGAGGCGAGCATCGACCCGTCCTTCTCGGTTGCCCGATTGTCGCTGCTGGATCGCGGCATGGTCTTCGCCGTCGCGCACGTGCGCGGCGGCGGCGAGATGGGCAGGCTCTGGTACGAGCACGGCAAGACGCTCACCAAGAAGAACACCTTCACCGACTTCGTCGCCGCCGCACGGCATCTGGTCGACACCGGGGTCACCGCCCCGGACCGGATGGTCGCCGACGGCGGCAGCGCGGGCGGCCTGCTGGTCGGCGCGGTGGCGAACCTGGCTCCCGAGCTGTTCACGGGCATCCTGGCGAACGTCCCCTTCGTCGATCCGCTCACCTCGATCCTCGATCCGTCGCTCCCGCTGACCGTGATCGAGTGGGACGAGTGGGGTAACCCCCTGGCCGACAAGGACGTCTACGCGTACATGAAGTCCTACTCGCCGTACGAGAACGTCGAGGCCAAGGACTATCCGGCGATCCTGGCCATCACCAGCCTGAACGACACCCGCGTGCTCTACGTCGAGCCGGCGAAGTGGATCGCCAAGCTGCGCGCCACCGCGACCGGGGACGCGCCGCTGTTGCTGAAGACGGAGATGAGCGCGGGCCACGGCGGGGTCAGCGGGCGCTACGAGAAATGGCGGGAAGTGGCCTTCGAGCACGCCTGGGTGCTGGACACGGTCGGTCTCGCCGACGCGTGACGCACCGGCGCGCCGCTGGTGGCGGCGACGCGCCGAGCGCGGGGCGACCGCTCGACGCAGCTGTGGCGCAGTGTTCGCCACCTGGTCATACAGTCTGCACATCACGGACACGTGCGGCTGGCACCGTGGGGTCATGAACGCTGAGCTGATCGTGTCGGTCTCCGGGATCAGGGACACCACCCGGGACTTGGCGATCGAATTCGCCGAACAGATGGATCGGCGCGGCGTGCCGCTCTCGCTGCTGGTCGCGCCGCGGTTGAAGGGCAAATACCGGCTGCTCGAGGACCCGGCGACGCAGGCATGGCTGCGCGGCAGGCGGGCCAGGGGCGACGCGATCGTGCTGCACGGCTACGACCAGGCGGCCACCAAGCGGCGGCGCGCCGAGTTCGCCACGCTGCCCGGACACGAGGCGCGGCTGCGGTTGACCGCCGCCGACCGGGTGCTCGAGCAGGCCGACCTGCGCACCCGGCTGTTCGCCGCCCCGCGCTGGGATGCCTCGGCGGGTGCGCTGGACGCGCTGCCCGATGCCGGTTTCCGGTTGGCGCTCGGCCTCACCTCGATCATCGACCTGGAGCGCAACACGGCGCAGAAGGCGAGGGTGTACGGCATCGGCGAAGGCTTCCGCGCGGAACCGTGGTGGTGCCGCGCCTTGGTCATGGGCGCCGCGCGCACCGCCCGTCGCGGCGGCGTGCTTCGCCTGGCCGTTTCGGCCGCCCAGCTGGGGCGGTCCGGCCCGCGTCAAGCCATGCTCGACGCCGTCGACCTCGCCCTGTTCCACGGCGCGACCGGCGCCACCTACCGGTGGGAGCCCTTCCGGGCGGCTCGGGCCGCATGACTGACGCCGCGGGCGGGGGCGGGTCGGCTCCGTCGCCCGCGGCCGGTCGGGACCGCTGTGGCGCGACCGATCGGCGCCGCCGCCCGCGAATGGCGTAGCCGGGCGGCGGCGCTGTCATGATCAGGACGCGGCGATCGTCGTCTCCGCCACGGCGGGCGCCGCGTCGTGGGTGAAGCCGCCGGCCTCCGCACGGGTGAGCGAGGTGGCGAACGGCCGCTGCCGCAGCTGATCCATACAGCGGTCGAGATCGGCGAGCAGCAGGTCGGCCATGTCGATGGTGAAGCCGTGGCGCAGCACCGCGCGCATCACTGTCTCGTCGTTCCGGTCGGCGGGCAGCGGGTAGGCGGCGATCAGCCAGCCTCGGGAGCGCAGCCGGTCGGACAGGTCGTAGAGGTTGAAGCCGGGATCGCCGGTCAGCCGCCAGCACACCGCCGTGATGCCGCGCTGCGGATCGCCGTCGTGGATCAGCTCGAAGACCCCGAGCCCGCGCAGGCCGGCGGCCAAGTGCTGCGCCGCGCGGTAGATCGCGGACTGCACCCGCGCGTAACCGGTGCGCCCCAGCCGGATGAACTGGTAGTACTGCGTGATCGCCTGCCCGCCCGGCCTGGAGAAATTGAGGTTGAAGGTGGCCATGCTGCCGCCGAGGTAGTCGACGTCGAAGATCAGCTCCCGCGGCAGGTCGGCGGCTTCGCGCCAGATCGCCCAGCCCGCGCCGAGCGGGGCCAGCCCGGTCTTGTGGCCGGAGGCGTTGATCGACTTCACCCTGGGCAGCCGGAAATCCCACACCAGATCCGGTGCCGCGAACGGGGCGAGGAAGCCGCCGCTGGCCGCGTCGACGTGGATGGGGATGTCCAGGCCTTTGTCGCGCTGCAACGCGTCGAGCGCGGCGCTGATCCCGGCGACGTCCTCGAACAACCCGGTGTAGGTCTGGCCGAAGGTCGGCACGACCATCATGGTGTTCGCGTCGCAGAATTCCGCGAGGTCGTCGGGGTGCATGGTGAGCCGGTCGCCGCGCAGCGGGATCTGGCGGATCTCGACATCGAAGTAGCGCGCGAACTTCTCCCAGCACACCTGAACCGGCCCGCAGACGAAGTTGGGCGTCCCGGTGCCGCCGCGCTTGCGCCAGCGGAATTTCGCCGCCAAGCCGCCGAGCATGGCCGCCTCGCTGGACCCGATGGTCGAGGTGCCGTGCGTGGCGGCAGGGTCCGGCGCGTGCCACAGATCGGCGACCATCCGGACGGCCCTGCGCTCGAGCTCGGCGGTCTGCGGGTACTCGTCCTTGTCCACGATGTTCTTGTCCAGGCACTCGGACATCAGCCTGCGCGCTTGGTCGTCCACCCAGGTGGTGCAGAACGTGGCCAGGTTCATCCTGGAGACGCCGTCGAGCATCAGTTCGTCGTGCACGATTTCGTAGGCGACCTGCGGGAACATCTCGTGCGCGGGGAATCCGGCCCGCGGCGCGGACCGGCTGAGCCCCGGCAGGGCGAACAGGTCATCGGCTGCTTCGGACATGTCAACGGCCTCCCGATTCGACGGTGTGCGGGCGTGCCTGCCGAGAATGCCGACAGTTTGCCGACACCCTCGACGCTCAGCTTGGCACACCCATTCCGCCATTCGACGCACTACGCGCTTCCGCGTGGACACCCGCCCGGCGGTGCGAACTGTGCCCGAGGGCCGGGGATAGGGTGGGGGAATGGCGGAGGATGTGCGGGTGGCGGAATTGCGCGGTGCGGTGGCCGGATTGATGGAACAGGCGAAAACCGATTTGGCACAGCTGGTTTCGTTCCGGTCGGTGGCCGATCCGCGGCAGTATCCGATCGAGGAGTGCGACATGGCGGCGCAGTGGGTGGCCGACGCGTTCGCCGCCGCCGGACTCACCACGGTCGGCCTGCACGAAACGCCGGACGGCACCAAGGCGGTCGTGGCGTCCCGGCCCGCCCCCGCCGGCGCGCCCACGGTGTTGCTCTACTGTCACTATGACGTGCAGCCTCCGATGGACGAGGCGGCGTGGCGCACCCTGCCGTGGGAACTGACCGAGCGCGACGGGCGCTGGTACGGACGCGGCAGCGCCGACTGCAAGGGCAACATCGTCATGCACCTGACGGCGTTGCGGGCGCTGGGCCCGGACCTGCCGCTTGGCGTCACCGTCGTCGCGGAGGGCTCCGAGGAGCAGAGCACCGGTGGACTCGAGCGTTTCGTCGAGGCCCATCCGGACCTGCTGCGCGCGGACGCGATCGTGGTCGGCGATTGCGGCAACTTCGCCGCGGGCGTGCCGACCTTGACCCAGACGTTGCGCGGCGGCGTGAACGTGGTGGTCACTGTCGAAACCCTCGCCAGCCCTCTGCATTCCGGCATGTTCGGCGGTCCGGCGCCCGACGCGCTGGCCGCGCTGATCCGCCTGCTGGCCTCGCTGCGCGACGAGCGGGGCAACACCGCCATCGACGGGCTGCCGAACGATCAGGTCTGGCCCGGCGTCCAGTATCCGAGCGAGCAGTTCCACGCCGACGCGCGCGTTCTGCGCGGAGTGGAACTCGTCGGCGACGGCACCGTCGCCGACATGCTGTGGGCCCGGCCTGCGCTGACGGTGCTCGGCATCGATGCCCCTCCGGTGGTGGGATCGGCCGCCGCGATCCCCGCGACCGCGCGCGCCCGCCTCAATCTGCGCATCCCGCCGGGCACCGACCCGGATGCCGCGTACCGGGCGCTCGTCGCGCATCTGGAGGCGCACACCCCGTGGCGTGCCGAGCTGACCGTCGAACTGGAAGGCGCCGGAGCGCCTTTCCGGTCCTCGACGGGCGGCCCGGCGCGCGCCGCGATGGAAGCGGCGCTCGCCGCGTCCTATGGCCGCCCGGCGACGACCCAGGGGCAGGGCGGGTCGATC
The DNA here is from genome assembly GCF_035544775.1 of Nocardia implantans. Taxonomy (NCBI): domain Bacteria; kingdom Bacillati; phylum Actinomycetota; class Actinomycetes; order Mycobacteriales; family Nocardiaceae; genus Nocardia; species Nocardia implantans. The sequence continues at coordinate 304,325 of NZ_JAYKYQ010000008.1, read as the reverse complement.
CCGCTGTGCAACGTCTTCGCCACCACCTACCCGGACGCGGAGATCATGCTGATGGGTGTCGAGGAGCCGAAGTCCTTGATCCACGCGCCCAACGAGAGCGTGGATCCGAAGGAGATCGAACACATGGCGCTGGCCGAGGCGATCTTCCTCGCCACCTACGCCGGGTAGCGCTACAGATCGGTGTCGCTCTCCGGCCCGAGCACGCGGAATTCGGTTCCGGCCGGGGCCATCTCCGACAGCCTGCCGAAATAGATGCCCTGCGCCTCATCCCGGATGATGCCGTAGTGGATGGGCAGCGCGACACGCGGAGCCACCGCGCGCAGGTAATCGACGGCTTCGCTGACCCGCATCCAGGGCGCGGCGGCCGGAGCGGCGAGCACGCCCACCGGCACCGGCGGCACCCACAGCGAGTCGCCGGGGTGCACGAGCTGTGCCGGGTCCTCGGCGGTGCCCAACTGGAAGACGGTGTTGTCGATCACGGGGATCTCCGGATGGATGACGGCGTGCCTGCCACCGCCGCCGGTGATGCGGAGATCGCCGAGAGTGAGCACGTTGCCCGCGTGCACCGCTTCCCACCGCTCGCCGCGCTGCTCGGCGGTCTGTGGGTCCGACAGCAAGCGCGCGCCGGGGTTCGCGTCGATCAGCGCCTCGATCCGGTTCGGGTCGATGTGATCGGGATGCTGATGGGTGACCGCGATCGCGTCCAGGCCGGTGAGGCCCTCGAAGCCGTGCGAGAAGGTGCCCGGATCGAACAGGATCTTCTTGCCGTGCAGCTCGACGAGAAGGCAGGAATGACCGAAGTGGGCTATGCGCATGCCGTCATGCTAGCCACGCCGGGTGTGTTCTCCGCGACAGCGCGCGGTCTCGGCCGACCCCGCGGATGACGCAGGCGACCAGCACAACTACGCTGCTGAGGTAACCCCCCAACCACATGAGGAGCAACGCGTGGCACGAGTCGTGGTCGAGGTGATGCCGAAGGCCGAGATCCTGGATCCGCAGGGGCAGGCCATCGTCGGCGCACTCCCCCGCCTGGGATTCGAGGGCATCTCGGACGTGCGGCAGGGCAAGCGATTCGAACTCGACGTCGATGACAGCGTCGACGACGCGGCGCTCGAGCAGATCGCCGAATCGCTGTTGTGCAACACGGTGATCGAGGAGTGGAAGGTGGTTCGCGTCTCATGACCGCGCGCATCGGGGTCATCACGTTCCCCGGCACGCTCGACGACATCGACGCGGCCAGGGCGGTGCGCTTGGCAGGCGCCGAGGCGGTGAGCCTGTGGCATGCCGACGCCGACCTGAAGGGCGTCGACGCGGTGATCGTGCCCGGCGGCTTCTCCTACGGCGACTACCTGCGCGCGGGCGCCATCGCGCGCTTCGCCCCGGTGATGGGCGAGGTCGTGCGCGCGGCGGGTTCCGGGCTGCCGGTGCTCGGCATCTGCAACGGTTTCCAGGTGCTGTGCGAGGCCGGGTTGCTGCCCGGCGCGCTGACCCGCAACGAGGGGCTGCACTTCATCTGCCGCGACGAGTGGCTCACCGTGGAATCGGTGTCGACCGCGTGGACCTCCCGCTTCGAGCCGGGCGCGCAGATCCTCGTTCCGCTCAAGTCCGGCGAGGGGCGCTATCAGGCCTCGGAGGCGGTGCTCGACCAGCTCGAGGGCGAGGGCCGGGTGGTCTTCCGCTACGCGAGCGCCAACCCGAACGGCTCGCAGCGTGGCATCGCGGGCATCGCGTCGGCCAACGGTCGCGTCGTCGGGCTGATGCCGCACCCCGAACACGCCACCGAGCCGCTGACCGGTCCCAGCGACGACGGGCTCGGCCTGTTCCTCTCGGTGCTGGACACGCTCGTAGGGGTCTGATCGTCCCGGCGCCGATTCAGCTGATGCGGTCGATGATCTCGAAGTCCACGCCGTTCGCCCGGGCCACGTAGCCGTGCTGAATCGCCTGGTTGCCTCGGAAACCCCGGATTCCGGACGGGGTTTCCAGGTACAGGCCGTGATCGAGCGCGCCGAGGATCTCCGGCACTTGCAGTGACCCGACCGTCCGCGCGAGCGCGCCGAGGGTGTGGATGGCTTCGTAGGTGGCGTTGCTGAAGCTGGTCAGCGCGGGGGCGAACGCGCCGTGCCGCGCGCGGTAGCGGGTCATCCGGTCGCGCGCGTCGGGTACGCGCTCGTCCAGGAAGAAGCTGGACGCCACGAAGAAGTCGTGGTTGGCCTCCGCGCCCGCCGCCAGCAACACGTTCTCGTCGGCGGCCGGGCTCAGCCGCAGTTGCCCCGTGTCGCGGCCACCGGCCGCGTACTGCCGGTTGAAGCGGGCGACGTCGGCGCCGACCATCAGGATCACCACCGCGTCGGCCAGGTCCAGGGCAGGGTGAGCGAGAAAGTCCGAAAAGTCCGCGTACCCCAGCGGGACATACCGTTCCAGCACGATCGCGGCCGGATCGGCCAGGCTCGCCCGAATCGCCCGGGCGGACCGGCGCGGCCAGATGTAGTCGTTGCCGATGACGGCCCAGCGCCGCACGCCGTACTCGCGTTCGAGCCAGTGCACGGCGGCCACGGTCTGCCCGGCCGGGTGCTCGCCGACCATCAGCACGCCGGGCAGTTCGTCGGTCATGCCCTCGTGGCTGGTGGCGTACAGGTACGGCACCCGTCCCGCACCGGCTCGCGCCACCGCTCGGCGCACCGCGGAGGTGTGCCAGCCGGTGATCGCGTGCACCATGCCGGTGGCCAGCAGGGCGGAGACCTCAGCGGCCACCTGGTGCGGCGGTCGTCCTCCGTCGATATTCGTAGTACGAATTTCCCGCCCCAGAATTCCCGGGCCCTGGTTGATTTCCTCGACCGCGAGCGATATGGCCGCATCGCAGGACGGTGCGACGATACCGCCGGGTCCCTGCCGCGGAACTATGTTCATGACCTCGATCGTGCCGTCGGGGCTCTCGATCGACGTCGACATTCGGTACTCTTCTTCTCGTTCGAGCGGAATTCACGGCAGGCGGGAAATAATGACGTCCATTGTAAGCGGAAATTCGACGCTGCATGGCGCGCTGCGTGCCGCGGAGCGCGGTTGGGTACGGCACCTGGACGCGGCGCTGTGCGCCAGGCAGCTGTCGCCGGATCAGTGGTCGATGCTGTCGAACCTGTGTGGCGACGCGGGCATCACGATGACCGAGCTGGCGGCCAAATCGCAGCTCGCGCCCTCCTCGGCCACCAGGCATGCCGACTATCTGGCCGAGCGCGGCCTGATCTTCCGGCTCGCCGCCCAGGACGATCGGCGCCGCATCCTGATCGGTCTCAGCAGGCTCGGCGCCGACCTGGTCGCCGAGGTGCGCGCGGAGGAAGCGCGCGCCGAGCAGGAGTTGCGCGGGCGAATCGGCGCGCGCCGATATACCGAACTCATGCGATTGCTCGACCTGGTTTCCATCGCCTCGGAGTAAATACTCTCGCGTACCGGACATTCGTCCGATGAATGCCGCGAACATCCGATTCGTGATCGGATGTCAGACCATTCTTGTCCTTATGTCGCGGTCGAATCGGGGACGCCTCATGGTGATCTCCATGCGGCGGTAACGGCATAGTTCACACCGGTTCGGCCGGTATTCGCCGCGCGGGCGCGGCGGCCGGGACACGCCGGTCACGTCACGCTTGCCTAGGATCGCAGGCATGCCCGTCTCCACCACCGCAGCCACGGCCGCCGGGCTGTGCGCGTTCATCGATGCGTCCCCGTCGCCGTTCCACGTCTGCCGCACGGTCGCCGCGGAATTGGACGCGCGGGGGTTCACCCGGCTCGCCGAGTCGCAGACCTGGCCCGCGCAGAGCACGGGCAGGCATTACGTGGTTCGTGGTGGCTCGCTGGTCGCCTGGGCGGCGGGGGACACCGAGGGCGCGACCCCGTTCCGCGTGGTCGGAGCGCACACCGACAGTCCCAACCTGCGGGTCAAACAGCATCCCGACCTGACGTCGGCGGGCTGGCAGCTGGTCGGGCTCGAGCCCTACGGCGGCGCGTGGCTGAACTCGTGGCTCGACCGGGAGCTGGGTGTTTCCGGGCGGCTGAGCATGCGGGACGGAAACACGGTGCGCGAGCGCCTGGTTCGCATCGATGAGCCGATCCTGCGGGTGCCGCAACTGGCCATCCATCTGTCCGAGGACCGCAAGGGTGTCACGCTGGATCCGCAGCGGCATGTCAACGCGGTGTGGGGCGCGGGGTACGAGGCGGCTGCCTTCATCGATTTCGTGGCCGACTGGGCCGAGGTCGATCCGGGCGATGTGCTCGGCTGGGAGCTGATGACCCACGACCTCACGCCGAGCAGGCTGATCGGGCGGGACCAGGACCTGGTCAGCGCGCCGCGTCTGGACAACCAGGGCACCTGTTTCGCGGGCTTGCAGGCGTTTCTCGCCGCGATCGATGAGCCGGGCGCGGCGGTCCCGGTGCTGGCCATGTTCGACCACGAGGAGGTCGGCAGTCAGTCCGATCGCGGCGCGCAATCCGATCTGTTGCCCGCGGTGCTGGAACGCATCGTGCTCGCGCGCGGCGGCGGCCGCGCCGATTACCTGGCCGCTCTGGCCGGTTCGGTGTGCGCGTCCGGCGACATGGCGCACGCGACGCACCCGAACTATCCGGAGCGGCACGAACCCGCGCACCGGATCGAGGTCAACGGCGGGCCGGTGCTGAAGGTCAACCAGAATCTGCGCTACGCCACCGACGCCACCGGCGCGGGCGCGTTCGCGCTGGCGTGCGCGCAGGCCGCGGTCCCGTTGCAGCGCTATGTACATCGCGCCGACCTGCCCTGCGGCTCCACCATCGGGCCGATGACCGCGGCGCGCACCGGCATGCCGACCGTCGACGTCGGCGCGCCGCAGCTGGCGATGCATTCGGCGCGCGAACTGATGGGGGCGTTCGACGTTCCCGCCTACGCCGCCGCGCTGGCGGCCTTCCTCACGCCGGAAGTCACCGGCCGGTAGGTGAACACCGCCACGACGAACACGGCGAAAGTGGCGAGGACGTAGTTGCTTCCGATGATCTGCTGCCACCAGGCCCAGCCCAGCTCGCGGTCGTGCGAGTGCGGCAGCAGCCAGTGCGGACCGATCAGGAACAGCACGGCGGCCACCGCCACCACGCCGATCATCCGAGGGCTGCGCGTGCCGCGCACCATGAGGTCAGCGGTGACGACCATCGCCGGCGCGATCCACACCCAGTGGTGCGACCAGGACACCGGCGAGACCAGCAGCACCGTGGCGGCATTCACCAGCAGCGCCGCCACGGTGGCGCCGGCGTCGATCAGCCTGCGCATCCACACCGCGGCCAGCGCCACGGCCAGGACCGACAGGGTGATCCACAGCAGGGTGGCCGCTGTGTCGTCGACGCCGAGGCGGAACGCCATGCCTTTGATGGACTGGTTGCCCGCGAAGTACGGAGGTCCGATCCGGCCGGTGTCGGCGAGGGTGTGGAACCAGTAGTCCACGGAATCGCCGGGGAACAGCAGGAATCCGAGGCCCACCGCCGCGATCGCGGAGAGCACCAGCGTACCCGCGGCTTTCCAGTCTTTGCGCAGCACGAAGTAGAGCAGATACCCGGCCGGGATCAGCTTCACCGACACCGCGATGCCGATCAGCATGCCGCGCGGCCAGAACGGCTTGCGCACCAGGCAGTCCAGCGTGATCGCGGCCATCAGCACCAGGTTGATCTGGCCGAAGCCGAAGGTCTGGCGGACGGGTTCGAAGAACTGCGCCACCGCGACCGCGCCGATGACCAGCGTGAGCAGCATCGGACGCGACAGCCCGGGCCGCAGGCGAGTCAGCACCAGCCACAGCGAGATGCCGAGGCTGGCCACGTTGGTGACGACCACCAGCACCTCGGCGGCGACCAGCGGCATCAGGGCGAGCGGCGCGAAGAACAACGCGGCCAGGGGCGGATAGGTGAAAGGCAGCCCGATCCCTTCGACCGGCGGCATCGGGCCGTACAGATCGCCGCCGTCCAGCCAGACCCGGGCGCCGTTGCGATAGACCTGGAGGTCGATGTAGCCGTGCCACCAGTGCGCCAGCAGCGAGACGAGCGCGGACACCGCGAACAACGCGATGGCAGCAATCAGCCAGCGTACTTGCGGCGCGCGCGGGTTCGGCAACGCGTCAGCGGGTGTGGTCCCCGATCCGCCGCCTCCGGTCGGCGCTGCGGTCGAGGTGACCGATCTCTCACCCGGATTCGCGACCCCCGATCCTTCGTTCACCGGCTCAGAGTAGCCGGTGCGCATGGCCGGTACCCAGTGCCTCTAAACTTGCACCCAGGCATTCCGCCCGCCGCCCAGTGACACGCTCGTCGCTTCGCTGAGCTTGCCCACCCCGCCGGCTCCGCCGGCTTGCCGACCCCCATGCCCGGCCGAAAGGACCCTGGTACTCCGTGACTCCGCAGGTCGACACCGTCAGCGCAGCCGCAGCAAACCCCGACGTGCCGCAACCCTACAAAGAACTCGGCCTCAAAGACGACGAGTACGCCCGCATCAAGGAAATCCTCGGTCGCAGGCCGACCGACGCCGAGCTGGCGATGTACTCGGTGATGTGGAGCGAACACTGCTCCTACAAGTCCTCCAAGGTGCACCTGCGCTACTTCGGCCAGACCACCACCGACGAGATGCGCGCGTCCATGCTCGCCGGCATCGGCGAGAACGCGGGCGTCGTCGACGTCGGTGACGGCTGGGCGGTCACCTTCAAGGTGGAAAGCCACAACCACCCCTCCTACGTGGAGCCGTACCAGGGCGCGGCCACCGGCGTCGGCGGCATCGTGCGCGACATCATGGCGATGGGCGCGCGCCCGATCGCGGTGATGGACCAGCTGCGCTTCGGCGCGGCGGACGCGGCCGACACCCGGCGCGTGGTGGACGGCGTGGTGCGCGGCGTCGGCGGGTACGGCAACTCGCTCGGCCTGCCGAACATCGGCGGCGAGACCGTGTTCGACGCCTCCTACCAGGGCAACCCGCTGGTGAACGCGCTGTGCGCGGGTGTCATGCGGGTCGAGGACCTGCATCTGGCCTTCGCCTCCGGCACCGGCAACAAGATCGTGCTGTTCGGCGCGCGTACCGGCCTCGACGGCATCGGCGGCGTCTCGGTGCTGGCCTCGGACACCTTCTCCGGCGATGAATCCGGCTCCGGCCGCAAGAAGCTGCCCTCGGTGCAGGTGGGCGACCCGTTCACCGAGAAGGTGCTCATCGAGTGCTGTCTCGAGCTGTACGCGGCGAAGCTGGTGGTCGGCATCCAGGACCTCGGCGGCGCCGGATTGTCCTGCGCCACTTCCGAACTCGCGGCGGCCGGGGACGGCGGCATGCGCATCGAGCTGGACAAGGTGCCGCTGCGCGCGGCCAATATGACGCCCGCCGAGGTGCTCTCCAGCGAGTCGCAGGAGCGCATGTGCGCGGTGGTCACCCCGGAGAACGTGGACGCGTTCATGGCCGTGTGCCGCAAGTGGGACGTGCTGGCCACGGTGATCGGCGAGGTCACCGACGGTGACCGGCTGGTGGTCACCTGGCACGGCGAGACCGTGGTCGACGTGCCGCCGCGCACCGTCGCGCACGAGGGCCCGGTCTACGAGCGCCCGGTCGCGCGCCCCGACGAGCAGGACGCCCTGATCGCCGACACCCCCGACCGGCTCGCCCGGCCGAAGACCGCCGACGAACTGCGCGCCACGCTGCTGCAGATGATCTCCAGCCCGCAGTTGTGCAGCCGCAAGTGGATCACCGAGCAGTACGACCGCTACGTCCGCGGCAACACGGTGCTCGCCGATCAGGCCGACGCGGGCGTCATCCGGATCGATGAGGAGACCGGCCGCGGCATCGCGCTGGCCACCGACGCCTCCGGCCGCTACACCAAGCTCGACCCCTACGCGGGCGCGCAGCTGGCGCTGGCCGAGGCCTACCGCAACGTGGCCAGCACCGGTGCGACGCCGAAGGCGGTCACCAACTGCCTGAACTTCGGTTCGCCGGAGGACCCGGGCGTGATGTGGCAGTTCCAGCAGGCCGTGCGCGGCCTGGCCGACGGCTGCGTCGCGCTCGGCATCCCGGTCACCGGCGGAAACGTCAGCTTCTACAACCAGACCGGCCAGACCGCGATCCTGCCGACCCCGGTGGTCGGCGTGCTCGGCGTGATCGATGACGTGCACCGTCGCATCCCGACCGGCATCGGCCTGGAGCCGGGCGAGACGTTGATCCTGCTCGGCGAGACCCGTGACGAGTTCGGCGGGTCGATCTGGTCGCAGGTGGCGCACGACCACCTGGGCGGCGTCCCGCCGAAGGTCGATTTCGCCCGCGAGCAGTTGCTCGCCGAAGTGCTGACCGCCGGTTCGCGCGACGGCATGATCAGCGCCGCGCACGACCTGTCCGAGGGCGGTCTGGCCCAGGCCGTCGTCGAAGCGGCGCTCGCCGGTGAGACCGGTTGCCGCATCCTGCTTCCCGAGGACGCCGACCCGTTCGTCACGCTGTTCTCCGAGTCGGCGGGCCGCGTGCTCGTCGCCGTTCCCCGCTCGGAGGAGACCAGGTTCACCCGCATGTGCACCGCTCGCGAACTGCCGTGGGTGCGCATCGGCGTGGTCGACCAGGGCTCCGACTCGGTCGAGGTGCAGGGCCAGTTCTCGATCACCATGGACGAGTTGCGGGCCGCGCACGAAGGTACGCTCCCGAGGCTGTTCGGCGCGGGAACCGTCTGACGAAACGCCCACCTGGGCGGGCCTGGACCCCTCGTTACCGGGCCCGCCCAGGTGCGCGTACTCAGGCGACGGAATTGAACGGATCGTGCTCGGAGAGCAGCTTCTCCATCCGCGCCTGATCGATGCGACCGTGAATGGTCGCCGCCTCGTGCTGGTCGCGCACGACTTTCGCCAGCGTGAACGTGCTGGTGACCAGGAAGAGCACGGACATGCCGAGGAATCCGCGCTGCCAGACGTCCAGCGGCAGCGCGTAGATCCCGATGCCGACGCCGACGAAGCTGATGCCGAAGGCGATCGCGGCCTGCGCGACGTAAGCGGCGCTGGCTTTCTGCCCCGCGGTCGTAGTGCTCATGACCAAAAGTCTCCGTACGGCGCGACCCGCGCACCCGCGTACAACTACTCGAGCGGAATGGGTAGTTGCCATCCGCGCGACAGGGTTCGATCACGGGGCCGCGAGCGGTGTGATCCGCGTCGTACCCGCCCGCGTCGCGGTGGGCGACGCGCCGGACCGTCGGTGGTGACCGCCATACTGGTCGAATGCTGGAGACCGCCGGGACCATGCGAAAGCTGCGCACGCGCGCGGTCGCTGCGACCCGGCGCGCCGAGGACGTCATCGATCTGAACTACGTCGGCTTGGTGGTGGCGACAGTGTTCTTCGCACTGTCGGTGACGCCGTCGCTGCTGCCGCGCGACTGGCTGTTCCAAGGATTGATCAGCGGGATCAACGCCGCCATCGGGTACGGCGCCGGCTGTTTGCTGGAGTGGCTGTTCCGGCTGTGGGTGCGGCCGCGGCTGAAGATCTCACCGCCGCCGACGTGGGCGCGTTACGCGATCAAGTCCGCCGTGCTGCTCACCGCCGCCCTGTGCGCCGCGCTGATGCTGGTGCAGTCGGCGCGCTGGCAGCGTGAGATCACGGCGCTGATGGGCATGGCGGGCACCACGACGCCCGCCTATCTGCGCACCGGTCTGCTCAGTTTGACGGTCGGCGCCGCGGCGGTCGCGGTCTACCGGACGGTGCGGGAGATCATCCTGTTCCTGGCCCGCCTGCTCAACCGGTGGGTGCGGGTGCCGCGCGAACTCGCTCCGGCCGCCGGGTTCCTGGTGCTGGTGGTGCTGGCGGTGACGATCTTCAACGGTGTCGCCACCCAAGCGTTCTTCGCGGTCGCCAACTCGGCCTTCAGCGTGCGCAACGACCACACCTCGGTGAACGCGGTGCAGCCGCAGCAGCCGGAGCGCTCCGGCAGCCCGGCCTCGCTGGCCAAATGGGAGACCCTCGGTTTCGAGGGGCGCTGGTTCGTCTCGCACGGGCCGACGGCGAGCCGCATCACCTCGGTCACCGGCCGTCCGGCCAAGGAACCCATCCGCGCCTACGTCGGCTTGGAGTCGGTCGAAGGGGATCAGGAGCCGGCCGAGCTGGCGGTGTCCGAGCTGGAACGCACCGGAGCGTTCGACCGGAAGGCGCTCGTGGTGGTCACCACCACCGGGACCGGTTGGGTGAACTCACTGGCGGCGGGGGCGATCGAGTACATGTACGACGGCGACACGGCGATCGTCGCCACGCAGTACTCGTATCTGCCGAGCGTGCTGTCGTTCCTGGCCGACCGCAACAAGGCCACCGCGGCGGGCAGGGACTTGTTCGACGCGGTGTACGGGCACTGGACCGCCCGGCCGCCGGAGGTGCGGCCCAAACTACTGGTGTACGGGGAGAGCCTGGGCTCACAGGGTTCCGAGGCGGCGTTCGACGGTCTGGCCGACCTGCGGGCCAAGGTCGACGGCGCGCTGTGGGTCGGCCCGCCCAACTCCAACCGGCTGTGGCAGCAGTTCGTCGCCCGCCGCGATCCCGGTTCCCGCGAGGTCCAGCCGCTGTACGCCGACGGGCTGGTGGTCCGGTTCGCCTCCGACAGCGCCGATCTGGCGCGGCCTTCGTCGGAATGGCGGCCGCCGCGCATCGCGTATCTGCAACACGCGTCCGACCCCATCGTCTGGTGGTCGGCGGATCTGATCTTCTCGCGCCCGGACTGGCTGTCGGAGCCGCGCGGCTCGGATGTCTCCTCCCAGATGCGCTGGTGGCCGTTCGTCACGTTCTGGCAGGTGGCCGCCGATCTGACCAACGCGCAGGGCGTCACCGACGGGCACGGGCACCGCTACGGGAGCCTGGTGCTGGACGGCTGGGCCGCCATCGCCGCGCCGCCGGACTGGACGGCGGAACGTTCCGAACGGATCCGGCTCGAAGTGGAGGCCGCGGAGGAATTCGAGCGGAAGACGAAGTGAGTCCCGGTCGACTAGCGAAAGTCGTTGCGGCCGTATCCGTTCCGCTAGTCTGGAACAACGCGGTCCTGCCCCGCCTCGGTCTCGGCATACGCGGGCGGTCGGCGACCAATGCCGGTTTCGCCACGGTGTACGCGCTCGCACTGCGAGCCGACCCGGGCCGTTGTTCGATGCGTGGCGTGGGCTGGGGGCTGCTGGCGGCCTCCGGCGTCGTGGCCGGTTACGTTGTCGCCCTTGCCGTTCCGTCGCTGCGATGGCAAATGGCCGAACTCGCCGACCGCGGGCCCGAAGTGTCGACCAGGGAATGGGTGGGGGTGCACATCCCGTTCGGAACCGTCTACAGCGAGGAACTCGTTTTCCGCGGCACGCTCGACCCTTTGCTGGACCGTGTTCTCGGTCCGCCGGCCGGTGCATCGGTGGGTGCGGCGACTTTCGGACTCTGGCACATCGCTCCCGCGCGAGCCGTGGGCGACAGCGTTCCCCTCACCGCGGCCGTCACCACGGCAGGCGGGCTGGTGTTCGGTTGGCTGCGCCGCCGTACCGGGAGTACTGCTGCACCGGCCCTACTGCACCTCGCCATGAACGCGGGCGGAGCGATCGCTCCCCGCCTGGCCAGACGTTTCGAAACCGCGGCGCGCGGCGCTCGTATGGCTCGGGTCCGTCTGGGGACGGCTGGGGATGATCGAGTGACCCCCGGTTTCGGGCGCGGCTGAGCACCCTGACGTCGTGGCTCGCCTATGCCGTCACCCTGCAGCGCGTGGGTCGCGCCAGGGGGAAAGTAGGGTCGGGCACGTGGCAGGACGAGGGACGGTCGATCCCGCGCAGACGCGGGCGGCGGTGGCGGCGGTGAGCGAGTGGTTGCGCGACGAGTCGGTCGACGCGCCCGCGCGGGCGGAACTCGCGGCGGCGGTACGCACCACGGCGCGCTCGCTGGCGGCTTCCGCGCCCGGCCATTCGGTCGAGGTCCGGGTGCCGCCGTTCGTGGCGGTGCAGTGCGTCGAGGGCCCTCGGCACACCAGGGGTACGCCACCGAACGTCGTGGAGACCGACCCGCGCACCTGGCTGCTGCTGGCCACGGGACTGCTGGGGTTCGACGACGCCCTCGCCTCCGGCGCGGTCACCGCGTCCGGCACGCGCGCGGCCGAGATCGCGCACTGGCTGCCGATCGTCCGAGTCGGCTGAGCGGCGCCGCGCGACCGCACAGGCCGCCCGATGACCCACCACGTGTCCACGATCGAGGACAGGTCGCGCTCGCGCTGTCGGCAATCGCGTCACGGCAGCGGACATAAGCGCTCGTGAACTTGTCGCGGCACGTTGACGGCAGCGGCCGCGTGCGCTCTCAGTCCGTTGCGGCAGGGTAGCGGCCACGAGCGCTCTTGAACCGTTGCGGCAGGCACGGCAGCGGTCACATGCCGCTCGTAACCCGTTGCGGCAGCGTCACGGTCGCGTGCGGACGTCCTCGCCCGGCCGCGTTCGATCACCGCCGCGGACGGTTCACGCGCGGACGATGTTGCGGCGCTCCAGCCCCTTGCGGTCGTAGAAGCGGGTGACCGCCGCGCCGAAGATCAGCCCGATCGCCAGCCCGAGAACCGCCATCCACACACCGCGGGTGAGTCCGGCCTCGAAATCGGCGTCGAAGTACAGGATCGACCGCACGCCGAGGAACACCTGGTGCATGGGTTCGAAGGAGGCGAGCCAGCCGAAGTACCGCGGCGTCGCCTCGATCGGCACGGTGCCGCCGGAGGACGGCAAGCCGAGGATGACGAACAGGATGAGGTTCACCAGCAGGCCCGCCGAGCCGATCGCCGCCAGCATGGACAGCCCGGTCACGCCGACGGCGATCATGGCCAGCGCGCTGTAGAGGTACAGGGCCAGCGGATTGCCGATCGGCATGTGCAGCACCTTGCCGACGATCAGGAACACCGCGGCGACGATGTTCGCCGCCAGCACGAACACGCCCCACTTGATCAGCAGCGTCTTGAACCGCGAGATCGGCGTCGGCGGGTAGTGCACGTACCACGGGCCGTACTCGGTGGGCACGAAGCCGAGCTGCGCATCGATCATGGTGTGGATGACCATCGCGCCGACCACACCGGCCAGCAGCAGCAACAGGGCGTAGAAGAACGCGGTCAGGCCCTGGCCGCTGCCGTGCGGCAACGGGTGGTACTGCTGCTGCACCACCTCGATCGGCGACGCCAGCGCGACCCTGGTCGCGCCGGACAGCTCGGGCGCGGGCGGACCACCCGGACGCGGGGCGAGCTGGGCGTTCACCTGATCGAGCAACTGCTTGCCGACCTGCTTGTTCACCTCGGTCAGCGCCTCGTTGCCGACCCGCAGCACGATCTGCGTGCCGAACGCGCCGGTGCGCGGGTTGGTCTGCACCGTGATGATCGGCCGCGGGATGTCGCCCGGTATGACACTGCCCACACCCAAGTTGCCGAGTTGCTTGCTGAAATCGCTCGGGATGATGATCGCGCCGTAGACCTGCCCCGACTGCATCTGCCGCTCGGACTCGTTGATGCTGAGTACGCGCAGGTCGACCTTGTCCGACGGCACCCCGTCGGCCAGGGCCCGGGTGATCTGGTCGCCGAAGTTGACCTTCTGCTCGGCGCTCCCGCTACCGATGATGTCGCCCACATCCTGATTCACCAGGGCGATCGGGAAATCGTGCAGGTTCTGCTCCGGATCCACGACATAGTCGAGGTACATGATCCCGAGCAGCGCGGTGAGCAGGCTCAGCACCGCGAGCGGAAACAGCACCATCCGGGGCCATGGCCTGCGCGCCGGCGCCGCGCCAGGCTCCGTCGTGCTCGCGTCGTCCGTGGTCGTCACGGTCCGCACCGTAACAGCCGGGGCGCTGCGGCGGCCCGCTTCCGGGCACCTCGGATTGCTGTTCGGATGCGCGGCGGTGCGCGGGCACCCGGGCGGCGTCCGTAGAATGAAATCTGCCCCCAGCCCGCCCGAACAGGGAGCAAACGGTGACCAACGCCGAACTGCCGGTCCAGAGCATTTCCGCCACCTCCTGTCCCGCCCCGGACGTCGACGAGAACGAGCCGCGCGAGGAGTGCGGAGTGTTCGGCGTCTGGGCGCCGAGCGAAGAAGTGGCGAAACTCACGTATTACGGGCTCTATGCCCTGCAACACCGTGGACAGGAGGCAGCGGGCATCGCGGTGTCGGACGGCTCGCAGATCCTCGTCTTCAAAGACCTCGGTCTGGTCAGCCAGGTGTTCGACGAGCAGACGCTGGCGGCCATGCCGGGTCACATCGCCGTCGGTCACTGTCGTTACTCCACCACGGGCGGGGTGACCTGGGAGAACGCCCAGCCCATCTTCCGCACCACCGCGGTGGGCTCCGGACTCGCCTTGGGGCACAACGGCAATCTGGTCAACACCGCCGAATTGGCCGGCCGCGCACGCGAACTCGGCCTGCTCGCCTCGGTCCGGGGCGGGCGCCCGCAGCCGGCCGCGGCGACCTCCGACTCCGACGTGGTCACCGCGCTGCTCGCGCACGCCGCCGCCGATTCCAGCATCGAGCAGGCCGCGATGGAATTGCTGCCCACCCTGAAGGGGGCGTTCTGCCTGACCTTCATGGACGAGCACACCCTGTACGCCGCGCGCGACCCGCACGGCGTGCGCCCGCTGTGCCTGGGCAGGCTGGAGCGTGGCTGGGTCGTTGCCAGTGAGACCGCCGCGCTGGACATCGTCGGCGCCGCCTTCGTCCGCGAGATCGAACCCGGCGAATTGCTGGCGATCGACGCCGACGGCGTGCGCTCGATGCGCTTCGCCAACCCGGAGCCCAAGGGCTGCGTCTTCGAGTACGTGTACCTGGCCCGGCCGGACAGCACCATCGCGGGCCGGTCGGTGCACGCCACCCGCGTGGAGATCGGCCGTCGCCTGGCGAAGGAACACCCGGTCGACGCCGACCTGGTGATCCCGGTCCCCGAATCCGGCACCCCGGCCGCGGTCGGCTACGCGCAGGGCTCGGGCGTGCCCTACGGCCAGGGCCTGATGAAGAACGCCTACGTCGGCCGCACGTTCATCCAGCCCAGCCAGACCATCCGGCAGCTGGGCATCCGGCTCAAGCTCAATCCGCTGCGCGAGGTCATCCGCGGCAAGCGCCTGATCGTGGTGGACGACTCGATCGTGCGCGGCAACACCCAGCGCGCGCTGATCCGCATGCTGCGCGAGGCGGGCGCGCTGGAGATCCATGTGCGGATCGCCTCGCCGCCGGTGAAGTGGCCCTGCTTCTACGGCATCGACTTCGCCTCGCGGGCGGAGCTGATCGCCAACGGCGCCGGCACCGAGGGCGACGTCGCGGACATGGTCGAGGGCGTGCGCCGGTCGATCGGCGCCGACACCCTCGGCTACATCTCGCTCGACGGCATGATCGCCGCGACCGAGCAGCCGCGCTCGCGACTGTGCGCCGCGTGCTTCGACGGCAATTACCCGATCCCGCTGCCCACCGAGGCCGCGATCGGCAAGAACGTGCTCGAGGGCATGCTCACCGGCCAGACCGAGGCCGAGCTGCTCGGCGACAACGCGAATGCGAGCGCGCTGAGCCGTCCGTGATCGCGGGACGCCGCTCGGCATCCGCGTAGCCGAACTCGCTCACGGCGTGCCGCACAATGAGCGCATGGACCCGACGTACGCCGCCGCGCTGGAGCCTGTGCGCCGGGATCTGGCCGCTACCTGCGCTGTCCAGCCCATCGTGGTCCAGGAGACGCATCAGGGCGTGGACTGGGTGATGTTCTACGAACCGGACGGTAGCGGCGCCGGGATCGGACCGCTGGTCGGCGACGACTACGCGGAGCAGGTGGCATACCTCGCCGACAAGGCGCACGAGTGGGCGGTGGAGGCATTGTGGACGGCGGGCGAGTCGCCGGTGTGGCCGGTGTGCCCGACGCATCCGAACACTCATCCGCTGGCGGCGGGCGTGAGCGGCGGGGTGGCGGTGTGGTCGTGTCCGCGGACAGGGGCGATGGGGGCGCCGATAGGGCAGTTGGGAGTCGGCGTCCCATGACCCGTCCCGTTCGCTGTCGCGCGTAGTGATGTGGCCTGCTCGAGACATCACGCGATGCGGCGACCGGCAATTCTGGACGTACGACCGATTTTCCGCGCTGGTCGTAGTCGCTGCGCATAACACCTGCTGAGAGCGCCGCGAATTTTCTTCGGAAACGTAACGTGCCGAAAATGCTTCGTAGGTACGGTGCCGATCAGATCGGAAGTTCACCCGTGTCCGCACCCGGCCTGCAACGCGGTGCGGCGCTCGAGAAGTGGGGCCGTGATGAGGAATTCGAGGTTGGGGCGACGGATCGGGACGCGAGCCATCGCGGCCGTCGGCTTGCTGGGATTGGCCGGGTCGGTACTGGCGGGCTGCGGTTCCGGGCGAACCGGCGATGGCGGTGACGGCTTGGTCGCGGGCACCACCGACAAGATCTTCTCGCTCGATCCCGCGGCCGCCTACGACAACGGGTCGCTGGTCGCCGAGACGCAGATCTATCAGTATCTGCTCAATTTCGCGCCCGGCGACGCGACGCCGAAACCGGACGCGGCCCAGAAATGCGAGTTCACCGCGCCCACGGTGTACACCTGCACGTTGAAGGACGGCTTGAAGTTCGCCAACGGCAACCCGCTGACCGCGACCAGCGTGAAATTCTCCTTCGATCGCATGGTGCGGATCAACGACCCGAACGGTCCCGCGTCGCTGCTGGGCAACCTGGAGAAGACCGACGTGGTGGACGCGCGCACCGTCGCGTTCACGTTGAAGGTGCCCAACGACCAGACCTTCCCCGCGATCCTGCCCACCCAGGCGGGGCCGATCGTCGACGAGAAGGTGTACGCGCCGGACAAGGTGATGCCGGACGAGGACGTGGTGCAGGCCAAGGGTTACTCCGGCCCGTACACCATCGCCAGTTACGACAAGAACAAGCTGGTCGAGTATCGGGCTTTCGCCGACTACAACGGCATCCTCGGCAAGCCGAAGACCGAGACGGTGTCCACGAAGTACTACGCCACCGCCGACAACATGAAACTCGACCTGCAGAACGGCTCGCTCGACGTCGGATACCGGTCGTTCACGCCCACCGACATCGAGTCGCTGCGCGACGACGGCAAAGTCGCCGTGCACGAAGGCCCCGGCGGTGAACTGCGCTACATCGTGTTCAATCTGAACACCATGCCGGGTGGCACGCCCGCGCAGAAACTGGCCGTTCGGAAGGCCGTCGCGGCCACCGTCGACCGCGCGGCGCTCGCGGACGGCGTCTACAAGAAGACCTACCTGCCCGCGTATTCCTCAGTGCCGCAAGGCATGCCGGGCGCGGCCGAGCCGTTCAAGGACATCTACGGCGCCGGGCCGAACAAGGACCAGGCGGCGAAGTTCCTCGCCGATGCCGGAGTCGCGACGCCGGTCGAACTGAATCTCCAGTACAACCCCGACCACTACGGTTCCAGCAGCTCCGAGGAATACGCGGCGATCAAGTCGCAGCTGGACGCCACGGGTTTGTTCAAGGTCAACTTGCAATCCACCGAATGGGTCACCTACCAGCGCGAACGCGCCCGCGACGGCTACCCGCTGTTCCAGTTCGGCTGGTTCCCCGACTTCCCGGACCCGGACAACTACCTCTCCCCGTTCTTCGGCCCGAACAACTTCCTGCAGTCGCATTTCGAGGACCCGGGCATCTCCGCCCAGCTGATCGCCCAGGCGACCCAGCCCGACAAGGACAAGCGGCTCGCGCAGATCCAGCAGGTGCAGCGTGACCTCGCGCAGAACTTCCTGCCGATCGTCCCGCTGCTGTCCGGCAAGCAGATCGCGGTCTCCGCCACCGGCGTGCACGGCGTGGAGCAGACGCTCGACGCGTCGTTCAAGTTCCGCTACACGGTGCTGAGCAAGTGAGTTCCGCCGACACGGCCGGACCGGAGGCGGACACCGCACCGGCCTCGGTTCCGGCCCGGTCCTCCGGCCTGCGGCGAACCGGCAAGGGCGGCGGCGATTCTCGCCACAGCGCGTTGCTGCGCTACCTCGGCGTCCGCCTGCTGCTGATACCGGTGACCGCGTTGATCCTGGTCACGGTCGTGTTCTTCCTGATGCGCGTGGTCGGCGATCCGATCAGCGCGGCGATGGGCGGACGCATGACCCAGGAACAGATCGAGGCGCGCAAGGAGGCGGCCGGGCTGAACCGGCCGATCCTGACCCAGTACGGGGACTACCTGTCCGGGCTCCTGCACGGGGATCTCGGCCGCTCCCAGGACAACCGGGAAATCAGCGAGGTGGTGGTCACCTACGGCGCCGCCTCGCTGGAGCTGGTGTGCTGGGCGCTGGTCGTCGCGTTCGCGATCGGCGTCCCGCTGGGCAGATACGCCGCCACCCGGCGGGATTCACCCGCCGATACGACACTGCGGTTGCTGGCCATCTTGTTCTACGCCGCACCGGTGTTCTTCGTCGGCCTGCTGCTGAAGCTGGTGTTCGCGGTGCGCTTGGGCTGGCTGCCGGTGGCGGGCCGGGCCAGCACCAATGTGGAGCTGCGACTGCAGCATGTCTCGCCGAAGACCAACATCATGGTGATCGACGCGATGCTCTACGGCGACGCCGGATATCTGATCGACGTGCTGAAACACGCCGTGCTGCCCGCCATCGCGCTCGGCTTGCTCACCGCGGGCATCTTCCTGCGGCTGGTGCGGATCAACCTGATCCAGACCCTCCGCGCCGACTACGTGGACGCGGCGCGGGCCCGTGGGCTGTCCCGCCGAGTGGTGACCGGGCGGCACGCCTTCCGCAACGCGCTCATCCCGATCGTCACGGTGATGGGCATGCAGATCGCCATGATGCTCGGCGCCTCGGTGCTCACCGAGACCACGTTCGAGTGGAAGGGCCTCGGCTACCAGTTCGCGCAGTACCTGTCGGCGCGCGACTTCATCGCCGTGCAGGGCATCGTCGCGTTCATCGCGCTCATCGTGGCGGTGATGAGCTTCCTGGTCGACGTGCTGGTGGCGCTGATCGATCCGAGGGTGAGGTTCTGATGACCGCTCCGGAATTGCTGAACGAACCTTTCGTCCCCCCGCCCGCGGCGCGCCGGGGTGTGCCGGGCCTGCGGCTGTTCGCGATGACCGCCGGTTTGCAGCGTGCGACGCTGGTCCTCGGGCTCGCCCTGGTCGGTCTGTTCGTCGTGGCCGCACTCTTCGCTCCGTTGATCGCGCCGTACGGATTCGCCCAGAGCGCCTCCGACGGCGTCGATTTCGTGCGCCAGCAGGCGCCGTCGGCCGAGCATTGGTTCGGCACCTCGGTGCGCGGGGAAGACGTGTTCTCCCGGGTGGTCTACGGCGCGCGGACCGCCTTGTGGGTGATCGCGATCTCGCTGGTGCTCTCGCTGGTGATCGGGGTGCCGCTCGGCCTGCTGTCCGGCTATGTCGGCCGGTGGCCGGACCGATTGCTCGTGCTGTTCATGGACGCGATGTACGCCTTCCCGACGCTGCTGCTCGCGATCGTGGTGTCCATCGTGGTCGCGGGCGGTCGCTCGACCAGCTTGGGCGGTGTGCTGTCCGCGGCGGTGGCGATCACGGCGGTCTTCGTCCCGCAGTACTTCCGGGTGGTGCGTAACGCGACCGTGGCCGTGAAGCAGGAGCCGTACGTCGACGCGGCGCGGGTGACCGGCGCGTCGACCACGCGCATCCTGTTCCGGCACATCCTGGCCAATGTCACCCAATCGCTGCCGGTGATCATCACGCTCAACGGGTCAGAGGCCATCCTCACCCTGGCCGGCCTGGGCTTCCTCGGTTTCGGCATCGAGCCGACCCAGGCCGCGGAGTGGGGTTTCGACCTGAACAAAGCGCTGCCGGACGTGTCCAACGGCATCTGGTGGACCGGCGTCTTTCCCGGTGTCGCCATCGTGCTCGTCGTGCTCGGCATGACCTTGGTCGGCGAGAGTCTCAACGAAGTGCTGAATCCGGTCCTGCGCACCCGTCGTGCGGCGGCGGTCGCGGCCGGTCCGGACGGCAGGAAGGACGCGACCGATGCCTGAGTCATCCGCCGTGGACCGGGGCCGTCCCGCCCTGTCCGTCGAGTCGTTGTCGGTCACCTTCGCCACCGACGCGGGGCCGGTGCACGCCGTCACCGACGTCTCCTACGAGGTCTATCCCGGCGAAGTGCTGGCCATTGTCGGGGAGTCCGGTTCGGGCAAGTCCGTGAGCTCGCGCACGGCGATGGGATTGCTGCCGGAGACGGCCACGGTGCGCGGCCTGGTCACCCTGGGAGCCGAGCAGGTCACCGCGATGAACGATCAGCAGCTCACCGCATTGCGCGGCGGCGCGGTCTCGATGGTGTTCCAGGAGCCCGGCTCGGCCCTCGACCCGCTGTTCACCGTCGGTTTCCAGATCGGGGAGGCGCTGCGCGCCCACACCGATCTGTCCAAGAAGGCCGCCAAGGCGCGGGCGGTGGAGTTGCTGCGGCTGGTCGGGCTGCCCGATCCGGAGCACCGGGTGGACTACTACCCGCATCAGCTGTCCGGCGGGCAGAAACAACGCGTGATGATCGCCATCGCCATCGCCTGCGAGCCGAAGGTGATCATCGCCGACGAACCGACCACGGCGCTGGACGTCACGGTGCAGGCCGAGATCCTGGCGCTGCTACGAGACCTGCGCGACCGGATAGGCAGCGCGATCGTGCTGATCACCCACAACATGGGCGTGGTCGCCGACATCGCAGACCGCGTGGTGGTGATGCGCGACGGCGCGGTGGTCGAACAGGCGCCGGTGGACGAGCTGTTCGCCCGTCCCACGGCCGATTACACCCGCACCCTGCTGGCCGCGGTACCTCACCTGGGCAGCGAGCAGATCGCGCACGGACCGTCCGGATCCGCCGGGTCGGAAGGCGACCCGGTGCTCGAGGTCCGTGATCTCGTGGTCGAATTCCCCGGGCCGTTCGGCCGGCCGCGTTTGCGCGCCGTCGACGGGGTGAGCCTGCGCATCGGTCCCGGCGAGACGCTCGGCCTGGTCGGTGAGTCCGGATCGGGCAAGTCCACCATCGGCCGCTGCGTCGCGGCGCTGCAACGGCCGACCTCCGGGACGGTGCGGGTGCGCGGGCAGGACATCGTGGGGCTGTCCCCGCGCAGGCTGCGGCCGATCCGGCGACGTTTCGGGTTCGTCTTCCAGGACCCGGCCAGTTCGCTGAACCCCCGGCTCACCGTGGGGGAGTGCGTGGCCGAACCGCTGCTGGTGCACAAGGCGGGAAGCGCGGCGGAGATCCGCGCCCGGGTGCGCAGGCTGCTCGACGACGTGCGGTTGCCCGCGGGCGCCGAACGCCGCTACCCGCACGAGTTGTCCGGCGGTCAGCGTCAGCGCGCCAGCCTGGCCCGCGCCCTGATCCTCGACCCCGACCTGCTGGTCGCCGACGAACCGACCAGCGCCCTGGACGTCTCGGTGCAGGCGGCGGTGCTGGAACTGTTCGGTGAGCTGCAACGCGAATGCGGCTGGGCCTGCCTGTTCATCAGCCACGACTTGGCGGTGGTGGACCAGCTCGCCGACCGGATCACGGTCCTGCGCGACGGCGCTGTGGTCGAAGAGGGCGATCGGAATCGCATTCTGCGCGCCCCGCAGGAGGACTACACCCGCCGCCTGGTCGCCGCGGTGCCGGTACCGGATCCGGTGCGGCAACGCCGCCGCCGGGCACGAGCGGCGCGGCTCTACGGCGACGAGACGGACTGATCGCCCGCTTTACGGTTGGCTCTGCCCTATTGTCAAGAGGGCGAGCCAACACCGGTGCGGGGTCGTTATCCGGCTCCGGTAGCGTGAGCAGGCATCTATCCGCCGATTCGGTTTGGAGCTTTCCCCGAAAATGACTGAACAGACCCCCAGTGGTGGTGCTTCGTACGCCGCGGCAGGCGTGGACATCGAGGCAGGTGACCGCGCAGTCGAGTTGTTCGGACCATTGGCGAAGAAGGCGACCCGGCCCGAGGTCCAAGGCGGCCTCGGCGGCTTCGCCGGGCTGTTCGCGCTCAAGGGCGGCTACCGTGAACCGTTGCTGGCGGCCTCCACCGACGGCGTCGGCACCAAGATCGCGGTGGCGCAGGCGATGGACAAACACGACACCGTCGGCCTCGACCTGGTCGCCATGGTGGTGGACGACCTCGTGGTCTGCGGCGCGGAGCCGCTGTTCCTCCAGGACTACATCGCCATCGGCAAGGTGGTCCCGGAGAAGGTCGCCGAACTCGTCTCCGGCATCGCCGAGGGTTGTGTGCGCGCCGGGTGCGCGCTGCTCGGCGGCGAGACCGCCGAGCATCCGGGGCTGATGGACCCGGACGACTACGACCTGTCCGCCACCGGCGTCGGCGTGGTCGAGGCCGACGCGGTGCTCGGGCCGGACCGGGTCCGTCCCGGCGACGTGGTGATCGCCATGGGGTCTTCCGGACTGCACTCCAACGGCTACAGCCTGGCCCGCAAGGTGTTGCTGGAGATCGACCGCATGTCGCTCACCGGACACGTCGAGGAATTCGGCCGCACCCTGGGCGAGGAACTGCTCGAGCCGACCAGGATCTACGCCAAGGACTGCCTCGCGCTGATCGCCGAGACCGATGTGCGCACCTTCGCCCATGTCACCGGCGGTGGCCTGGCGGCGAACCTAGCCCGGGTGCTGCCCGCGGGCATGGTGGCCGAGCTGGACCGCGGCACCTGGAATCCGGCGCCGGTGTTCAAGATGATCGCCCAGCGCGGCCGGGTGGAGCGGCCCGAGATGGAGAAGACGTTCAACATGGGCGTCGGCATGGTCGCCGTCGTCGCTCCGGAGGACGTGGACCGGGCGCTGGCGGTGCTGACCGCGCGGCACATCGAGTGCTGGACGCTGGGCACGGTCAAGAAGGCCAAGGACGCCGACGCGGTGCGCGCCGTCCTGGTCGGTGAGCATCCGCGGTTCTGATCCACGGCGAAGACACGTCAGAGTCCCGCATCCGCGTTCGATGCGGGACTCCGGTGTCTTGCAAGCCTTTTCGGCGCCAGGGACGTCAACCCGCGACAACGCCCGAAGGGGGAGGCCCGTCGGCCTCCCCCTTCGGCGTAAATCCGAGTCAGCGGCGCCAGTCGTCGTAGTCGTCCTCGTCCCAGCGGGACAAGGAGTCGTCCGCGTCGTGCTCATCGGACAGCACACCACCCCGCTGGGAGTTGGGGCTTCCCGAAAGCTCGCGCTGAAGGCTCGCGAAGTCGGTCGTGGGCGAGCTGTACTTCAGCTCGCGTGCGACCTTGGTCTGCTTTGCCTTAGCCCGGCCACGGCCCATGGCTGACCCCCTCGCGTCACAGCGGGGCGGCCTGGGGTTTGGTGGCGGCCCCGTTCGAATTAATACTCTTCCTGACAGACACTTTAGCGTGTGTCCGGCGGTCTCGCTTCCAGGAGTGGGTGAAGAACTCCGGAACCGGTGCCGTTTGCCCGCTTGTCGCCCTGCCGTGGAATACCTAGACCACCCCCGGTATCGCGCGAATCACACCCACTCGTGCGCCTCCGCCGAGCACCGCGGGGGCCGCCAGCTCCGCGTGCGCGTCGGTCCACTCGATCCCCATTCGATGCAGAATCGCCAGCGTCAGCGGCATTCGCGCGCGATCGTGCCCGTCTTCGATCTTGTACGCGAAAGCCGATCCGTCCGGCAGCGCCCCCGCGTGCACGCCGTCCGCGCCGATCTTGCACACCAGCCCCGGAGTGGCCCGCATGGTCAGTAGATCGGGCGCGTTCGTGCCGGAAATCACTCGCGGGTGCGCCCGCACCGCGTCGGCGACCCGCCGTTCCGGGCTCCCCGGCTCGGCCGTGGCCATGGCCGAGAACACCCGCGCGAGGTTGACCAGGGACACCGGGATGATCGGCAATCCGCAGCCGTCGATGCCGAGATCGGCTTCCGGCTCGCCGGTCAGCTCGGCCACGGTCGCGATCACCGCGCGCTGCAGCGGATGCGCCCTGTCCTGGTAGCCCTCCGTCGGCCAGCCGTTGATCGCACAGGTCGCGAGCATTGCCGCGTGCTTGCCCGAGCAGTTCATGTAGATCGGGTGCGGCTGTCCTCCGCCGGACAGCAGCGCGGTGCGCGCGCCCTCGTCGTACGGCAGATCGGCCGGACAGGCCAAGGACGAATCGGGCAGGCCGAACCGGTCCAGCAGCCTGCGGACCAGCGCGACATGGTCGGGCTCGCCGTAGTGCGAGGCCGTGGCGATGGCGAGCTCGGCGTCGTCGACCGGTTGAAAACCATTGCGCAGCAAGGTGATCGCCTGCATCGGTTTGTTCGTCGAGCGCGGGAAGATCGGCAGATGCACTTCGCCGAGTTCGAGGGTGGGCTCGCCCGCGGCGTCGAGCACCACCACCGAGCCGCGGTGCACGCATTCGCGGAAGCCCGAGCGGACCACCTCGACCAGTTCCACACTCACGATTTCGCTCCCGTGCCGATGTCGTCGGTGCTTGCTGTCACGTGGCGGTGCGCGGCGGCGCGCCCGGCGTTGCCATGCCTGCGCGCGTGCCGTCGCACCTGCATACGCACGTCGTCGGAGATGGTCGGCTCGTCGGCGAGCAGGATCGCCAACAGGTCCGGATCGGCGCCGGTGAACAGGTCGCGGACCGTGACGCCGTGCGCGGGGACGTGCACCACCGAGATCCGGTCGCCCGCTCCGATCGTGCCCTCGGTGAGCACCCGCAGGTAGGCGCCGGTGTCGCTGCGCAGGGCGAACCGTTTGACCCACTGCTGCTCGCCGCTCCAGTGCTGGAACGTGGCGCACGGCACGCGCGGAGCGCTCACCTCCAGCAAGGTGTCGCCGACCGACCAGCGCGCGCCGATCACCGAGTCGCTGACGGGGAGGCCGCGCACACGCAGGTTTTCGCCGAACCAACCCGCGGGCAGTTCCCGGCCCAGCTCCGTGCCCCAGCGGCGGGCGTCCTCGTCGGCGTAGGCGTAGACGGCTTGGTGGACGCCACCGTGGTCCTTGGTGTTGCAGACGTGATCGCCATCCAAGCCCAAGGCGCGCACCGCGACCCGTCCCGCCACCGGCCGCTTGTCGATGGCACTGCGACCGACTCGACCCGGCACCTCGATATCGGCGTGCACCACGCACGCCGCGAGCACCTCTCCGGAATCACCGACGCGCATGAACGGCGCTCCTCTCGTCTGGAATGGGGAGCTCGGCATCGAGCAAAGGTGCGGATGACGGCTGAGGGAAGGCCCCCGCCTGCCGGTGGTCGGTCAACAGGTCAGCGCCCGCGCAGCCGGTCGACCGCGAGACGGCCCGCCTGCGGTTCGTCGTCGGCGGGCACCGAGTCGGGATCGATGGACGCCGCGACCGGGCCCGCGACCAGCGCGGTGTCGGCCGGAACCGCGCGCTTGATCAGCGCGAGGGCGATCGGACCCAGTTCGTAGTGGTCGACGACCGTGCCGAGCCTGCCGACCGCGCGGCCGCCCGCGGTGACGTCGTCGCCGGTGGCCGGGCGTTCGTCCGCCGAGCCGTCCAGGTGCAGCAGCAGCAGGTGCCGCGGCGGCTTGCCGAGATTGTGGACCCTGGCCACCGTCTCCTGGCCGCGGTAGCAACCCTTGTCCAGGTGGACCGCTCCGTGTTC
This sequence comes from Nocardia implantans, assembly GCF_035544775.1. NCBI lineage: Bacteria > Bacillati > Actinomycetota > Actinomycetes > Mycobacteriales > Nocardiaceae > Nocardia > Nocardia implantans. Next base: position 278,813 of record NZ_JAYKYQ010000008.1, on the reverse strand, counting down.
GGCGACGCCGCCGATCCAGCGAGCCTCGTGCGGGATGGTCCGCTCGTCGGTGTCCAGTCCGATCCGCGGGCGCACGGCCGCGACTCGCAACGCCTCGAACGCCCACATTCCGGCGGGGACGGCGCCCGCCGCGGTGAGCCGGTCCCACAGGCCGGTCAGCTGGTCACGCGGGACGACCAGATCGAAGGACTCGGCCGTCGGCCACGGCATCCGGCGCAGGAATCCGCCGCCGGGCAGCGGGGTGGCCTCGTAGACCCCGGGAAGGGCGGTGATGCCCAGCGTCTCGGTCAGCGCGGCCACACCTGGGCCGAGCAGGCTCAGCACCGCGTGGTCGGCGGCTTCCGGCTTGGCATCGGCCCAGAAGACCATCTTCTGCAGGAACGCCAGCAGGTCGGGTCCGCGCTCGGCCTCGGTATCGATCCAGACGGTCCCGTCCAGTTCGGTGAGCACGAAGTGATGCTGGACCCGGCCGTTCAGATCGAGGTCGAGGTTCTCGGCGGACTGCCCGTCGCCGAGGGCGGCGACATGCTGGCTGGAGATGGTGTGCAGCCAGGTCAGTCGCTCGCCGCCGGTGATGCGCAGAACGAATCGGTGCGACCGGTCGACGATCGCGGCGCGCTGTACCGCCGCGCGCTGCTCGCCGAACGGATCGCCGTAGTGCCAGGCGACGGCGGCGTCGGGCGAACCCGCCGCTCCCGCGACGGCTCCCGACACACTGAGGATGGGGCTGGGCGCAACGACCACGGACACCTCTCCCACTCTAGGCGGGCCCGCCCGGCCGTGCGCGAACCGGGCCACGGCGTCGCGGAACGGCATAGCGGATCGGCATTGTCCGAGCATTACGGCGGACCTCATGGGGAGGCCGCACAAAAGGTCTGGCAAAAGCGGCCGTGACATAGGCATTGTCCGCTCACACCGCCTACGCTCGTCGCATGGTGGATCGAGTTCTGGTAACTCTCGATGGCGCGGTCCGAGATGCGGATGCGCCGTTGTTGTTTGCGGACGATATTGGCGTATTGCGTGGCGACGGTGTCTTCGAAACGGTGCTCGTGCGCGCGGGAGTCGCGTGCGCGATCGAATTTCATCTAGGCAGATTGCGTCGCTCCGCACAAGCGCTCGATCTGCCCGAGCCCGAATTGGGCAAATGGCGCGAGGCGGTGGAGACCGCGGCCAAGGAGTGGGGCAGCGAACGCGAAGGCGTGATGCGGCTGGTGCTCACCCGCGGCCGCGACTGCGAGCTGGCCGGCACGCCCGACAAGGTGAAGACCGGCGACCTCGCCGCCGCCGTGCCGGTGCCGACCGCTTTCGTGCTCGTGGTGCCGGTGCCGGAGCGGGTCGAGAAGGCTCGCACCGAAGGCGTCGCCGTGGTGTCTTTGTCGCGCGGCATCTCGATCGACCTCGCCCAGGCCGCGCCGTGGCAGCTGCTCGGGGCCAAGACGCTGTCCTATGCCACCAATATGGCCGCCCTCCGGTTCGCCGCGCGCATGGGCGCGGATGACGTGATCTTCACCAGCACGGAGAACCGGGTGCTGGAGGGACCGCGCTCCACCGTGGTGATCGCCCGCGACAAGCAGTTGATCACCCCGCCCGCGAAGAACGGGGTGCTGCCCGGCGTCACCCAGCGCGCGCTGTTCGCCGAAGCCGAGAAGGCGGGCTGGCAATGCCGCTACGACTCGCTGTTCACCGCCGATCTGCTCACCTGCGACAGCATCTGGATGCTGTCGAGCATTTCGCTTGCGGCGCGGGTCAATTCGCTGGACGGGCTGCGGATGTCCGCGCCGGACAACGCCGAAGAGATCATCGGGCTGGTCGATCGCGGCATCGAGCGAGCGGGAGCCATCGGCGACTGGTGATGCTGTGCCGCCCCTCCGGGTCTTCAGGCCGTACTGGTTGGGAGGCGGGTGGGTTGGTCACAGGTCCTGCGTGGGGTGCCGCGCGAGTTCTGGGCGTACCCGGTGAGTTACCCATGTACTTGCGAGATCAGTTGTCGCGTTGGCCGGTGTGATCGGTTGTCGCGTCGGCTGGGTTGCTCGGTTGCGTCTGGCTGGGTTGCTCGGTTGCGTCTGGCTGGGTTGCTCGGTCGCGTGGGCTGCGGTGATCGGTCGCGTGGGCTGCGGTGATCGGTCGCGTGGGCTGCGGTGATCGGTCGCGTGGGCTGCGGTGCTCGGTCGCGTGGGCTGCGGTGATCGGTCGCGTCGGCTGGGTTGCTCGGTCGCGTTGGCCGGGTGCTCGATCGCGTGGGCTGGGGTGATCAGTCGCGTCGGCTGGGGTGATCGGTCGTGTCGGCTGGGCGCGGATTGCCGCATCGTCGCCGTGATCGGCGTCGCTTCGTGATCTGCGTCCTACTCGGGCGGGCACGGGACGGCGATGAGCACGGAAAACAAGCTGCGACAGGCGAAATCACCCCTGGTAGCGTGGCCTAGGACGCATTGTTCGCCGCCTGTTCCGGCGTAGGCTTACTACGACATGTAGTAGATACGCAGGAGGCCGGCTTGAACGCCTTGGACATCTCCCGATGGCAGTTCGGCATCACCACCGTTTATCACTTCCTCCTGGTGCCGCTGACCATCGGGCTCGCGCCGCTGGTGGCGGCCATGCAGACGGCCTGGGTCGTCACCGGCAAGCAGCACTGGCTGCGACTGACCAAGTTCTTCGGCAAGCTGTTCCTGATCAACTTCGCCCTCGGCGTCGCGACCGGCATCGTGCAGGAGTTCCAGTTCGGCATGAACTGGAGCGAGTACTCCCGATTCGTCGGTGACGTGTTCGGCGCTCCGCTCGCACTGGAAGGCCTGATCGCCTTCTTCATGGAGTCGACCTTCCTCGGGCTGTGGATCTTCGGCTGGACCCGGTTGCCGAAAGTGCTGCACCTCGGCGCGATCTGGATGGTCGCGATCGGCGTGAACGCCTCGGCGTACTTCATCGTCGCGGCCAACTCGTTCATGCAGCATCCGGTCGGCGCCCGCTACAACCCGGAAACCGGTCGCGCGGAACTGGAGAGCATCGTGGAGGTGCTCACCAACAACACATTGCTGGCGGCTTTCCCGCACGTGGTGGCCGGTTCCTTCCTCACGGCGGGCACCTTCGTCATGGGCATCGCGGGCTGGTGGATGGTGCGCAACGCGCGCAGCGGCGACCCGGTGAAAACGGCCGAGGCGCGCCAGATGTGGCGGCCGGCGGCGCGGGCGAGCATCGTCGTGGTGATCGCGGCGATGGGCGCTCTGGTCTACACCGGCGACGTGCAGGGCAAGCTGATGTTCGAGCAACAGCCGATGAAGATGGCGTCGGCGGAATCGCTGTGCCACACCGCCTTGGATCCCGATTTCTCCGTGCTCACCGTCGGCACGCACAACAACTGCGACAGCGTGACGCATGTGCTCGAAGTGCCCTATGTGCTGCCGTGGCTGGCGAAAGGGGAGTTCACCGGCGTGACGCTGGACGGCGTCGTCGACCTGCAGAAGACCTACAACGAGAAGTTCGGCGTCGGTGACTACCGGCCCAACCTGTTCGTCACCTACTGGTCGTTCCGCGCCATGATCGGGCTGTCGGCGGGGTCGGCGCTGCTCGCGCTGGCCGGACTGTGGCTGACCCGCCGCGGACGGGTGCCGGACCAGCGGTGGTTCTCCTGGCTGAGCCTGCTGGCCATCCCCACCCCGTTCCTGGGCAACAGCGCCGGGTGGGTGTTCACCGAGATGGGGCGGCAGCCCTGGGTGGTGGCGCCCAACCCCACCGGCGATCCGAACCTGCGCCTGACCGTGCAGCAGGGCGTCTCGGATCACGCGCCGGGCGTCGTGCTGTTCTCGCTGATCGTCTTCACCCTGCTGTACGGCGCGCTGGCGCTCGTGTGGTTCTTCCTGATGCGCCGCTACGTCGTCCACGGACCCGATCCGGCCGCGCCCGCCGCGGTCGAACCGCACGACACGGACGCGGCGTCGGGCGGCCGCCGCGCCGAAGAGCCCGCTGTCGAACAACTTTCGTTCGCCTACTAGGAGCCGGCGATGAGTTTGCAAGAGTTCTGGTTCGTCCTGATCGGTGTGTTGTTCACCGGCTACTTCGTGCTGGAGGGCTTCGATTTCGGCGTCGGCATGCTCATGCCGATCCTCGGCAAGGGCTCCGACCGGCGCAGGCGCGCGGTGCTCAACACGATCGGGCCGGTGTGGGACGCCAACGAGGTCTGGCTGATCACCGCGGGCGCCGCGATGTTCGCCGCCTTCCCGGAGTGGTACGCCAGCCTGTTCTCCGGGTTCTATCTGGCGTTGCTGCTGGTGCTCGTCGCGCTGATCCTGCGCATCTGCGCCATCGAGTACCGCGGCAAGATCGATGACCCGCGCTGGCGCGCCCGCTGCGACATCGGCATCGGCATCGGCTCCTGGGTGCCCGCGCTGGCCTGGGGCTGGGTGTTCGCGAATGTCGTGCGCGGGGTCCCGCTGAACGAGAAGAAGCAGTTCGCGGGCTCGGTGGCGGACCTGTTCGGGCCCTACGCCCTGCTCGGCGGGCTGGCGACCGGACTGTTGTTCGCCTTGCACGGAGCGATGTTCCTGGTGCTCAAGACGGCGGGCGAGGTTCGCGACGACGCCCGGCGCACCGCTCGGCTGCTGCTGGTACCGGCCGTGGTCGTCGTCGGCGGATTCGGGTTGTGGACCCAGCTGGCCCACGGGACCGGCTGGACCTGGATCCCGCTGGGGCTGGCGGTGCTCGGCTTGGTCGTGGCGGCGGCGGCCGATGTCGCTCAGCGCGACGGGTGGGCGTTCACCGGCACCACGGTGACCGTCGCGGCGGCGACCGCGCTGCTGTTCGGTTCGCTGTTTCCCGCGGTGCTTCCCTCGACGATCGATGCGGCGTTCGACCTGACGGTCTACAACGCGTCCTCGACGCCGTACACGCTGAAGGTGATGAGCTGGGCCGCGGCGCTGGTCACGCCGGTCGTGCTGGTGTACCAGGGTTGGACGTACTGGGTGTTCCGCAAGCGGATCACCGTCGAGCAGATCCCGCCCCCGGTCGGCCTGCCCCTGCGGACAGCGCGGGATTGACGTCATGGCCCGCCCGCCGGTCGATCCCCGTTTGTGGCGCTATGCCCGCTCGGCGCGTAGCTACCTCGCGCTGAGCGTGGCGCTGTCGCTGGTCGTCACCGGCGCGATCGTGGTCGCGGCGGTGCTGATCGGACGGGTGCTCGCGGGCGTGGTCACCGATCCGGCCGCGCGCACGCTCGGCGTGTGGACGGCCGAACTGGTCGGACTCGCGGTCGCGATCGCCTGCCGGGTGCTCGCCACCTGGTGGCAATCCCGGCTCGCGCACCGAGCGGGCGCGAGCGTGGTGGCGGAGCTGGAAGGCGCGGTGCTCGGCGCGGGGGCCCGGCTGTCGCCTCGCGAACTGGACGCGCGCCGAACCGAATTGGCCGTCGTCGTCGGCACGGGCTTGTCCGGGCTGCGCGGGTATCTGGTCGGCTACCTGCCCGCGCTGCTGCTGGCGGTGCTGGTCCCGCCGATCGTGCTCGCGGTCATCGCGGCACACGATCCGGCTTCCGGCGTGATCGTGGTGATCACCTTGCCGCTCATCCCGATCTTCATGATCCTCATCGGGCTGCTCACCCAAGGGCGTGCCGAAGCCACGCTCGCGGCCACCACCCGGTTGTCGGACCAACTGCTCGATCTGTTCGCGGGCATGCCGACGCTGCGTGCGCTCGGCCGGGAGAGCGGCGAGGCGGCACCGGACCAGCGGGGCGAGCCCGGACGCACCATGCAGCACCGCGTCCGCGCTCTCGGTGACGCCTTGCGCGAACGCACCATGCGCGCGCTGCGCATGGCCTTTTTGTCCTCGATGGTGCTGGAACTGCTCGCGACCCTGAGCGTCGCGCTGATCGCGGTCTCCATCGGCCTGCGGCTGGTGTTCGGCGAGATGAGCCTGTACGCGGGCCTGGTGGCGCTGGTGCTCGCCCCGGAGGTGTACCTGCCGCTACGCATGGTGGGCGAACGATTCCACGCCGCCCAGGACGGCATGGCGGCCGCGGATCGGGCGTTCGCGATCCTCGAGTCCACCCCTGCCGAGCGGGTCGCCAGCCAACTCGGCCATGCCATGCCGGGCGCGCCGCTCGTCCCCGAGGCCGCCGACAACGCGGTGCCGAGCCTGGTCGGCCCGTGTGCGGCCGCGCCCGACGGATCGGCCCGCGCCGACACCGGCAACGGCCGCCGCACCGCGTTGGAGGGAGCCTCGACGACGGCTCACCTCAGCGGCGCCGTGGGCCCCGACGCGGCGGCAACGACGACTCGGGGCGAACTGGCTGAGGGGTTGTCCGGACACGGCGTGAAAGGCGCAGCGGCGCGTACCGGTGGTGAGCCGGGCGAGTCGGCGCCCGCCGGTACTTACGACGGCCGCACCGAGCCGGGGGGAGTGTCGGCGACGGCTTACTACAGCAGCGCCGTGGGTTCCGGCGCGATGGCGACTCGTGGCGAGTTGGTCGAGGGGCTACCCGGCGAGGGTGTGCATGGTGAGGTGGCGGTCGTCGGTGAGTCGGCGCGCGTCGGTACACCCGACCGCCGCACCGCGCCCGCAGTCGAGGCGACGGCCGGTCGCCGCGGCCTTGTCGGCCCTGGCACGGTCGAACTTCGCGACCTCTGGGTCCGAGCACGCGACGGGTTCGCCCCCGCGGGGCTGTCGGCGATCTTGCGGCCGGGTGCGGTCACGGTGCTCGCCGGTGCCAATGGAAGCGGGAAATCGACCGCCGTGCAGGCTATTCTGGGCCTGATCACGCCCGACCGGGGTGCTGTGACGGTCGACGGTGTCGACGTGCGGGAACTGGACCCGGAGCGATGGTGGGCACGCGTGGCCTGGCTGCCGCAGCGTCCGGTTCTGGTGCCGGGCACGCTGCGGGACAACCTCGAATTGCTCGGCGCGCGCACGGCGGACCACGCCGCACGCGGTCCGGTGCGGGTCGTAGACGATCTCGAAGCCGCTTGCCTGGCAACCGGTTTCGACGCCGTGCTCGACGATCTGCCCGAGCGCTGGGACACCGTGGTCGGCCCCGGCGGCATCGGCCTTTCCCTCGGCCAGCGGCAACGCCTCGCGCTCACCAGGGTGCTGGCCACGGAGCGCCCGATCCTGCTGCTGGACGAGCCCACCGCACATCTCGACGCCGCCGCCGAAGCCACCGTGCTGGCCGCACTTCGGGCCCGCGCCCGTGCGGGCGCGACGGTGATCGTCATCGGTCATCGCCCAACCGTGCTGGCCGCCGCCGACCATGTCGTAGAGGTGCACTCGGACCGAGCGGAGGTCCCCCGACGTGTTCGCTGATCTGCGCCGCATGTGGGCGCTGCTGGAATTGTCCCGCTGGCGGGTCGCGGTGGCGATCGGGTGGGGCGTGCTGGCGCTGGGTAGCGGGCTCGGACTCGCGGCGCTGGCGGCCTGGTTGATCGCGCGGGCCTGGCAGATGCCGCCGGTGCTGGACCTGAGCGTCGCCGTGGTCGCGGTGCGCGCGCTCGGCATCTCCCGCGGCCTGTGCCGGTACCTGGAACGGCTCGCCACCCATGATGTCGCGCTGCGCGCCATGACGACCGCGCGAACCACGGTCTACCGGACGCTGGCTCGCTCGGATTTCTGGCTGCGCCGTCCCCGGGTCGCGGAGGACGGAGGCGACCGGACGGGGGTGAAGCCGCCGCGCCGCGGGGACCTCTTGGTCCGTATCGGCAGCGATATCGATGATCTGGGCGCAGTGGTGGTCCGCGTGTTCGTGCCGGTCGCGGTGGCCCTCGTGCTGTCGCTCGCGGCCGTCGGGCTCTTGGCGACAATTTCGCTCGCGGCCGCCGCGATCCTGGCAGGTGCGCTGGCCCTGTCGGGCATCGTCGCGCCGTGGTTGTCGGCAGAGGCGGCGTCCGAGGCGGAACGGGCTGTGCGCGCCGACCGGGCGGAGTTCACGGCCCAGGCCCTCACGGTGCTCGACCATGCCGCCGAACTGCGCGTCGCGGGCCGCCTCGACGCCGCCCTCGTCGCGGCGGGGAAAGCGTCGCGCCGCGCGGTCGCCGCGGAAGACCGGGCCGCCGCGCGCAGCGCCTGGTCGGCTGCCGCCACGCCGTTGTCCATCGGCGCCGCGGCACTCGGCGCCCTGCTCATCGGCATCACCCTCTACGGCCCGGACGGCGGCACTCCGGGCGCTATGACGCCGATGGCGCTCGTCGTCCTCGTCCTGCTACCGCTGTCGGCTTTCGAAGCGGTCGGCCCATTGCCCGCGGCAGCGCAAGCCCTGACCACGGCCCGTGCGGCGCTGCATCGCCTGGATCAGTTCGAACCCGATTCGCCCACAGCGTCGACGAACCCCGCACCGCGTGCCGTGCGTCCGCTGTCCACCGGAGGCGCGGCGAACGCCGCCGACCCCGCCGTCACCCCGGTATCCCGCCAGCTGACTTCCTGGGCCGGCGGTGACGGTACTTCCGCCGTCCTCCCGCCGCTTGCCGCGCGTTCGCTGCCGGCCGGCGGCGCGGCGAACGCCGCTGACCCAGCGGTCATCTCGCCATCCCGCCAGCTGACCTCCTGGACCGGCGGTGACAGTGCTTCCGCCGGAACCGACTCCCGCCCGCATTCCGGCGGCATCGACGCGGCTCCTTCGCAGCCCACGGGCGACGTCGGCTGGAAGGGATCTGCGGGCGCGGCCGACCCATCCGCCGCCCGGCTCGGAGCGGAACCGGAGCCGGGAGGGGAACCGGAACCTGGACGACCGTGGGCAAGCGTCTCCAACCCGGGCCGCCCCGTCGACGCGCGCGTGCCGGACCTCCCCGGTGGCCGCCGGATCGCCGTGGTCGGCCCCAGCGGCGCGGGCAAGACCACCCTGCTGATGCACTGGGCCGGATTGTTCGACACGCCCCGCCCCGGCGTCACCTTCTTCGCCGAGGACGCGCACCTGTTCGGCACATCCGTACTCGAGAATCTGCGGGTAGCCCGCGGTGACCTGACCGAGGAGGAAGCCGAAGCGGCATTGCGGAAGGCGGGTCTCGGCGACTGGCTGAACGGGCTGCCGCAGGGCGTGCACACCGATCTCGTCGGGGGAGCGGCAGCCGTGTCGGGCGGCCAGCGCCGCCGCATCCTGCTCGCCCGCGCACTGGCCGCGCCGGCGCGGGTGCTGCTGCTGGACGAACCGACGGAACACATGGAGGGCGAGGCGGGAGCGAAGTTGCTGCGCGATCTGCTCGACGCCGACAGCGGCCTCGTCGAATCGGACCGCACCGTGGTCGTCGTCACACATCAGCTACCGGAGGGGCATCGGGCCGACGCGGTACTGCGAATCTCCGCATCGGGGCAGGTCACGACCGACTTCACGGGGCGAGGAAGCGCCGATTCCGCCCACCGAGAAATTCCGTTGCCGAGCTACTGACGTATCGCTAGATTCGTTCGTACACGAGGAAGGAGGTGGTTCGAAGAATGGTTATTCATAGGACACGTGAGGTGGCTGTCCGCTAGCGCCACCGCTGCAGGTGGATTTCGCCCGCGCGAGCGCTGAGCGAATTCCAGGCAGTCACCCGGCCCCCGAGCCCCGGTCCGTCCGACCGGACCCGTGCGACCACAATCGCACCGGTATGGCTCGGGGGCTGTTCTGTTCCGCCTCTCCGAGCATTCATGCCGTACTAGTGGGGTGGGCCTGGGTTGATCACAGGTCCTGTGTTGGGGATGTGTGTGGGTTCTGGCCGTACCCGGTGAGTTGCTCGCGAGATCAGGTGAGTCCTCCAGCCGAGATCCGCCTGGACCTCGGTCAGTCGGTGCCTTCGACAATTCGGAAGTCGCGCTCGACGCCGTCGGAGAGGGCGGCAAGCGCCTCCTGGTAGGCCGCGCTCTCGCGCGCCGCGACGGCCTGCTCGAAGCTGTCGAACTCGATCAGGATGGTGCGCCCGGCGATTCCGGCGTCATACGCCACGACCCGACCGCCACGGCTGAGGACTCGACCGCCGCCGGCCCTGACGGCCGGACCGGCCAGCTTGTCGTAAGCAGCCAGCTTCTCCGGGTCGGAAATGGTGCGATAGACGCTGACCCAGTAGCCCTTGGGCATGGAACCTCCAGTGTGGGGATGAGTACATGTGACTTACGGGTTGGTCTCGGAGGAGAGCCGGCGGGCGAGAGCGAGGCTTGTCAGCGCCATGGCGCGATGCCGACCAGCGCCGCAGTGGTGTCGGCGCTGTCGCCGGGGAAGAGGCGGCCGGGGCCGGTGCCCGCGGCCAGGATCAGGCCGTGGGCCAACCGCAGCTGCTCGGTAGGTCTTGGCATGCTTGCCGTACGAGCCGATCTCCACCGGATCCATCCGGATCTGCTCAGCGAGCTGGGCCACAACCACCGGCGGCGCCGTGAGGCAGGCAGCCGTGTGCTGCACCCACCGGTATCGCGCGCGCCGGAAGCCAGCCGGTATCGCGTTGGGAGACGCGGACCACGGCAGGGCTCGGTGAACCGGAAACCGTCAGCCGATGTAGCGCTGCAGGCGGGCCGAGAGGCGAGGTTCGAGCGGGCCGTCGGCTACCACGCGTTCCTCGACGTAGGCGAGGTCGCCGCCCTCGACGATGCCGTAGAGGCGTTTGGCTCCGCCGACGACTACGCCGGACTGGCTGCGGATCACCACGTCGGTGGCCAGTTCCCAGGACGACTGGGTCAGCGCTTGCCCGTAGAACAACTCCACGATGCCGCTGCTGTGCGACAGCAGCAATTCGATGACCTCGTCGTTGCCGTCGATGCCGACCCGCCAGAAGCCGCTCTCGCGCAGGTCGGGGCCGCCGTAGTTGCCGTCGGCCTCGATGACCCAGGACCGGGATTCCCAAGAGAGATAGTCGCCGCCGTCGTGGGAGACGACGATCTGCTGGCCGAAGCGGTAGTCCCCGCGCTCGGGATCGTTGCCCTCACCCTCGCCGCGCCACACGCCAACCATCGGGAGCAGCGCGAGCATGGAGGCGCTCAGGTCCGGGCCGAGGCGCAGGTTGGCCGTGTCCTCGGGCAGCGGAAGATCCGGTAGGACCGGGATGTTGCGGACGCCGGTCGATTTCGCCCGTTCGGCAGCCTCGGCTACGGCCTGGTCACCGCTGCGGCGACCGGCGGAATCGGCCGGAGCGTTGCCGTTCAGTTGTTCACTCGCTCGCTCGGCCGGGTTGGAACCTTCGCTCGCGAGTTCGCTCATGATTCGGTGAACAGCCGGTAGAAGACGTAGAGGCCGAACCAGCCGATCAGGACGGCCACGGCCACCAGCAGAATCTCGAAGAAGAGGACCACGATCCGAGTCTAACGACCCCCTCGCGGCGGCACGCAAACGGCCCCGGTGCTTCCGCGGAGCGGAAAGCGACCGGGGCCGTTCGACCGTGTGGGTCCTACTTGGCGACCGCGACGTCGACCGAGTGGATGCCGGCGCCTTCGGGGCGCACCTCGGCGGAACCGTTGCCGGCGGAGGAGAGCGCGCGGACGGTCCACGAGCCGGGAGCCGCGAAGAACCGGAAGTCACCGGTGCCCGACGCGACGACCTCGGCGGTGAAATCACCGTTGCCGTCGAGCAGGCGCACGAACGCCCCGCCCACCGGCTGGCCGTCGGTGCTCAGGACACGGCCGGTGATGACCGTCTCCTTCTCCACGTCGACGCCGGCCGGGATGGCCTGACCCTGGGTAGGTGCTGCACACATGTCGATTACTCTCCCAACTCGATCGGAGCGCCGACGAGCGAGCCGTATTCGGTCCAGCTGCCGTCGTAGTTCTTGACGTTCTGGTGGCCGAGCAGTTCCTGCAGCACGAACCAGGTGTGCGAGGAACGCTCGCCGATCCGGCAGTAGGCGATGGTCTCCTTCTCGCCGTCCAGTCCGGCTTCCTTGTAGATCTCGGCCAGCTCGGCGTCGGACTTGAAGGTGCCGTCCTCGTTCGCGGCCTTGCTCCACGGCACGTTGATGGCGCCGGGGATGTGGCCGGGACGCTGGCTCTGCTCCTGCGGCAGGTGCGCGGGAGCCAGGATCTTGCCGCTGAACTCGTCGGGCGAACGCACGTCGACCAGGTTCTTGGTGCCGATGGCCGCGATGACCTCGTCACGGAAGGCGCGGATGTTCAGATCGGGCGCCGACGCCTTGTACTGGGTGGCGGGCCGGTTCACCGGCTCGGTCGACAGCGGGCGGCCGTCGAGCTCCCACTTCTTGCGACCGCCGTCGAGCAGCTTGACGTTGTTGTGGCCGTACAGCTTGAAGTACCAGTAGGCGTACGCGGCGAACCAGTTGTTGTTGCCGCCGTACAGGATGACCTCGTCGTCGTTCGAGATGCCGCGCGCCGAGAGCAGGTCGGAGAACTGCTCCTGGTTCACGAAGTCGCGACGAACCTGGTCCTGCAGGTCCTTCTTCCAGTCGAGCCGGACGGCACCCTCGATGTGACCACCGTCGTAGGCGGAGGTGTCCTCGTCGACCTCGACGAACACGACGCCGGGGGCGTTGAGGTTCTCTTCGGCCCAGTCAACGGAGACCAGGACATCGGAGCGAGCCATTGTTTTCCTTTCAGAGATGACGTGCAGGGTCAGTTCGATGCCGGTGACGGGGTCCGGCGGAGTCGGGCTACCAGTGGATAGATCCGGCAACCCAGGCAGAGCCCGAACGCCGCGTTCAGGAACGCCGCGAACAGGGCGAAGCCGGCGAACACCGCGCCGACGACTGTGGAGCCGAGCGCGAAGCCCAGCAGGCTGACGGCCGCGAACACGAAACCGAGCAGCTGCGCGAACCGCAGCGGAGCCGTCGGCTCGGTCTCGGTGGCCGGCGCGAGACGCGGCGCGACGAACGCCGCGTAGATCCGGCCGTAGGGGTGTCGGCGCGGGCCGAGGGCGGCGCCGACCGCGAAGACCACCGCTTGCAGGGCGATCAGCACCCCCGCGGCGACCGCCGAGACCGCGGCGGCGAGCAGGACCGCGACGAGGACGCCGGTGGTCACCCAGGCGGCGAAACGCGGTCCGCGCACATCGACCTGATCGGAGGAAACGGGGGTGGCTTCGAAAGTGTTACGGATCTCGGTGGACATTGTGCGTACTCCTGCGCTGAAAAAGTCCGATGACTGCAAATTTGCCAATCGCCGGGGGATCGTGAGATCACTCGCGCGGCGGGCAGAGGTCGGCGTCAGGAAATTCGGGGAAGCCGACCGATCAGCGGCACAGGCAGCAACAACCACCGAGCCGACACAGATCCACTGTGCGGCGTCGGGTGAGCATCAGCTCGTGGTTGGCAAGCACGAGAGCAGTTTACCCAATTCGGCGGGGGAATATGGAGCGGGGGTGGATCTCGGCCGTCGAGGGGACTTGTCGTCGCAGGTCAGGCCGCTGCGGTCAGCGGCTCCAGCGCGGAGTGCAGATCCGTGGCCTTCGGCACGCCGGAGATGCGGAACCGTTCCCTGCCCTCGGTGTCGAAGACGAACGTGGTGGGCAGCGAGAGCACATTGAGCTCTCTGGCGAGAGCGGGCTCTGCGTCGATGTCCACCTCGATGTCCTGCGGCGGCTGCGGTGATCCCGCGAGCTGGTCCGTCACATTGGCAACCACCCGGCGAACAGCGGAGCACGGTCCGCACCACTCGGCGGAGAAATGCAGCACCGCGGGACCGGCTCCGGTCACCCCGACGGCCGCCAGCAGGTCCGCGCGGGCGGAGTGGGACAGGTCGATACCGTCGGCCGCGCGGATCTTGCCCTCGCGCCGGCGCAGCAGGACGCCGACCGCCAGAGCGGCGAGCAGAACTACTGCGAGGATGGTGACTTGGATCATGGTCTTTGCAATCGGTCGAGGTCGATCGTGACGTTCACGCCCTTGCCCTCCACCACGATCTGACCGCCCTGGGCGGAGACCTTGGTCGGCCGGACACCGAACGGCAATTCCTTGGTGTCGATGGTACGGGTGAACCGGGCGAGCACCGCTGGGCGGTCGGCCTCGGTGATCACCGCCACAGGCATCGTCTCGGTGCCGGGCGGGCCGCGGTAGAAGCCGGTCGCCACGATCTTCACCTGATCGCCGTCGAGCAGCAGATCGGCCTGCACGCTGACCTTCTCACCGCCGTACTGCGCGCCGGGCGTCTCCGGCATGGTCCCGGTGAGCACCAGCGCGCCCGTGGTGGTCATGCCGGAACCGCCGGACCCGCCGGTCCCGTCGGACTTGTCCGCTGGCCGGGAATGCACCTGCAGATCGGGGATGCCGAACAGCCTGCCGAGTTCGGTCGGCTCCACCCGCAACCGGCTGTCCACCCGCTCCACCGGGACGCCGCGCAGGCTGCCGTCGACCAGTTCGCCGACCGGCAGCCGCACCCCGGTCAGCGTGGCCTCCAGCGCTATCTCGCCGGGGATGTCCTCTCGCTTCGCGCGCGCCCGGATCTCGACGTGGTCGTAGCGGCTGTCCCAGGCCTGCCCGAGGAAGGGGAAGCCGTGGATCGTCACCTCGGGGTCCGCGGTGAGATCGGCGCCGTCGCGCAGCGCCCTGGACACGCGATATTCCGAGTAGGCCGCGGTGCTGAAGTCGACGACGATGGCGAACCCAGCCAGACACAGCAGGCCGATGATCAGCTTGCGCATGCTCCCCCGTCTCTCCGGGTCTCGGGCCGCGGCGGCCGGAAGCCGCACGGCGCGCGTTCGGCTACCGCCTCGGGCGCCCCGGTGACAGGGGGCATGCCCGATACGTAACCCATGTACGCACCATATCGGTTGGCCCGAGCCCGGCTACCGGGTGTCCTCCGGTGCGCCCGTCGCACCCGGAATGCGTGGTCATGCCTTGTTACGCGCTAATCTTGCATCCGATTACCTGTGATTAGCGACGTGGCCGCGGCGGTGCTGCCGCAGCCGCGTGGCTACGAGATGGGAGGAGGGCCCGTGGAGCTGCTCCTGCTTACCTCCGACCCCAACCCCGAGTCGGTGTTGCCCTCGCTCGCGCTGCTCGCGCACAACGTGCGGCCCGCGCCGACGGAGGTGGCTTCGCTGCTCGAGGCAGGCACCGCGGACGTCGCGCTGGTGGACGCGAGAACCGACCTGGCCGCGGCCCGCGGACTGTGCCGCTTGCTCGGCAGCACCGGGTCGTCGGTGCCGGTCGTCGCGGTGCTCACGGAGGGCGGCCTGGTCGCGGTCAACGCGGATTGGGGCCTCGACGACATTCTGCTGCCCGGCACCGGCCCCGCCGAACTCGACGCCAGGCTGCGACTGCTGGTCGGCCGCAACGGCGGCGTGGCCAGCCCGGAGAACACCGGCAAGATCACCCTGGGTGAGCTGGTGATCGACGAGGGGACCTACACCGCGCGGCTGCGCGGCCGCCCGCTCGATCTCACCTACAAGGAGTTCGAGCTGCTGAAGTATCTCGCGCAGCACGCGGGCCGGGTGTTCACCCGCGCGCAACTGCTGCAAGAGGTGTGGGGCTACGACTTCTTCGGCGGCACCCGCACCGTGGACGTGCACGTGCGGCGGCTGCGCGCCAAACTCGGCAGTGAGTACGAGTCGCTGATCGGCACGGTGCGCAACGTCGGTTACAAGGCCGTGCGCCCGTCGCGCGCGGCGGTCAAGGGGGAGCCGGTGAACTTCCCGGACGACGACAACGAGGGCACCGACGATTCCTCGCTGACTCCGGTCAACGGCTCCGTGCAGTGATCGTCGGCGGGTCGCCTGGAGTTCGAACGCGCCCACGTCGAATCGGCGGGGCCGAAATGCCGGCTGCCGCCATGACGTTGCCAGGAACGGACTCCATACCGGGTCCGCCGGCTCGATGAACGGAGGCCGATGAGCGGCGCGACGACACACTGGACCGACCACCCCGATGCGAGTGCCGCGCGGGCGGTCAGCGATCTGCTCGCGCGTGCGACCGAGGCCGACGGAGTCGCCCCGGTCTCGGAGCAGGCCGTGCTGTCGCTGACGGCGGGCGCGGACACCGGAGCACGCCATCTGCTCGCGTGGCAGGAGGACGTCGTCGTGGGGTACGCGAATCTCGTTCCGGCCCATGGCGAACATCCCGCTATGGCCGAGGTCGCGGTCGACCCGGCCCGGCGCGGCCACGGCGTCGGCACCGATCTGGTCACAGCCGCACTGGCCGCGGGCGGTCCCGGCGCGCGGGTCTGGGCGCACGGCGACCGGCCTGCGGCCAAGGCCGTCGCAGCGCGGCTCGGGCTGCGGACGGCGCGTGAGTTGTGGCAGATGCGGCGGTCGCTGGCAACTCCTGAGCTACCAGAATTGGCCGTGCCGGACGACATCGAGTTACGCACCTACGCCGGTCCCGCCGACGACGCGGAACTGCTGCGGGTGAACGGCGCCGCGTTCGCCTGGCATCCGGAACAAGGTGCGTGGACCCGCCGCGACATCGAGATCCGCCGTGGCGAGTCCTGGTTCGACCCCGCCGGCCTGTTCCTCGCCTTCGATACCGCGGACCCCGAACATCTGCTCGGATTCCATTGGACCAAGGTGCATCAGGCGGAGCGTTCTCCGCTCGGCGAGGTCTACGTGGTCGGCATCGATCCGGCGGCGCAGGGGCGCGGACTCGGCCGGCTGCTCACCTCGGCCGGGTTGCACCACCTGCGGGACCGCGGGTTGGCCGAGGTTCTGCTCTACACCGAGGCCGACAACGTCGCCGCGGTGCGCACTTATACCCGTCTCGGATTCGCTCCCGCGCATGTCGACGTCGCCTACGCGGCGGCGGAGTTTGAATAGCAGGCGGCAGAACGGGTGTGCGCGAGTAAAACTGCGGCAAACGTCACATCTACCAGGCGCAATCGCGCCGGGCTGTTCACCCTCCGTTCACTCAGGTCGGTCCAACTGTCAACCACGTGACCTTAGGTTGAGTGAGGGCAGCACACTGCTGCCTGGTGCGCAAGTTCCCCGCGAACAGCACCACGACACCCGTCCGGGCCGGTGAGGGACCGGACGAGTAGGACGCCATTCCGGAGGAATAGTGAATCTCAAGCGCAGCAGCGCCCTCGTCGGTGTGCTGGCCGTCGGCGCCATGACGCTGGCCGCCTGTGGCAGCGACGACAACACCGCGACGGACACCGGCAACGTGGCCAAGGTCGACGTCGCGTGCGGCGGAAAGAAGGCCCTCAAGGCCAGCGGTTCTTCGGCGCAGAAGAACGCGATGGAGCGCTTCATCGCCGCGTATGAGAAGAACTGCGACGGCTCGACGCTCAACTACACCTCGAGCGGCTCCGGCGCCGGTGTGAGCGAATTCCTCGGTGGCCAGACCGATTTCGGCGGCTCGGACTCCCCCCTGAGCGCGAAGAAGGACGAGCCGAAGAAGGCCGCCGACCGCTGCGCCTCGCCCGCGTGGAACCTGCCGACCGTCTTCGGCCCGGTCGCCATCACCTACAACATCGACGGCGTGACCGATCTCGCGCTGGACGGCCCGACCGCCGCCAAGATCTTCAACGGCACCCTGACCACCTGGGACGCGCCCGAGATCAAGGCGCTGAACCCGAACGCCAAGCTGCCGTCCGAGCCGATCGCCGTGATCTTCCGCAGCGACGAGTCGGGCACCACGGACAACTTCCAGCTCTACCTGGACTCCGCCTCCGACGGCGCCTGGGGCAAGGGCGCAGGCAAGGCCTTCAACGGCGGCGTCGGCGCTGGCTCGAAGGGCAACGAGGGCACCTCGGCCGCGGTGAAGAGCACCAAGAACTCGATCACCTACAACGAGTGGTCGTTCGCGAAGGCGCAGAACCTGTCGATCGCGCGCGTCATCACCTCGGCGAGCAAGGACCCGGTGACGCTGAGCGTCGCCTCGGCGGGCAAGGCGATCGAGTCCGCGAAGATCTCCGGCCAGGGCAACGACCTGGTCATCGACACCTCCTCGTTCTACAAGCCGTCGGTGGCGGGCGCGTACCCGATCGTGATGCCGACCTACGAGATCGTGTGCTCGAAGTACTCCGACGCCGACACGTCGAAGGCGGTCAAGGCCTTCCTCACCTCGGCGGTCACCAACGGCCAGCAGGGCTTGGACGAGGCCGGGTACATCCCGATCCCGGAGCAGTTCAAGACCAAGCTGACCACCGCCATCAACGCCATCTCCTGATAGCAGCCCCACATGACCGTGCACGACGAAGTCGCCGCCGCTGACCGATCCGAGTCGACCGGCCGGCGAGCAGGCGGAGATACTGCGCTCATGCCGAGCAAGCCGAGCACCGAACCGGCCGCGAAGAGCGGTCGCCCGCACAGCCCGCGAGCGGAGATCATCTTCCGCTCGCTGGCGACGACGGCCGGTGCGATCATCGTCGCCTCCATCGCGTTGATCGCGCTGTTCCTGCTCATCCGGGCGGTGCCGTCGGTGCTGGCGAACGAGGCGAACTTCTTCACCAGTACCGAGTTCAACACCTCGGACGCCAACCACCTACGGTTCGGCATCCGGGATCTGTTCATGGTGACGGTGCTGAGTTCGATCTTCGCCCTGGTGCTCGCCGTTCCGATCGGCATCGGCATCGCGCTGTTTCTGACGCACTACGCGCCGAAGACGCTCGCGCGGCCGTTCTCGGTGGTCGTCGATCTGCTCGCGGCGGTGCCATCGATCGTGTTCGGTCTGTGGGGAATCCTGGTGCTCGCTCCGCAACTGGAGCCGATCCAGACCTTCTTGAACGACAACCTGGGCTGGCTGTTCCTGTTCGACGACGGCAACATCCCGCTGGCCAGCGGCGGCACGATCTTCACCGCGGGCGTCGTGCTCGCGGTGATGATCCTGCCGATCATCACCTCGGTCAGCCGTGAGGTGTTCAACCTCACCCCCCGCGCGCACATCGAGGCGGCACAGGCGCTCGGCGCGACGAAATGGGAAGTCGTGCGGATGACGGTGCTGCCCTACGGGCGCAGCGGCATGATCGCGGGCGCCATGCTCGGCCTCGGCCGCGCCCTCGGTGAGACGATCGCCGTGCTGATCGTGCTGAAGACGGCCGCGCAGCCCGGGCACTGGTCGGTGTTCGACGGCGGCTACACCTTCGCTTCCAAAATCGCCTCGGCCGCAGCGGAGTTCAGCGCCCCGCTGCCGACCGGCGCGTACATCGCGGCAGGCTTCGTGCTGTTCGCGCTGACCTTCGTCGTGAACGCGCTCGCTCGGCTGGCCGCGGGCGGAAGGGTGAACGGGTGATGACCTCATCGACTCTGGACCGGCCGATCAAGCCGCCCACCTTCCGGGATGTGAGCCTGTCGCGCCGGGTGCGCAACAACATCGCGACCGGCTTGGTGTGGCTGGCGTTCGCGATCGCGCTGGTGCCGCTGGCCTGGGTGCTGATCATGGTGATCAGCAAGGGGTTCAGCGCCGTGCTCCGGGCGGACTGGTGGCAGAACTCGCTGAAGGGCGTGCTGCCCAATCAGGTGGCGGGCGGCGTCTATCACGCCATCTACGGCACCATCGTGCAGTCGCTGGTCGCCACCGTGATCGCCGTGCCGCTCGGCATCATGGCCGCGGTGTATCTGGTCGAGTACGGCCGCGGCCTGCTGGCCAAGGTCACGACCTTCATGGTCGACATCCTGGCAGGCGTGCCGTCGATCGTCGCGGCGCTGTTCATCTTCGCGCTGTGGATCGCGACGCTCGGCTTCCCGCAGAGTTCGCTCGCGGTGTCGCTGGCGCTGGTGCTGCTGATGTTGCCCGTCGTCGTCCGCAGCACCGAGGAAATGCTCAAACTGGTGCCGGACGAACTGCGCGAGGCGTCCTACGCCCTGGGCATCCCGAAGTGGAAGACCATCGTGCGGATCGTGGTGCCCACCGCGCTGCCCGGCATGATCAGCGGCATCCTGCTGGCCATCGCCAGGGTGATGGGCGAGACCGCCCCCGTGCTGGTGCTGGTCGGCTACAGCAAATCGATCAACATGAACATCTTCGACGGCAATATGGCGTCGCTGCCGCTGTTGATCTACCAGGAGCTGGCCAACCCCGAAGCTGCCGGGCGCGAGCGGGTGTGGGGCGCGGCTTTGACCCTCATCATCATCATCGCCCTCCTGTACCTGGCGGCTGCGGTCCTCAACCGCCTGCTCACCCGGAACCGATAGAAGCGGAACGGATTACCGAAAATGGCCAAGCGGATCGACGTCAAAGATCTGAACATCTACTACGGCAAGTTCCACGCCGTGTCCGATGTCTCGCTGACCGTGCTGCCGCGCAGTGTGACCGCCTTCATCGGTCCCTCCGGCTGTGGCAAGTCCACCGTGCTGCGTTCGCTCAACCGCATGCACGAGGTAACCCCGAACGCCAGGGTCGAGGGCGCGGTGCTGCTGGACGGCGAGGACATCTACGGCACCCAGGTCGACCCGGTCGGCGTGCGCCGCACGATCGGCATGGTCTTCCAGCGGCCCAATCCGTTCCCCACCATGTCCATCAAGGACAACGTCGTCGCGGGCCTGAAGCTGCAGGGCGTGCGCAGCAAGAAGGAACTGGACGAGGTCGCCGAGCGCTCGCTGCGCGGAGCCAACCTGTGGAACGAGGTGAAGGACCGTCTGGACAAGCCGGGCGGCGGCCTCTCCGGCGGTCAGCAGCAGCGACTGTGCATCGCGCGCGCCATCGCCGTGTCGCCCGACGTGCTGCTGATGGACGAGCCCTGTTCGGCACTCGACCCGATCTCCACCCTGGCGATCGAGGATCTGATCACCGAACTGAAGAAGGAATTCACCATTGTCATCGTCACCCACAACATGCAGCAGGCCGCGCGCGTGAGTGACCAGACCGGTTTCTTCAACCTGGAGGCCCAGGGCAAGCCGGGCAAGCTGATCGAGATCGACGACACCGAGAAGATCTTCTCCAACCCGTCGCAGAAGGCCACGGAGGACTACATCTCCGGTCGCTTCGGCTGATTCCGGTTGCCGAGCGGCTGTGCAGGCTGTCGGCGCATAACTCAACAGTCCAACGATTTCGCCATTGTCGGTGGCTACGGTCCGAAGACCTGTCGCAGCAGCCGCATGCGGGAAACGAAGGCCCTGGCTGCTGCCCAGGGCCTTCGTATTCGGCCGGATAGCTCGTCGGCTATTCCTCGGGCGAGGTCTCGAAGAGCGGCGTCGGGGTGGCCTGCACTCGGCGGGTATGTTCCGAGTCCGATTGCCTGTTCGCCGCCGACATCCCTCCCAGCAGGCCGGTGCTCGCCGGAGCGGTCGACGGAGAACTGGACGTGGGCGCGGGCGCAGCGCTCGGACTGCCGGAGCCGGTATCGGAGTAGCTCGCCTGCCGGACGGACGCCGGTTGGTCCTGCTTGGTTTCCGCTTGCTGCGACGAATGCGGTTTATCGGTCTTGCTGTTGTCGGTCTTGTTGTCGGTGCCCGCCGGGTTGTCGGTCTTCGAATCGGTGGATTTCGCGTTCGGATCGTCGGTTTTCGCATTCGGATCGGTGGCCGCCGAATCTTGCTTCGGCGTCCCGGTTCCGGCAGGGTCACCCGAGGACGGCGATTCCGTGGGCGTGCCGTCGGACTGGTGCGTCCCGGCGATCGTGTCGGCGGCGTTCGCGAATTTCTCCGCGGTGGTACCGGCGGCCTCGATCAGCCCCTTTCCTGCCTCCCCACCGGCTTTGATGATGTCGTCGAGATCATCGTCGAGTTTGCCGATGGATTCGATCAGCGTGGGCACATTGCCGGTGATCTGGCTGACCGAGGTGATCAAGCTCGTCACGTCCGAAGGCTTCCACGAATTCGGGTCGCTGGCCGGGCCGCTGGAAGTGGACTTGTCCTCGGACCCGGCGCCTTTGTCTTTGCCGTCCCCGGTGTCTTCGGTTTTCTTGTCCTCGCCCGTTTCGCTCTTATCTTTGCCGTCGCCGGACTCGCCGCTGTCCTGCTTGGTCGAATTCTCGGCGCCGGTCTGATCGGTGGATTGCTGGGCGGCGATCGGACTCGCTTGCGGCGTGCCCGCCGTTGTCGTCCCGTCGGACTTCTGACTGGTGTTCACCGGTGTGCCCGCGGCAGGATCCTGCTCGGTGGTCGAGGCGTCGGACTGTTTGCCGTACACCGCGAGGGCCGGGTCGTCCCCGTCGCCGGACTTGTCGCTGTCGAGCGGGTCGCCGTCGCCGAGCTGATCGGACCGGGTGCGGACGTCGCCGCCGGCCTGCTCGATCTTCGCGGCGAGGTCTGTTTGGGTGCCGAGCAGTTCGTTCAAGGCGGTGGTGATGGCGGTCTGGTAGGTGTACTGCGACTCGCCGTCCTCGTCGGAGGCGCCCGGCCCGGCAGCGACCTGCCAGTCCTCCGAGACGGTGAATCCGGCCGCGACGGCCTCGTCGACCTTGTCCAGCAATGCTTGGCGGAATCCGGCGAGGCTGGTGCCGCTGTCGATCAAGGTCTGCGCGAGTGCCTCGGTATCCAACGCCACCTTGTTCGCCGTGTCGCGGTCGCCGGCGATCCGGTCGTACGCGGCGTAATAGGCATCACCGCTCCAGTGCGCGCCCGCTGCCCGGATCTGCGTCACCGTCTGATCGATCAGTGCGACGAATTCACCATTGCGCGTGCGTATTTCCGTCCCGGCTTCGCTCAATTTCCACGGCTGCCATTCCGACCGCACCTGCGTGAGGGTTGGCGTCGTAGTCCTCACAGCTGCGCGCCCATCGCGTCGAGACCGGCACGAAACTCTTGGTCGGATACCTCGTAGTTCGCGGCGCCGCCCTTCGCGATGTTCGAAACGCGCTTGCAGCGCATGGCCATTCGCCGCCAAGCGTCTTCGACATGGGAACCCGCGGTGGAACACACTTCGCTCAGCGCCGAACCGGGCAGGACACCGCCGAGCGCATCGGTGGTGGCACGCACGGTCAAAGCGCCGATATCACCGCCGATCTTGTCCATCGACGCGGCCAACGCGCGCAGCTCCGCTGGATCGACGTTCATAACGCCCCCCTTCATACCGGATCCCCTCCGGCGTAACGCTATTCCAGAGCACTCCCGCCCCGTGCGGCTGAATCTATCATTCGTCGCCCACGAAACGTCAAGCGCAGCAAGTTCTTCGCTTACCCCTCCGCATCGGGGTCCGGCGGGAGCACGCCGGTGACCAAGAAGATCACGCGGCGGCCGATCTCGACCGCGTGATCGGCGAAGCGTTCGTAGTAGCGGCCGAGCAGCGTGACATCGACGGCGGCCGCGACGCCGTATTTCCAGTCCCGGTCCATGAGCAGTGTGAAGAGGTGGCGGTGCAGATCGTCCATCGCCTCGTCATCCTCGTTCAGCTGCGCCGCGCGCTCCGGATCACGGGTTTCCAGCACCTCTCGCGCACCGGCTCCCATGTTCACCGCGATGCGGCCCATCTCGGCGAAATAGCCGTTGACGGACTCGGGCAGGGCGTGGTTCGGATGACGCCTGCGCGCGACCTTGGCCACGTGCAGCGCGAGCGCCCCCATCCGGTTCACGTCGGCGACGATCTGGATCGTGCTCACCACTTGCCGCAAATCGCCGGCGACCGGCGCCTGCAGCGCGAGCAGAGCGAAGGCCTTCTCCTCGGCGTCCTGGATCAGTTCGGCGATCCGGTCGGACTCGCTGATCACCTGCTCCGCCAACGCGAGGTCCGCCTGGAGCAGAGCCTGGGTAGCCCGCTCCATGGCCGAGCCCGCCAGGCCCGCCATCTCGCCCAGCAGGTGCGCGAGCTCGGCCATTTGCTCGTTGTAGATGACACGCATGGAACCTGAGACTAGTTCGCCCCGCTGACCAAGTCACGAACAGGGAGTGAATGACCGGTGTGCATCATTAGCGCGGAGGTTGCCGTTGATGCGTCAATGATCGCGATCCGCAACCGCCGTCGTCGAAACGACGACATCACGACGGTTTGTGATCTGCGTCGCAGCTCCACGTGCTGTGGGCGCGGGAGGCTATTTGCAGATGTCCTCGGCGGCGTTGACGTGTTCCAAGTCCGACGGCAGCACGGCGGGCGTCGAATCCGTCGCGGTGCTCGTCGCGACGTTGGTGATGTCGTCACCCACCGGCGTCGGCGCCTTGACGGTGACGCCGGTCGCCGCGTCCGCTCCGATGACGACCTCCACGATGCCGCCGAGATCGTCGGCGGCCTCGATGGTCGCGCCGGGAATCGCGGAGGCCACGGTGGCGGCCTCGGCTTCCAGCCCCGCGGCGTAGCGGATCTTCGTCGTCGGGGAGGTGCCGTTGGCGTAATTGCCGGTGTTGTAGATCGTGAAGCCCTGGTTCCCGAGCTTGGTGGCGGCCGTACGCGCCAGGCCTTCGATCTTGGACCCGTTGGACACCAGCAGCGAGACAGCCGAAGGATCCACCGCCTTGTACTTGGCCGGTGCCGGAGCGGCCGGTGCCGGAGCGGGTGCGTTCGCCTGAACGGTCGGCTTCTCGCCTGGCAGAGGCTGATCGTCGCGGATCGCCTTGAAGATCGCCTTGATGTCGGATTCCCGGGGAATCTCGTTGCCGTAGGAGTTGGTGCCCGCGGTCGGGACGGTGATGAAGGTGACCGCGCCGGCATCGATCTTCTGCAGCGAACGTCCGAGCATCAGCAGGTCGGTTGTTTCGACCTTGGTGACCCAGGTGTGATCTTGAAGCGCACTGATGAAGCTGTTCAGCTTGCCCGGATTGAACAGCACCCTGCTGGACAGGGTGCTGCGCAGCAGCGAAGCGAGGAAGCGCTGCTGCCGGTTGATGCGGTCGTAGTCGCTGCGCTCCTCGCCGTAGACGTGCCTGGCACGCACGTAGTTCAACGCGGTCTGGCCGTCGATGCGCTGCTTGCCCGGGTGCTCGAGGATGGTGCCGAGCACGTCGTCGACGAGCGGCTTGGACGCGCACACCTCGACGCCGTCGATGGTGTTGACCATGGACTCGAAACCGGCGAAGTCGATGCCGATGAAGTGGTTGATCGACGCGCCGGTGAGGCGCTGAATCGTGGAGACGAGGCACATCGGGCCGCCGAGGTTGTAGACGGCGTTGAGCTTGTCGCCTATGGCGGACGGGTACTTCTCGTCGGTGTATTTGCCTTTTTCGTTGTCCCACCCGTTGCACTGTGGCCTGGTCACGTCCAGGTCGCGCGGGAAGGAGACCACGACGACGCGGCTCCGGTCCTTCGGGATGTGGACCAGCATGGTGGTGTCCGCGCGGGCGCCTTCGGCGTCGTCCAACGTGCCGGCGCCGAGCTGGCCGTTGGCCCCTGCGCGGGTGTCGGTGCCGACCAGCAGGTAGTTCTCGTCGCCGAGCTGGGCATTGGAGTCGACGATGTCCTCTGAGTTCTCGTCGAGGGAGGAGACCTGGGTGAAACTGTCCGTGGTCGAGCGCAAGTAGCTCCAGCCGCCGCCGGTGACCAGCAGCGCGAGCGCGGCGCTCAAAGCGAGTCCGGTTCGTCCCGTGGCCCGTAGCCGCTTGTTGCGGCGCTCCCGGGAGGCCTGCAGGCGGGTCTGGGCGGTGCCGACAGGCTTCGGCTTGGTGCTCTTGCCGTCCTTGGTAGGCCAGCCAACGCCCTTGCGTAGCGCGCGCGTCGGTTCATCGACGGGAGGGATTACGTCGGTGACCTCTTCGGCCTGCTCCGGCTCCGGACGCGCCACCGGCGCATCCGGCGCGTCGGGCGCCTGGCGCTCGGCGGGGCGTCGGCTCGTCGCGCGGGCGGCCGGTGTGGCGCCGGTGATGTCCTGGACCACCGGGGAGCTACCCGTCTGGCGCGGCGGCGAGTCCGGCGCGCGCCGGGGGCCGGCCGCGGCGCCGCGGCCATTGGCGGCGGCCGGGTCGGCGGGCCTGCGCGGAGCTTCCTGCCGAGCCTCGGCGCGGTTGATTCGTGCCGATGGAGGGCCGGCCTGCGGCGGTAGTGGCTCAGGGCGTCGGCCTCGGTTCGCCGGGGGTCCGGGAACCGGTGGCGTGGGTTCGGCGCGCCGCCCGCGGCCGTTGGCGGCGGCCGGGTCGGGTTCCGTGCGGCGGCCTCGGCTCGGCGCGGCGGCCGAGTCCGGCGGAGTCGGCTCCGCGCGACGGCCGCGACGGCCGGTGCGTTCGTTGTCGACCCGCTGGACGAGGTCCTGCACCGTCAGGGGCGCGGAACTCTGGTCGGGAACGGCGTCGGTATGGCGGGAACGGCGAGACGAATGCGCGGCGTCCCGGTCGGGGGAGTCCGCCGCGGGATACCGCTCCCACGGGGCGCGACCTCCGGGCCGTGGCGAACGCCCGTGCCGATCGTCACCCACCAACGAACCTCGCTTTTCGTCCTGCTTTCCCGCTCAGGTCACACGCGACCGGCGGCACCGATTCCGCAATGATAACGATTCCGCCACGGCGAGCCACCCCAGTGCGAAATCGAAGAGGTCACAGTGGTGTTGCGCTTGGGATTCGCTGTGCGGTTGCCGGTCACCCTCCGCTGTGCATCACATCCGCCGCGCTCGGGACCGCGGGATCGTCCGGATCGTCGAGCCAGCCGTGCGGCAGCGCGACCTTGCCCGGCGAACCCTGCCTGCCGCGCGGGCCCTCCGCGTCCTTCGGGAAGGGAACGGCCGGGTCGAGCCGGCCGACGAGATCTTCCAACTCCGCGAGGCTGCCCACCGTGGCGAACGCGCGACGCAGATCGGAGCCGACCGGGAAGCCCATCAGATACCAGGCCATGTGCTTGCGCAGATCGCGCATGGCCTTCTCCTCGCCGAGATGCTCGGACAGCAGCGCGCCGTGCCGGTACAGCACCGTGCCCACCCGGCCCAGGTCGGGCGGCGCTGGCAACGGTTCACCGCGCAATGCGGCCTGCAGCTCGGCGAACAGCCACGGCCTGCCGAGGCAGCCACGGCCGACGACCACGCCGTCGCATCCGGTCTCGTCCATCATGCGCACGGCGTCGGCGGCGGAGAAGATGTCGCCGTTGCCGAGCACCGGGATCGAGGTGACCGCTTCCTTGAGCCGCGCGATCGCGGTCCAGTCGGCTTCGCCGGAGTAGCGCTGCGCGGCCGTACGGGCGTGCAACGCGACCGCTCGCGCGCCTTCGGCTTCCGCGATGCGGCCCGCGTCCAGGTAGGTGAGATGGTCGTCATCGATGCCGATGCGGAACTTCACCGTCACCGGGACCCCCGCCGGCTCCGCCGCGCTCACCATGGCGCGCACGATGCTCCGGAACAGCGTCCGCTTGTACGGCAGGGCGGCGCCGCCGCCGAGGCGGGTGACCTTGGGCACGGGGCAGCCGAGGTTCAGGTCGATGTGGTCGGCCCAGCCCTCGCCGACGATGATCCGCACCGCTTCGCCGAGCGTGGCCGGGTCCACGCCGTAGAGCTGCATCGAGCGGGGATGCTCGTCGGCGTCGAAGGACATCATGTGCAGCGTCTTCTCGTTACGCTCGACCACCGCCCGCGCGGTGATCATCTCGCACACGTAGATGGAGGTCGGGCTGCCGAATTCCCGGCACAACTTGCGGAACGCCAGATTGGTGATGCCCGCCATCGGCGCGAGCACGACCGGCGGATCGACCGGATACGGCCCGATCCGCAGCTTGGCCATCGCCTCGGTAGTCATCGTCACGCCGACCAGTGTCTCATTTGCGCACGTGAGTCGGCCGGAGCGGGTGTGCGCACGCCGGCGCCGCCCTCGGTCTTCCAGGAGGGCGGCGCCTGTTGTGGTTCTGAAGTCCTACGCGGAGCTGCCTGCCATCGCGCGGTCGCGCTTGGCGGCCTCGCGGGCGAGCATCCGGTCGCGCTGTTCCTCGAACTTGACGACGTCCTTGCTCAGCTTCTCCAGGAACAGCCCGAGGCGCTCACGGACCGCCTCACCGCGGGCGGTGAAGTCGGTGCGATCGAAGATGTTCCACTTCTTCAGCACCGGCTGGACCACTTCCTCCAGGTGCTGACGCAGATCGTAGATGCCGTGCTTGGCCATCAACACGCCGTTGCGGCGGAAGTTCGGCATGCCCGCACCCGGCATCTGGAAGTTCTCCAGGATCAGGGTGATCGCCTCGATGGCCTGGTCGGGGGCCAGGTCGAGGGCGGCGGCGCACATGTTGCGGTAGAAGATCATGTGCAGGTTCTCGTCGGCGGCGACGCGCTGCAGCATGCGGTCGGCGATCGGGTCGTCGCAGACCTTGCCGGTGTTGCGGTGACTGACCCGGGTGGCGAGTTCCTGGAAGGTGACGTACGCGACGGAATGCAGGAAGCCCGCGTCGGCTTCCGCGGGCGATGCGAAGCCGTTGGTCATGTGGACCATCCGGGCTTCTTCGAGGGCGACCGGATCGACGCCGCGGGTCACGACCAGGTAATCCCGCATGACGATGCCGTGGCGGTTCTCCTCGGCGGTCCAGCGACCCACCCAGGTGCCCCATGCGCCGTCCTGCGAGAAGTTCTCGGCGATCTCGCGGTGATAGGAGGGCAGATTGTCCTCGGTGAGCAGGTTCGTGATCATGGCCGCCTTCGCGACCTCGCTGAGCCGGGACTGCTCCGGATCCCAATCCACGCCACCGAGTGCCGCGAAATTGCGGCCTTCGTCCCACGGGACGTAGTCGTGCGGATGCCATTCCTTAGCCATGGAGAGGTGCCGGTTGACGTTTTCTTCGGCAACCGGCTCCAACTCCGTCAGCAGTTCGAGTTGAGTCAGATCCCTTGCCATGTATGAACCCTTCAGTGTGTGCTTCCGGTCGTGCAGGTCAATCCCAAGGTAGACCGATGCCGATGCGGCCATACCTTACGGCACCGTAGGTGTGATGCGAAACGCATCCGTTAGACGATCGATGCCCTGGTGATCCACCTCATACGACGTCTTCGCCGTTCAGTGATCCACACGAGTGTATGGGCTGTTCCCGCGGCAATGGGTCTATCGACGCGGTGCTCCGAGCGTTAGCGGTCCGTGGTCGACCGCACAATCCCGGCCAGCGGGCGGATATGGACGCGAAACGCCCTGGTTCTGCGCGTGTCGGCGAATCGCGGCGAGTCCAGCTGCGATGTTCCTGTGAATTGGCGCCGAGGAAGGGCTACCGGAACGCAATCGGCGAACCGAATCAGGATTCAGTCGATGCGGGGGGCCTCCGGGGTGGGGCAGACGCCTTCGACGTCGGTCGCGACGACGCGCCCGCGGCGCTGTCGCGAGGCAGTGAAGCCATGCCGAGAGTGCCCCGCACATGACTTGTCGTCCGGATCGGACACCGGCAGAAGTTCGGCGGCTCCTTTCCGGCGTGTGAGTGCGGGCGAGAGAGACCTCGACGGCGTTGTGGGGGACACGCCGGGGATGACCCATGGCCGCTCATATCTGTTCTGTGCGGCTGTCGATGAGTAATACGCCCTGTGGAAGGCATGTTGGGCGTGAGCCGCCCGAGCTCGGCGGGGAGTGCGCGCCACCCGCTGTGATCCGGCCTCTGTGGCGGGCGCGGATGTGTTCATCAGGCTGGCGGGATCGTGGTGACGCCGAAGAAAGGCACGGATGCCCTCGCCCGTCCAGTCGTGGCCACTACCGCTTCACCGCGGCCCCACGCGTTGTGTCCTTCTACTCACGTCGCCGAGATCGGCGATGACCCCGTCTGCGCTGGGCGTGATCGCGCGGAAGTAATCGTCGAACCGGGCGCCGCTCCGCGCATTGCGGCCGCTACGCCGGAGAGTGCGCGTCCGGCGTAGGCGTCTGATCGGTACAGCCAAGGCATGATGGCGGAGAACTCCGCTGAACAGGCCGGGCGCCCGGAGTAAACCCGGACGCCCGGCCTCGGTGCCCCCAGTAGGGCTCGAACCTACGACCTGCGGATTAAAAGTCCCTTTTCGCATCCCGTATCAAACGGCCTGGACATATGTCAACAATTCGGACATGAATGTACGTCTGTTCAGCGTGTTTGCGGCTGTTTTGGTTTGTGCATTCGGGACGTGAGTGTACACATTGGTACGTCTCTCTGCCCCATGTCTGCCCCATTGGTGAAGGCCTACTGCCCCACGGGAGTAGGGAACGTTGGTGGTCTGCTGTGCCGCTGGCGATGTGAAAGCCCGAGTGGCGGTGCAGCTCATAGCCCACCAAGCGGCCGCCGAGGTCGGCACAATCGACTGGGTGACAGGATTCGTATTGACACCAGAGCGTCGTGAAGAGCTGTCCGATCTTCTTGGGGACGAAACACGCTTCCGCACTTCGTATCCCAGGGTTGCGGAGTACCTCGATACTGCCGCTGCCATACCTGGAAGCGGTGATGCCGAGGCCGACAGGGCCTTCGACATTCGTTTGCTGCACTACATGACGGGCGGTGACAGTGAGAATCCGTACTGGGACATCGTTGGTCCGTCCGTCAGTGTGGCCCCGGCCGAGCGTGGTGGGCGTCGCGAGGTCAACGGCGGTGTAGCGAAGGGCAGTGCGCGACTGGCCTACGCGCAGACGGTTCTCCAAGAGGCATATGCGTATGCGATCCCGTCGCCCGAGACGCTGGAGTGGATCACCGCCGTTTGCGCGGGTCGAGGGCTGTTGGAGATCGGCGCCGGGCGCGGATACTGGGCCGCACAGCTGCGACGCCGCGGTGTCGATGTTTTGGCATTTGACTCGGAACCGCCCGGCCAGATCGAAAATGTCTCGTTTCGTGGGGGAGCGGGGCAGTTGGATGTCTGGCACGAAGTCGGCGACCTCGCCGGCCTGGCCGCAGCGCGGAAAGCTGGCGAGGAGTCGCGTCGAGTTCTTTTCTTGTGCTGGCCGCCGGGCTGGGGAGATCCGATGTCAACCGACGCGTTGGAAGCGTTCGAGGCAGCCGGAGGCGACACGCTGATCTACGTTGGCGAACCTCGCGGCGGCAAGACCGGCACTGATGCCTTCTTTGACAAGCTGGCTTCCGGATGGGAGCAGGTTGAGGAGGACACGCAATTCGTGTCCTGGTGGAACCTGCACGACAAAGCAGAGTGCTGGACACGTAGGAAGTAGCACCGGAAGTCGCGCAAACGCGTCACCCCACTTCTCACACACTGCCATGATGTGTGTATATGTAGTTGTGTATTGGTAGGGGTAACTAACTCCTGCCTGAGTGAACGAAGCGAGGGGACTGACAGTGGCTGAACCGGCATACGTGAAGATCGCGGGTGAATACGCACGGAAGATCAGGGCTGGTGAACTCCCGCCGGGAACCCAGCTGCGGAGCTACCCGGAACTGGCGAAACGCCACGGCGTGTCGCAGATCGTGATCCGCAATGCGATCGAGTTGCTTCTCGGTCAGGGGCTGGTGCGGACCGAGCGGCGGAAGGGCACGTTCGTTGCCGACCGGCCCAATCTCACCAGGGTCTCGCCCGAGCGGCAGTTCGAGCAGCCCGAGACGACATTCGAGAACGAAGCATCGGAGCCGGTGGAGGTGGAGCGTGACATCGAGAGTGTGTCCGCTACGGAAGACCTCGCGGACAAGCTGGGCGTCAAAGTCGGCGCCGAGTTGACGCATGTCATTGTGCGCGCATCGGAAGGCGGTCGACCGATCTCCGTGTCGGATAGCTATCAGCCAGTCGGTGTGGCCGACGTCTCGGCGGCGGCGTTTCTGGAGGAGACCATCACGGACTCCCTACCGCCGGCGAGTCATGCCGAGTGGCTCAAGACTCCGTCCGGCGAGCTGGTCAAGGCTGTATTTCAGCGCTACATCGACAGCGATGAGCAGGTGCTGATGATTTCGAACATCTCGTATCCACGGGACCGATACGACGCGTTCCTGTTCCGGATGGCGCTAGAGCCTGAATCGGTCGCCACTAGCAGGCGGGAGACCTCCACCTGACCTGACTCGGACCGGCTTCGGTCGAAGCGTATAGGGGCCTGATCAATGCGTTGATCAGGCCTTTTTCATGCCCTTTGGCGTCTACGCATGTGTAGGTCTTGTGCACATACGCAACTACACATACGCTGTTGTGTATACGTAACGACAAGTCGCCAAAGGAGTGACATCTATGAGCAGACGAAGTGGCTCGGTCGGTGGACCGAAGACGCTGATCAGCCTTCGCGTCGCGGCGGAACTGGCCGGGGGAGTCCACCCGCGGACCGTCCGTCGCTGGGTGGACGGCGGACTTTTGCAGGGCTTCCAGGTCGGCCCGAGGCTCATCAAGGTCGATCGCGACCAGGTCCTCGCGCTGGTCCGGCCCTTGAATGAGACCGGAGTCGCGTAATGCGGGCGCGGACTTTTGGTTTCGCGGTCGCCGCGGTCGCGGTCGGCTACCTCGTGCTGACGGCGCCGGAAGTCGTCGGGATCACGGTAGTGCTGTTGGGCGGTTTCGCGCTGTGGCGGTCCTCGCGGCAGTGGGGGCTTCGGCGATGAGCATCAACCTGCGCAATGGGGATCACGAGCGGCAGGCACCCCCCGAGGGCGTGTTGCGGGACTACCTGGGCTCTTACGTGGTCGCCGCCAGCGAGTCGGGTGCTCCGGTGGATACCGGAGTCTTCGCGGATATCTCGGTGCACGGGTCTTTCCGGGTGCAGTACGCGGAGCATGTCGACCGGGTATGTGTTCGGGTGTTTCCGGCGTCGTCGTCGGCGTATGCCGGGATGGCGATGCAGTTGACGCTTGCGCAGGCAATCGGGCTGCGCGCGCTGCTCGACGCCGGCATCGCGGATGCGCTGGCCGCGCGTGATGACCGCGAGGCTGACATGGGCGCGGCGGTCGACGGCGACGGTGCTGAGCGGAACGAGGCGGAGCGGTGACCGCGCCATGGCGGCAGGAGCCGCCTGTTCAGGGGTACACGGTCACCCATTTCGACCGCCGTGGCGGACACAACCCGCTGCACTCGATGGCTGGTCCGGAGTTCACCGGGACCAGCGCGGTGTTCGCCCCGCTGGGTGTGTTGCCGCCGATGGTGCGGCTGGCCGCAGTCGGTGTGCTGCTGCTCATCGGGATGGGCGGGTGCACGGCGGCGTGGATCGATCAGCAGGACTACGTGCCGTCGCCGAACATCTGCCGCCCGCTCAATGCCGGGGTTCCGGCGGAACCGGCGGGGTCGTGCGTCCCGCGCTCGGAGGTTCCGGGGGTGGCACGGTGACCGCGCCCGAATCCCAGGGCGGCATTCCGGTCTACGACTGGCGTTGCGCGCCTTCGCATCTGCGGACGCGTCGGCAGTTGGCCGCGCAGGGATTGCGCCCGAATGGGCAGGACATCGCGGGCAAGGTGCAGCGTCCGCGCCGGTTGCGGGAGCCGTTGACGGCCTACCTCTATGACGTCAACCTCGCCGCGGCGAAGCGGGAAGCGACTCCCGCCCAGCGTGCGGCGTTGGCGAAGGCCACGCGGGAGCGGCAGCTGCGCGCTGCGGAGCGGCACGGCGTCGACCGTGCGGAGTTCGAGCAGATCAATGACCCCGGCCCGGGATGGGCCGATTCGACAACGACCCCGGCTGAACGGTCCCCGATTGCGGGTCACGCGTTCGCGGGGCTGGTCAACGGCCGTGGCCGTGACCGTGATGGATGGGAGCGATAGATGACGGCATATCGGATCGGTCCGGTGCCGATGACCGTGTTGACGATTCTGGCGTTCATGTATGGGGCGCCGCTGGATGTTGTCGCCCGGATGCTGGGTGTGCGGATGTCGAGTGCGTACCGGCACGTGGCGAAGTGGCGCGAAAGCAAGCTGGTTTCGTCGTTGAAGCTGCGGCCGGTGCCAGGACCGACGTGGGTGTTCCCGACCCGCTCCGCGATCGAGGGTCTGACGGGTCTGAGCACGCAGTTCTGGACGCCGACACCGAAGATGGCCGCGCACGTGCGCACCGTGCTGGAGCTGCGGTTGGCGCTGGTGGGGCTGGATCTGGAGCGGTGGATCTCCGAGCGTGAGCTGCGCGCGCAGGTCGGGCCGGTCCGGGCCGGAGAGGCGCGCCCCCACATCCACGATGGCCGGTATTACGACGAGCAGGGCCGGTTGTGGGCGGTCGAGGTCGAGCTGACCGCGAAGAACGCTGCCGCGGCCCGGATAGCGGTCGCCAAGGCCAAGCAGGCAGCGGCGAAAGCCAACTGCGACAAGCTCATCTACTACTGCCGCAACGTCGAGATCCGCAACGTGATCGCCGATGCCGCCCGCGCCGCGGCGGGTGTGGAAGGCCCCTCGATCCGAGTGGCCGGCCTCGCCGAAGCCCTCGGCGCCAGCAGCACGGTTTCCGGTTCTCGGCCCGGCCTGTCGCTGATCTCCGGTGGTGCCTCCGATCGCATTCACCACGCCACGATCGGTGGTCGTGACACCGGAGAGGCGGTGTCGTGATGAGCATCGAATTTCCGATCCACCGCGATGCGGATGTGGTGTGCCAGAGGGTGATCGATTTCCGTCCTGAGTGCGCCAAGCCCTACCCGTCGCAGGTGCCCGCCGCCCCGGAGCAGTCCCAGGTTTCGGGTACCGGCGAGGCCCCGCACATCGAGATCCACCCGAAGGCCCCGCCGATCTTCGGCGACCACGCCCCCGACGGTGACCTGTTCGGCATCACTCTGCCGGAGATCACTCTCGACGGGTTCCTCGACGCGTTGATGATCGCGGGCACCTGCGCGGTGTTCGGGCTGGTGTCGGCGGGCGCGATCTTCCTGGTCGCCAACCTGCTGGCATGGTCTCCGGCGCGGCTGCGGAACTGGACGATCGGCGCGAGTGTCGCGATGCCTGGTTCGGCGGTCGTGTTCGGCGGCATGGACTGGTCGGCGCCGCTGACCCAGTTCACCGCGGGCGCTGCCGAGCTGGTGTCGGGCAACCCCGCTCACGGCCTGGCGGCGATGACGGTGCTGCTCATCCCGGCCGCGTGGTTGACGGCGATGATCGCGTTCACCAACCGGCGGGTGCGCATCGCGACCAACGGGTTGCAGTCCCCGGCCGCCACCGAGCGGGCGTTGTGGCTGCGCACCCAGCGTGAGCAGCGGGCAGCGGCACGGATGTCGCGGTATCGGCTGCCGTTCTCCACCGGCGGGCTCAACCCACAGCCGGTGCTCGGCCGCCTGGCGACCGAGTCCAGCCAGGCCCCGGCCAAGTCGCGGACGCGGGCGCTGCTAGCGGGCACGGAGACCCGGCTGATCGTGCCGTGGATCAAGTTCAACGAGCACGGCACCGTCGTCGCCTCCTCCGGTAAGGGCAAGTCGACGCTGATGAACCGGACGTTGGTGTCGTGGTTCGTCACCGGCTGGCTGCGGCACCGGCAGTGGTGGCGCCCGCGTCGGCCCGGCCGGCCTCTGGTGCTGGTGATCGACTGCAACGGCGGCCCGGAGTCGAAGAAGTCCGCGCGGACGATGGCGCGCTGGTTCGCCGCGCTCGGTGTGCCCGCTGACCGGATCGGTGTGGTGGGTGTCGAGGACACCGACCCGCTGCACACGCAACTGAACCTGTGGGGCATCGCGGATCTCGATGATCTGCGGTCGGTGTTGTCGGCGATGATCTCCGGCGGCTCGACACCGACGACCGACACCGAACGCTACTTCCACAACCTGCGCGAGACCCTGATCCACCTGGTCGTGGATGCCCCGGAGAAGGTGGTCGACGGCAAGCCGGTCGGGCACAACCCGCCGCGGGATTGGATCGAGTTCCTGTCGCGGTTCGATCCGGTCAAGCTGGCCAAGCTGTGGGGCGGGATCTGGGACGACACCGTGCCGTGGGCCGGTGTGACCGGTGTCGATCGGGAGATCGCCTCCACGATGGCCGGGAAACAGCCGGTGATGGATTCCGCGCGCAGCGAGTTCGGCATCCTCTACCGGCTGCTGGGTGACTCCTTCGAGGGCGACAAGCAGGTCACCGACTTCGATTTCCTCTACATCATCCTCGAAGGCGTCAAAGCCGCCGACCGCGCCCGCGCCCAGTTCGCGGCCTTGGGTTGCATGCTCGAACAGCTCGCCGACAAAGACCACGGCCGCCAGGCCCTGCTGGCTGTCGACGAGTTCTCCGCGGTATCCGATGGCAAGACCCGCGCCAAGGCGTGGGTGGAGCGGCTGCGCAAGGCCGGCATCGGCTCGTGGTGGTTCGCCCAGTCCTGGAACGGTCTCGGGCACGACGACGACTCCCGCGAGGCCCTGGTCACCGCCGCCTCCGGAGGTTCGCTGCTGGGTGGGCAGGAGAAGGGCGACAAGCTCGCCGAGATCTACGGCACCCGCCGCGATTTCGACCTCTCCCGCAAGCTCATCGGCGGCTCCCAGGAAGGCGACGAGGGCAACGTCCAAGCCAACGACAAGCTGCTCGTGCACCCGAACCGGCTGCGAGCCATGGCCAAAGGCGACATCGTGCACGTCTCCGGCGGCGTCGCCCGCTTCGGCCGCGTCACCCCGCTCGACGAACGGCAACTGTCCTCGCTGCGCCCACTGCCCGGCCTGGCAGCCATGCAGACCGTCACCCGCGAGCCCGCCCCGTTGGCGCCGGTCATCGACCTGCGCAAACACCGCCACGCCTGAAACGAGAAAGAGCACCACCCATGTCTGTTCCCAACATCAACCCCGAGGACCACGGAGAGGAGATCTCCGGGCTGTCCGACGAGCAGCGTCAAGCCGAGATAGACCAGTTGGCTCCGCTCGCCGATGAACTGGCCAATCACACCACCAAGAAGCTGGTTGAGCAGATCCAGCAGCAGACACCCATCGTCCCCGACGGCGGCCAGATCGGCCGCGCGCTGGGCAAGCACGTCGACCACGCCACCCGCATCAAAGACGGGCTGCGGCTGTGGGCCCCGGCCCTGGGCACCAGCACCGGCTTCGCGGTCGCCGCCACCACCCTGCCGATGACCGGCCCGCTCGCCGTCTACGGCGCCGGGCTGACCGGATTCTCGGTGTGGATGTGCGCCGGGCGCCCCGGCCCGATCGAGTCGGTCCGCCTCAGCGGCTACGTCCTCGCCGATTCCGCCAGCTGGATCAAACGCCAGACCACCCGCCGCCGCAACGACGCGGCGGAGTCCGCATAACCCACACCGAAGGAGAAAAGGAATGTCCGACCACAGTGTCGAAGACGAGATCTTCGCGCAGGCCCGCCAGTTCAGCGCCGCGATGCGCACGGCGATGCAGCGCCACGCCCAGGCCGCGAACTGGCTGGAGCGGCGCCGGGCCCGTAAGGAGATCAGCTGCCTGGTCCGCACCGAGCGCCGCCAGCAGCAGCAGGCCCGCGCCCATCACCGCATCTGGACCAGCCAGGCCGTCGACCGCTACCGGCTGCACGCCCAAGCGGTCGCCCAGCGTGCCATCGATCCGCGGGTGGATCACGACCGCCGCGCCCGCGACGCCCGCGCCCTGGCCGAACACCGTGACCGGCTCGCGGTGCAGTTCATCGGCAACGAGCACCTGACCCGCACCGAGCAGGGCATCGCCCTCGACGGTTTGGACGCGGCGACGGTGTTCCCGGAGTACAAGACCGGCAACCTGTTCGCCCGCGCCCACAAGGTCAAGGGTCTGGAAGCGCTGCACTACCGCGCCCGAGTGGCCCGCGAGAAGGTCACCATCGACCGCTACGCCGACCGCGAGCGGCTGGAGTGGCAGCAGGGCCTGGACGCCGCGCACCGCGCCAACGCCGAGGAGGCGCTGCTCGCGCGGATCGACGCCGCCCAGGCCCACCGGCACCGCTATACCGCGCAGATGACGTGGACCGATCCGGACGGCGGGACGCTCACCGAGTCCCGGTCGTTCGCCACCGAGCACACCGCCACCGAATGGTTGCAGCGCAACATCGGCCGCACGTCGTGGTCGGACGGCACCACCCTGGCGGTGGAGACCCGCGACACCCTCAACGCCGCCAAGCAGTACATCGACCACGGCCGCCCCGAGACCGTCGCCGACCAGCTCGCGGCCAGGGAGGCCGTGTTGCGGGAGCGGACACTGGCCGGGCAGGTGCACCGCGAACAGGACACGACACAGGTCCGTGAGGCCGAGCAGGGGCAGCAGGCGGAGCGGTTCAGCAGCACCGTCACCTACCTGCCGCAGAACGCCAACCAGGTGGTGCACGAGCGCGGCGCCCACGCGACCGAGGCGGACTCGGCGCGCTGGACCGCGCAGCAGCTGGCCGGGATTCGGCCGGCACCCGGCACCACCGTGCATGTGGCCGCCTTCGATCTGGCCGACGAATGGCGTCCGGAGCGGGTGTTCCGCGCTGAAGGCGGCCGGTCGATGGTCACCGACGAAGTGAGCCAGTGGCGGGAGGGGATCGACCGGGGCTCGTCCGCGCAGGAGCGCGGAGAGCAGCAGCTGCCCGCGCCGGTGCAGCAGGTCGCGGCCGAGCGTGACCAGCTCGCCGAGGATCTCGCGCAGCGTGGTCGTGAGATCGAGCAGCTGTCCGGCGATTTGGTCGACGCCGCCAACCTCAACAACCAGCTGCGCAATCGGCATCGGTTGTCGATCGAGCACAACAACGAGCTGACCGAGGCCAAAGCCCGGCTGACTCGGCAGTTGACCGCGGTCACCGCCGAGCGTGACCAGTTGCGCGGCGAGCGCGACGAGGCGGTGGCGAAGCTCGCCGAGCGCACACCGGCGCACGAGCGTTACGGCAGCCCGGAGCGCCAGGCCGAGCAGGCCGGGGCCGAGGCGGCTGCCGCGAACGGAAACACCACCGGCCGCGTGCCGATCAAGGGCCACGCCTTCGCGGGCCTGGTCAACGGCCGCAACCGGGACCGGGAAATGGAGATGGAGCTGTGAGCACCAACGAACTGGATGACCTGTACATCAACCGCTACGCCGGACGCGTCGAGAACCCCGAGGAGGTGTTGATGCGGGCGGACTTCGACCGGGTGAAGGATCTGAGCGAGACCGCGTTCCATGCCGAGTCCGAAGAAGACATGGACCGGATCTTCGACAAGGTCGATGAGATCACCGTTTCCTGGACCAGTCGTCACGATGACCTCGGAGCGGCTTACCGGTACCTGCGTGACGCCTACGACGACTGGAAGTCCGCGCCGGACGCCATGCGACGTCTGCATGCGCAGATCGCCGCCGACGAGGCCCAGGGCATTCGGGTGCTTTCCGGCATCGAGTGGCGCAGCCAGCAGCACGCCCGCGAACTGACCGGCAACGGCGCTTGGGTAGTCGAGCCCCACTCGGTCGAGCAGGCCCCCCAGCAGCTCGCCGCCGCCGAACGCCGCGACTCCTGGTCGGATCCGGCCGAGGCAAACCCGAACGCGGCACCGGTCCCGGTGTCCAGCTCGTTCGCCGCCGCCCGCACCGCGGAGCTCGCCGAACAGCGGCACCCGATTCCGGGGCACGCGTTCGCGGGCCTGGTCAACGGCCGCGCCCAGGGGCAGGAGATGGAGCGGTGAACGCCGAGGATCGGACGGTGGCGGATCTGATGATCGATCTCGTCCGCTCGGACGACCTGGACGACGCGGTCGCCGCCTACTACGCCAAGCGCGTGTCCGACCCGCAGGAGGCGGCGTGGCGGACCGATTACACCCGCGCCTACATCCTGCGAGATCGGGCCGAAGACGCTCCGTGGCCCGACCACCCCCGCGCGATCGAGCTGCGGGCACAGGCTCGTGCGATCCAACAGCGGTGGACTGCCGATCCGGCCGTGGCGCCCCGGTGGGCGGAGATGGACGACGTGCTCGCGCACACCGCTTACGTGGGTCTGTTCCACCAGGCGTCTCCGGTCATGACGAGCGAGGCACCGCCCGGCATGGACCCGATGACGTGGCGCAGTCGTGTGCAGGTCCGCGACATGACCGGCCACGGCCGATGGGCTGCCGGCCACGCCACAGAACCCGCCCAGCAGCGCCCGATTCCGGGGCACGCGTTCGCGGGCCTGGTCGCCAACCGCGATCGGGGACAGGAGATGGAGCGGTGACCGCGATCCACGAGACCGACGCTCCCGTCGGCGGGTTCGAGCCGCTGCGCCCGTACGGGCCGACCGCGCCGGGTGAGTCCTACGCCGAGCTTCAGGCCCGGCTGATCGCGGCCAACGAACGCGCGGCCGTGCTGGAGGAGCAGCTGGCCGCAGTGACCGCGCGGCTGGACGCCGCCGAGCATCAGGTCGCGGATCTGGAGGACCGTAACCGGGAGCTTGCCAGCGATCTGGACGACGCGCTGGATATCGCGGGCGAGAACGCGCTGCACGCCGATCGTGAGCGGTTGGTCCCGAAACCGCTCTACGGGCACGCGTTCGCGGGCCTGGTCACCAACCGCAATCGAGAAGGGATCGAACGATGAGCGACACCCTGTCTCCCCCTGACGCCACTGTGTCGCCGTCTGGTGTCGCCGCGTCGCCCGCTCCCGCGACCACTGCGACACCGGTGTCGCCGCCGTCGTGGAACGCCGCTGAGGCTGTCGCCTTGCTGTCGCTTGCGGCCGTGTCGATCGCGGCGTTCTTCTGGTCGGCGATCGCGCTGCACGGCGTGGCGGTCATGTCCGGTATCGATTCCCGATTGGCGTGGGGCGCCCCGGTGATCGTGGACGGCCCGATCGTCCAGGCCGCGTTCTCGCTGGTGGCGTTGAACCGGCGCGAGAAGATCGGCGTGGTGGTCCCGGCCGCGACTCGCCGGTTCTTCTGGGCCGAGCTCGCTGCCGCTGAGCTGGTGTCTTTGATCGGAAACGGCGTCCACGCTTGGAAAGCCGATGGTCTGCTGCTGCCCGCTCCCGCAGCCGCGGTGGTTGCCGGAGCCGCTCCGATCGCCATGCTGGCCGTGACGCACGCGCTCACCGCGCTGATGGAGGTCCCCCGCACCCCGGTCCCGCAGGCGACAGCACCCGTCGCGGCGGCGACAACCGGCGACATCACCGCGAAATCGGGCGACACCGAGGCGACACCCGCCGACACCGAGGCGACACCGGCCGAGATCGATGCGACAGCAGCACGCGACGCGGAGATCCTGCGGCTGCATCAGGCCGGCCTTTCCTACCGCGAGATCGCCCCGATCGTCGGGTTGCACCACGGCTCGGTCGGCAAGATCCTCGCTCGCCTCAAGACCGAAGGCGACACCGGTCGCGAGCAGCTGGCGTTGCCCGCACCCCACAGCGTCCGGCTGATCGCCGGATAACCCCACACCCAACAACCGATAACCAAGGAGTAACCCCCAATGACATCGTGGATCATGACCGAGGAGCCGAAGGTCATCCGCAGCGCGTTCGGCAAGGCCGACGAGCCCGGCACGACGGTGGCCGGCCTGGTCGTCTCCCAGGAGCTGGCCGTGCAGAAGGACCCGAAGACCGGCAAGCCGAAGCTCCGTCAGGGCAACCCGATCCGGCAGCTGGAAGTCGTCATCCTCACCGGGTGGCAGACCGATCCGGACGACGACGGCGCCCGCAAGCTGTTCGTGCGCGGCAACCTGCAAAAGGCCATCCGCGCGGCGATCCTCGCCGCGGGCGATGACGACCTGCGCAACGGCGCCCGGCTGACCATCCAGTACACCGGCACCGGACAGGCGTTCAACGCCGACTACG
Organism: Nocardia implantans; assembly: GCF_035544775.1. Taxonomy (NCBI): domain Bacteria; kingdom Bacillati; phylum Actinomycetota; class Actinomycetes; order Mycobacteriales; family Nocardiaceae; genus Nocardia; species Nocardia implantans. The sequence continues at coordinate 237,745 of NZ_JAYKYQ010000008.1, read as the reverse complement.
CCCCGCCCAAGCTGTATCGCGCGAAGTACGAGCCGCCCACCGACGACTCCCTCGCCGAGGTCGCCGCGTACCTGGGCCAGGACGACGAGTAGCAGCCGTCTGACCCGCGTCTGACCAGCAAGAAGGCCCCTGCCGAGTCCCAGTCGGCAGGGGCCTTCGCGTGCCTGGCGCAGCTGGACACCAGGCCTGTCCCATTGTTCGCCACCCGCCCGCCGACCGAAACGCCGGGCGGGTTTCTTTGCCCCTGGGTGGTGGCGCTTGCGCCTCCACCGGGGCAGGCCACCGGCCTGCCCCATAACGCCTGCTCTTCCCGCGCAGAGGCTCCAAGGTCAAGGGTGGCCGTAGGCCATCGCCGCAGGCGACGCGCAGCGCCCTTGAGGTTGGAGGGGCGCGGGAACACAATGCAGGCGCCACCACCTAGGGGCACGCGGCCGAAGGCCGCGCACGGCGTCACGCGCCGCTACTCCAAACGAATTGCCGATCGATAGCCCGCAGCGGCTCCGTAGCTTCTCGCCGCGGTCCCGCGATCCTCTGTTCTTTTCAGGCTGGCACCGAGGACTGGGCTGGGTTTCTCGTGTCCGGATTCCGGTTCTGGCAGCTGATCTTGTGATCTGACGGAGTGCGAAAAGCTAGTGAGAACAGAGCGAAACGCCAGCCAAAAGTGGAGACAACTTGTCGCAACTTTTCGTAGGCCGTACCTCACTCCCGCCTCCCTCCCTGACCTGCGTAAACGACGCTGCGCGTCGTTGGATCCCTCCCCCCTCCCAGTTCCACATCTCATACCCACTTCGTGCGCACGAGATGTGGAACTGGGAGGGGGGAGGGATTCAAGATCAAATCAGGTCAGGGAGGGAGGCGGGGGTGAGGAGAAGAAAGAAGGGTTGAGTTGGGCGGGTATCGGTGGGTTTGCGAGTGGATTGCCTTGGGAGACGATTCCAGCTGGTCGACTCGTGTGCGTCGGCTGCGGTCTACTGATCCGCGGATGCCGCTCGAAGCTGGGACTGCAAGGCGCAGCAGGTCATCGGAGTAATGCGCGAGCGCTGGGCGCCCGCGTGCGCGAGCCGAGGGCTCGCGTGGTCCGCGCGCGGTGTGCTGGCTGCTCCTCCGGTATGGCCTTACTGGGGCTATCACGACGACAACGACCATCAAGGGCGCTTCGCGTCGCCTGCGGCGATGGCCTGGCGGCCACCCTTGACGGCCGCCGTCGTCGTGATCGAGTAGCCCCAGGCCATACCGGAGGAGCACCCAGCACGAGCCCGAGCCGCGCGCTGTGGACCAGGGAAAGCTGCGCAGCCGAAGGCTGCGAGGCGGGGCTCTGCCCCAGCGCCCCGCCCTCGCCGGGAGGCAGGGCCACCCAGAGGGGCAATTGATCAGCGGACTCATGGATACCAAGACGCGGCTTGCGTAACCGTTGGTAACGCACATGCAGGTGACTGTGTACTAAATAGTCCACAACTTCGGTGGTGTAAATCTGTCGTCCAATGCTGCTGCTGGTAGAACTTCTTACATGCTTGACCAGCATCGCGGAGGTCCGTACGTCGGCTCGTCTTCGATGACGTGTGACAGCAAGTCTGCAAGATGTGTGAAATAGTGCTATTGCGCAAACGGAGAACGGGGATCTTGCAAAAGCGATCATTGCGACCTCTGTAGATATATAGCATGAGATATTTGGCAGCGAGTTAGACTCACGGACCGAGTTAGGAATGAAAGTGTACTTTAGAAGTCTTCGCATTGAGAACTTCAGGGGCATTCGACTCTTTGAAGTGAACAATCTTTCTGATTTCGTGATGGTGGCTGGACCGAATGGGTGTGGAAAGTCATGCGTTTTCGATGCGATTAGGCTGTTGAAAAGCGTCTATGGCGGATATCAAGTTAATGAGTGGCACCACTTCTTTAGCGAGTTGCAGATTGATATCAACAATCCTGCACACGTCAAGCGCCTCTTCCGCGACCCCTCCCTGCCGATAAGAATTGTGGCAACGGTCGAGTTGCCAGTCGAAGAAAGAGAATATGTACGTGCGCACGCGGATGAAATTCTCGAGCCATGGCTTTGGATGATGGAGACGGGACAGGATGTCTCGTATCGTCGCTTCGCTCATATGGTTATGGCATCTCCAGATCCTGTGCGGGTCGATCTGGTTAAGCAGAGGGTGAGAGAGACGATGCCTTCCTTGCTGGAGGCGCTTGACAGGCCGACTTCCGAGATCGGTATCACAATTGAGCCGGGTAAGAACCTAATTGAATCGATCCCTAATATTGCTGCGGCACTCGTATTTGCGACCTATGATCCTGGAAATATCGGAGTGATTGAGTATCACAGCGCGTCTCGTGCATACAATAGAGAGACCGTCGGTGGGATCGATCTGAATACTCAGAACTTTGAGGACCAGAGGCGTCAGAGTTCGTTGTACAACTGGCAGAACAAGTATACCAATATAAAGACGGAATTAGCTGCTACATACCTGCGTGGACTTGTGGCCCGTGAGGCCAGTCAAGATTTGAATGAGACAACGGTAAACGACACTATCAAGGAGATGTTCAACCAGTTCTTTCCAGACAAAGAATATCTCGGTGTCCTGCCAGAAACTGGTGGTGGCCTGACGTTTCCGGTCAGGCTTAAGAGTGGTGAAACCCACGATATCAATGAGTTGAGTTCCGGAGAAAAGGAGATAGTCTACGGGTATCTCCGATTGCGAAACTCGGCCCCTAAGTTCTCAACGGTGCTGTTGGACGAGCCTGAGCTCCATCTCAATCCCGGTCTGTTAAGAGGGCTAGTTCAGTTCTATCACCAGCACCTCGGAAAGGAGCAGCAGAACCAGTTGTGGCTCGTTACCCACTCGGATGCTTTGCTTCGTCAAGCGGTCAGTAGCGGCGAAGGTTTCAGTGTCTACCACATGACTCCCATGGGTGCTGCTGAGAGTGCAAGCGACAATCAAGCTATCCCGGTGCTGGCAGATGATGACCTGAAGAAGGCGACGATCGCCATTGTCGGAGACCTGGCTAGCTTTAAACCTACCGGTAGAATCGTAATTGTCGAGGGCGGGGGAGATAGCGAATTCGATGCCTCCGTGCTGGAAAGGCTTGCCCCAGAGTTCGCGGCACGTGTCAACATTGTGAGTGGTGGTGACAAGACCCGCGTGAAGGCACTATACGACACTCTGGAAAAGTCGGGGGACAAGTTTGGATCCGCCGGTAGATTCTTCGCAATTGTGGATCGCGATTTCGAGCAAGACGAGACTCCGCAAAATGCCAGAACCCTTAACTGGAACGTCTACCATATCGAGAATTACCTGCTCAACGATAAGTATATCCTTTCGGCCGTGAATACTATTCTTGGTCGTGCGCGCTTCGATTCCACTGTGCAGGTTGCGGATGCGCTTAGAGATAGCGCAAAGGGTGTGATTGACCCGGTTCTATTTGAACGTGTCAAAAGTATGGTGAACTCCCGGATTGTGAGTGCGATTAAACTTGGCGGAAGGTCGGACGCGAAAGATCCGTCGATGGAGCTGTCGCCAAGTATAGATTCCACTTTCAAACGTCTTGAAGGTGTAAGAAAAATGCTTACCGAGACCGATGCCGTCCAAGCGTATGCTGAAGAGGAGCGGCAGCGTTTCGAGTCTGCAATTGACGACGGTTCTTGGCGTGAAATACTCCCGGGTAGACTGATATTGAAGCGATTCGCTAACGATATTTTGGCCGGGAAATCTTCTTACGAGACGCTGCGAAATGTCATCCTTGCTGGTATGGAGACAGATAGCTATTGCCCGGAGGGTATGAAGCAGATCATCGATTCCATCCTGGCGACGCCTATTGAGGCCGAATAGCCTGTCTGTTCGGCTGTGGGGCACGAACCGATTGAAGGGTGGGCCAGTCGATGGCTACAGCGTGCGCGTGTCCTAGTCCAGCGCGGCCCGCACCGAGTCCCATCTGGACTTGGCGCGATGGGCATATCGCATCGTCGTAGTGACGGAGGCATGACCAAGCAGTCTTGAGACATCCTCAATCGGTATGCCGCGCTCGAGGAGCCGACTGGCGTAGGTGTGGCGGAGGTCGTGTAGTCGGACGTGCCCAATCTGATGGCGGCCCCTGCCCTTGCCGACGTAAGCGATTCGCACCGAGGCTTCAAAGCGATCGCGGAGATTGCTCGAATCGAAGGGACGGCCCTCCGTATGTGCTAGGACGAGACCAGTGTGTACCCGCGCGTTCCGCGGGTACTTCACCGGTGCCGGGGCGCGCTTACCCATGCCGACGCGGTCGAGTCGAGACTTCAACAGTTTCGACAACTTGTCGCCGATCGGGATAGTCCGACGTTCGTAGTCCTTCGGCGGATTCATCTCGTGTTCCACTGGGTCGTATGCCCACTCCACGACGATCTCGCGACGCTTGAGATTCACGCTCTCCCAGTGGAGGCCCATCGCTTCGCCGAGGCGTACTCCGGTACCGAGCAGTAGTTCGACGACAACGAGGTCGAACGCGTCGAGGGAGGCCTCGATGGCTGCTATCTCGTCGTCGTCAAGATAGCGCTCGGGCATCGGGCCGGGCTTCGGAAGAGTGATGCCTTTGCACGGGTTCACGTCTATGCGCCGAGCGAGGTGCGCTGCCTTCATTGAGGAACTGAGAAGGTAGTAACACTTGGCGACGGTAGATGCCGCCATGCCGCTGTTGGAGAGGTCGGTCACCCACTTCTGTACATCGTCGGTCGTGATCGAGCGCAGCGGTTCTCTCTGCCATCGCGGGCGAACGTGGTCGCGCAGCCGCGCTACATCAGAACGATTTGTGCTCTTCCTCACAATCCGTGCGGCCGACCATGTCGGCTCCCACTCCCCCCATGTCATCTTGTCGGCCCCGCCGGGAGTGGGGGACCGGCGTTCCGCGACTTCCTTGTTCCCGGCCTGCCGCTCTGCCTCCGCCTTTCGGGCGAAGGTGCCGGCACTCCGCTTCTTCCCGTTCGCGTCCCTGTAGACGCCCCTGTACTTGCCGCTGGGGAGCTTCTCCGCCCACGCCATCGACTGGCCCACCCTTCAATCGGTTCGTGCCCCACAGCCGCTGTCAGCTATGCTTGCCAGCCGAGCCCCTTTAGCTCAGTTGGTAGAGCTGGTGACTTTTAATCACTAGGTCGTAGGTTCGAGTCCTACAGGGGGCACCATCACGACGGCGGGGCGTGGGGATCTGTGAGCCCCACGTTTGCCCCACGATTCTAGCGTTTCCGCTGGTAGAAGCGCCCTAACCTGTGGATTAAAAGTCCGTAGCTCTACCAACTGAGCTATAGGGGCGCGGAGGAACAGTGTAGTGCGGATGGGGGCCGATACCCCAATCGGGGGAGTTCGTGTCGGTGGGCGGGATGGATGGGCGGGGTCGGCGCGGCGGCCCGGTGGGTGGAGTGGTGCCGGGATGGGGGTAACGCGGCGGGCGGTGCGGGCGGTAAACACTTGGCACCCAGCTTTGTTCATCTTAGCTGGATCTGGATATCATTGAATCATGTTGGCTGGCAATGTCTTTGGATTTGCAGGGGGTGAACGGCTCTGGCCGGTGCGGGCGCGTGGAGTGGGTTGGCGGGCGAAACGTGGGCGGCGGTCGGCCGTCCGGGCCGCCGGTCGGCGCGCGTGAACAAACTTGGGCCGCTGGCGAATTCACGCACCCCTCGGAAGGCCGGGCCGGGTTGCCGAAAATTTGCCGTAACAGAAAACGGAATCGGATGGCTACTCGACTCTTCGGTTTGCCGCGTGTCGCATCGGGATTCCGGGTACGGTGACGCCTTGATGAATTCCGAAAGAATCGCCGGCTCGGTCGGCGCAGCGGAATTCGGATTGTCGTTGCTGTGTCCGAAGGTGCCGCGGTCGGTCCGGCCGGCCACGGCGCGACGGAACTCGATGCCGCAGGAGGAGGCACGTTCGAGACGAAGAAATGCCCGGATGCGCACCCCCTGCGGCGCACCCGGGCAGGGAAACTATACCAGCTGGTGTGTTCCAGGTTTTTGAGGAGTTTTCGTACCGAGAGTTTGTAATCGGTCGAAAACCGGGTTCAACGTATTGATAAAACTCATGAATTCGCGCCGAGGGTCCGTTCCTTCGGGGGTGGCTGATTGGCGGCGAGTAAGGCTTCGGAGGCGTTTCGAGCATGGCACGGCAGCAAGAGCGGGCGCGCCGGACACGGGCGGCGATTATCAGGTCCGCCGCCGTTGAGTTCGGGAAGAGCGGCTATGCCGCTGCATCGCTCAACCGCATATTGGAAGGATCGCGCGCCACCAAGGGCGCCATGTACTTCCACTTCGATTCGAAGGAAGATCTGGCACGCGCGGTGCTGGAGACCGCGGTGGAGCGCTATCGCGCGTCCGCCGAGCGCTGGCTGGCGCGAACCGATCTCAGCCCGCTGGACATCCTGCACGGGGTGGTCGACGAGATCGCGCTGCGACTCGAGCACGACATCATCGTGCAGGCCGAGTACCGCCTGATCATCGAACCGGACTTCTACCGTGACGTGCAAGCGGGCGGCAACCGGATCCTGGGCCGCACCACCAGGGTGCTCACTGTCCGTGCCATCGACCAAGGGCAGCTGCGCGCGGACGCCGATCCCGACCGGTTCACCCGCACGCTCGCCGCCGCGCTGGCCGGCCAGCGGTACATGGTGGACCTGATCGGCGGGCAGGTCGATCTGCGGTCGCGGTTCGAGGAGGCGCTCGAGGTCGTGATCGAGGCGATGGCCACCCCGGAATGGCTGGAGAAGTTCCGCAGCGACGGCTGGCGTGCCCAAGCGCGCCTGGATGAGCTCGGTTTGAGCCTCTGACCAGCCGGTTTGGGATTCGAGTCCGGTCTGTCATAAGCTATCCCAGCTCCCAACGGACAGCCGTTGAAAGCCGGTCCGGAGAAATCCGGGACGAGCCCCCTTCGTCTAGCGGCCTAGGACGCCGCCCTTTCAAGGCGGTAGCGCGGGTTCGAATCCCGTAGGGGGTACGATCCACGGATCGTTGGTAGCAGAGCATGGCCCTGTGGCGCAGTTGGTTAGCGCGCCGCCCTGTCACGGCGGAGGTCGCGGGTTCGAGTCCCGTCAGGGTCGCAAAGAGGCGCCGGAGATATCCGGCGTTTCGCGTATGGCATTCACTTCGGGTGCCTGCGGCCAGGTAGCTCAGTTGGTACGAGCGTCCGCCTGAAAAGCGGAAGGTCGCCGGTTCGATCCCGGCCCTGGCCACTTCACTCGTAGGCGAGCCTTGTCCACGGAAAGCGTGGGTGGGGCTCGTTTCGTCATTTCTTGTGGGGGTGCAATCCCCACACCCCGCCCGGCGGGCTTCGCCCCCGGACCCCCGTTGTCTCTGGTTGCGTTTTCGGGGTGTCGTTCGGATTTGTCCTGGCTTGGGTGTGTGGTTCGGGCTTGTCGCGATTTGGGTGGTGTCGTTCGGGCCTGTCGCGTCTTGGGTGGTGTCGTTCGGGCCTGTCGCGTCTTGGGTGGTGTCGTTCGGGCCTGTCGCGTCTTGGGCGGTGCGGTTCGAGCTCGTCGTGCCTCAGGCGGTGTCGTCCGCATGGTTCCTGCCTTCGGCGGGCGTCGTCGGCGCTGTTCCTGCCTTAAGTGGGGTGTCGTCTGGTTTGGTTCCGGCCTGTGGGGTTGTTCGGGGCGTTGCCTTACCTCGGTGGGTGTGGTCCTGTTTTGTCTCGCTTTGGCGGGGTCTGATGGGTGGTTGCCGCAAGCGCTTCGCGTGGCCCGACTGGGCTCGCGTTCGACGGTTTCCCTCGTCGGGGCCGTCTTGGCGACGGTTGTTGATCTGTGTGGTGTCGGTCGCTGTGGGTGCTGCTTCGTGCCGATGTGGCGAATCACACAGTGGTGCAGGGGTGTTCGGATTCGAGTGGGCGCTCGGGTGGCGCGGGTAGGCTGGCGCGGCCATGTGGACCCTTCTCCTCGCGCTCGCGGGGTTCGCCTTCCTCGACTCGCTCGACCTGCTGCTGATCGGCGTCACCACGGCGGTGGTCTACGACAGCAGGGTGAGCCGTCGCTCGCCGCTGGTGAGCGGTTTGAGCTTGCTGGCGGGCGTCTTCGCCGTCACCACCGCTTTCGGCATCTGCACAATCCTGGGGATCGGCTTCTTGACCGACCTGTTCGACTTCCGGGTCACCCCCGCGGTGCGGTATTGGGGAGAACTCGTCGCCGGTGTGGTGCTGATCGCCCTCGCGAGTATTCGAATGGGCGGTCCGGCGGCCCCGGAGCGGGCGACCGCACTGCGACGACAGCCATGGGTGCTCGCGGGTCTCGGCGTGGCGATCGGCATCGCGCAGGCGCCGACGGCGGTTCCCTATCTGGCCGGCCTCGCGATGATCTCCGCGCGGCATCCGCTACCGGCGTTGTGGCCGTTGATCGTCGTCGCTTATTGCGCGCTCGCATTGCTGCCGCCGCTGGTGATACTCGGCCTCGCGATGCGGCGCACGACCCGAGCGCGGCGGATGTATCGAAAAATTGTTCGCATTATCAGCTCGTACGGGCCTGCTTCGGTGCGCGTGCTGTTCGCGATCTTCGGTGTGGTTCTCCTGTGTGACGCTCTCGTGCATTACCGAAGCCTTTGGCCCTGAATCGCGGCGTCCGGGCAATGGTGGGCGAACGAGAAAAGCGATTGAGCCGTGCGGTTCGGTGGGATGCTGGAGGTATGGCTGAGCGCTGGTATTACTGCTTGAAGCACAATCGGGCCGAGCAAGGGCGGCAGTGCTGGTTCCGCGACCGGATGGGGCCGTACCCGGACAAGGCGACGGCCGAGCGCGCGCTCGAGATCGCGCACGCGCGCAACACGCGGGAAGACGCCCGGGACCGGGCATGGCGGGACGGGGACTGAAGGCCCCGGCGGCACGGCTGGAATAACGCCTTCCCGGGGACGGTGAAGTTGATCTTGAGCCGCAGGTCGGGGGCTCGGGCGTCGTCGCGCCCGGTGCGGCCGCTCAGGTCGCGATCAGGTGGATCGAGTACGGTTCTCCAGAACTCGACGAATGCTCGGAGGTCCTGGCGTGGGCTGCGAGCGGAAACCAGGATCAGCAGGGAGGGCGACCCTTGAGGGTTACCGTTGTTGTGCCGACCTACAACGAGCGGGAGAATCTGCCGGTTGCGGTGGAGCGGCTGACCGCGCTGCCGGTGCCCGACCTGCACGTACTCGTGGTGGACGACAGCTCGCCGGACGGCACCGGCGAGGTGGCCGACAAACTCGCCGCCGAACTGCCGAACGTGGTCGGTGTGCTGCACCGCACCGAGAAGGACGGGCTCGGCCGGGCGTACGTCGCCGGCATCACGCGCGCCTTGGACGAGGGCGCGGACGTCGTGATCCAGATGGACGCCGACCTGTCGCACCCCGCCGAAGTCATCCCGGCGATGCTGGAGAAGCTGTCGAGCACCGACGCGGGCGTCGTGCTCGGTTCGCGGTACGTTCCCGGCGGCTCCACCGCCGCCGAATGGAAGTGGTACCGCAAGGCGCTCTCGGCTTGGGCCAACTTCTACGTGAACCTGATCCTGCGCCTGGGCGTCAAGGACGCCACCGCGGGCTTCAAGGCGTGGAAGGCCGACACCCTGCGGGCCATCGACGTGGCCTCCATCCGCAGCAACGGGTATTCCTTCCAGGTCGAGATGAACTACCGGACCATCAAGAAGGGGATCGCGATCGCCGAGGTGCCGATCCGTTTCGAGGAGCGGACGCTCGGCGCGTCGAAGATGAGCCTCAAGGTGCAGCTCGAGTCGGCGCTGATGCCGTGGAAGCTGCTGTTCGGCCGCGCGGTCTGAGTAACGGCCCTCGGCCCCGCTCCGGGCGGAGCGGGGCCTCCGATCAACGGCTCTCCCGAACCGTTCAGCGCGGCCAATCCAGGAGCGTGTCGACGAACAACTGGCGGACCTGCGCGACTTTGTCGTCCAGATCGCGCGGGTCCCATGCGCTGACGTCGATCGGGTCGAGTATCGCCACGTCGACCGTCCCCGGCCGGGCGACCATCGCGTTGCGCCAGCAGATCTCGCCCGCGTTCCGGATGACGACCGGGATCACCGGCACCCCCGCCTGCATCGCGATGTGGAACGCGCCCTTCTTGAACGGTCCGACCTCGGGCGTGTAGGAGCGAGTGCCCTCCGGAGCCACCGCGACCGACAGGCCGCCGCGCAGCGTCTCCACCACCGGGCGCAGCGCCGCCCTGGCCTGCGCGGTGTTCGCACGGTCGATGAACGTCACGCCGACGAAGCGCATGAGCGGTCCGAAGACCGGATTCTTGGTCAGCTCCTTCTTGCCGATCGCGGTCACGCCGCCGCCGAGCACTTGGGGCACGATGATGATGTCGAACTGACTCTGGTGGTTGAACAGGAAGACCGCGGGTCGCGGTGATCGCGCGTGCTCGGCGCCGGTCACCCGCACGTGCACGCCGGCGATGCGCAGCGTGTTGCGCGCCGCGTGGGCCATCAGCGCGTCGGCCATCCGCTGGCGGTCCCGCGTCGGCGATTTCGACGCGACGCCGAACAGCGCGCCCCCGAGCAGCCCGGCGAATCCGGCTGCGGTGCGCACGTAATCGCTCGCGCGCGGCGGGCGGCGCGGACGGAAGGTCAGCCGGGTCCAGTGCTGCCGGTCGGCGACGTCGGTCAGCGCCTCGTCGGCGTTCACCGCCACCGGACGCCCCACCAGCGACAGCACGGGCAGGTCGGCGATCGCGTCGGCGTAGGCGTAGCTGCGCTCGAGATCCAGCTGGTGCGCGGCGGCGAACCCGGTGACCGCCTCGGCTTTGCCGTTGCGCCACAGCGTCTTCCCATCGGGATGCCCGGTGAGCACGCCGCCGCTGGTGGCCATGGGCGTGTACAGCACGTGCTCGATACCCAGCTGCGCCGCGGCGGGTGCGACCTGGAATCGGGTCAGCGAGCTGACCAGCACGATGGTGTGCCCTGCCGCCTGGTGCGTCCGGATCAACTCCCACGCTTCGGGGTGCAGGTACCCGTACACGGAGCGCTGGAACAGGCGCCTGCCCAGCTCGTCCAGCTCCTGTTCGGAACGTCCGGCCAGCGCCTCGGACAACTCGCGCAGGAACCGGCTGTATTCGCCGTCGGTCATGTGGTCGCGGATACCGTCGAGCAGCACGTCGGCGGGCTTGCGGCGCAACCTGCGCCGCGGTCTCGGGGCGTCGATGACCGTGCCGCCGAAGTCGAAGATCGCGGCGACCGCGCGGCCTTGCGGACCGGAGCGGATGGCGGCGAGCGCGGCGTCGAGGTCAGCGCGCGCGCCGGTCACCGCGCCTCCCGGTTGGACGGGTCGAGCGCGGCGGCCTGCGCGATGCGGGCGCCGATGACGCGCAGACGCTCGGCGAACTCGTTCCTCCGCTCGCTCAGCTCGGCGCGGCGCTGGTCGGGCTCATCGTCGGACACCGTCTCCAGCAAGCCGTAGTTGTCGGCGAGCTTGAGCGCGCTGGTGAACAGCTCGGTGGAAACCGACTCCGGGCTGTGCAGCCGCTTCTGCAGCAGCATCTGCTTACCGACCGCTACGCACTCGGTGATGAACTCCTTGCGGTCGATCTCCTCGCCCGCGTCCTGGGCGGCCAGCCGTTCGGCCACCACCAGCTGCGCGTCCACGAACGACCGCAGCACGCGGTGGGCCATGGTGAAGCCGGAGGCGGTGAGCTTCGCCAGGATGTCCGAGCCGTAGGTGTCGCGGCGGGTGTGGCTGTACCAGTCCGGATCGACCAGCAGCACCTCCGCGACCATCTGATCGGCGAATTCGCCGCGCTCGGGGAAGAAGAACTCGAACTTCAGCAGGTCGCGCAACCGGAACGCCTCGTCCCAGCCGGTTTTCAGGGCGTCGGCGTCGCCGCTGTCGACCGCGGCCAGAATCGCCAGCTCGAGGATCGCCCGGTTGACGAACCAGTGCACCGCGCTGTTGCGATAGAAGGCGGCCTCCAGATGCGCACCCGACTCGATCGAGTACACCGGCTCGACCCCGCCGCGATACACCGTGACCACCCGGGCGAGCGAAAGCTGTTCCAGCACCACGGCCAAGCCCTGTTCGTCGCGCAGCGCCTCGAGTTCGCCACCCGGCAGCTCGCGTTTGTCGATGTAGCCGAGCACCGGATTGAGCACCGTGCGCACTTCGCCGAGGGTGAGGGCGCGTCCGTCCACGCCGAGCAGCGCGAGGGTGACCAGCGCGTTGACCGTGATCGGGGTGACCGCGTTGATGCCGACCGCCACTTCGAACGCCAGCCGCTGCACGGCCCTTCGTTCCAGTTCGGCGATTTCCGGCGGTTCGCTGTCGACCACTCCCGCCTCCGTGCGCGGCGCCGGAATCGGCTCGGTGTGATGCAGCGGGATGGTCAGCGGCGGAGTGGTGAGCGGGTCGCCGTGCGCGGCGAGCCGATCGCGCGCCGAGAGCGGTTCACCGAAGCGGACGTACACGTGCCCGGCGGAGTGCTGCTGGCTGCGGATATAACGCGCCAGCCAGGTCAGGCCCTCCGGTTTCTTCTTGCCGCCCTCCTGCTCGGTGGCGATGGCGCCGAGTTCGTTGAGCCGTTCGTAGGTGATCGAGACCGGAACCAGCATGACGTCGTCGATGCGGTTGGATCGGACCGCCGCGGCGAGGTAGTTCAGCAAGCCGTAGCGCGGTGGCCGCAACTTGCCGGTGCGGGTGCGGCCGCCCTCGAAGTACCACTCCAGGTTGAAGCGCTTGGCCAGCAGGTAGGCGAAGTACTCCTCGACGACGGCCTTGTAGACCTCGTCGTCGCCGAAGCTGCGCCGGATGAACACCGTTCCGGTGCGCCGGGCGATCGGGCCCATCGGCCAGAAGCCGAGGTTCGCGCCGCCGATCACGTGGTTCGGGGGAAAGTCGTTGCGCGCCAGCACGTCTCCCAGCACGAACGCGTCGACGTACGAGCGGTGCGAAGGCAGGAACACCAGCGGGAAGCGGCGATTGAGGTCGCGCAACCCGGCCAGACCGGAATCGTCGGAGTCCACGTTCCAGGTCGAGGCGTGCACCGGGCGCATGGCCTGGGTGAACAGATCGGAGATCAGTCGGCTCTGGGCCGCGACCAGTTCGTTGAGCGCTTTCTCCGCGCGCCGGTACACCTCGTGCGGGCTGGCGCCGATCTGATCGGCGATCAACTCCAGCCTGCGCAGGAAGTCGGGCGCGTCGAGGATCTCCTCCGTGACCAGCTTCGGCACTTTGTACCGGTCGCCGATGATGGTGCGCTCGGCGCGTTCCAGCGCCACCACCGCCGCGCGCACGATGGCGCGGGCGAACGGTTCGGCGGTGCCCTTGTCGTAGAGCGTCGACGCCTCCGGGTTGTTCACGCGCAGCTCGCTCAACCGGGCCGGTGCGCCGGTGAGCACGACGTGCCGGTCCGGTGACTTGGAGACCAGCCTGCGCTGTGCGAGCCGATGGGGTTTGCGCGGGTTGGTCAGCAGGGCGAGATCGGCGAAGGTGACGCGGCGTACGCCGTCGCGTTCCGGCGGCAGCCACAGCACGCGGATCGGCACCACCAGCGGATCGTCGCGCCTGCCGACCAGCTGTGCGGCGACGGCGCCCGCGTCCAGATCGAGCTGGGTGACCGGCGCGTCGGTACCGAACTCGGCGCTGATCCCGCCGTCGGCGAGCCACTTGCCGACGAGTTCACGTTCCACCCCCGACGCGGCGTCGATCAGGGCCACCACCGATCGCGGTGCGGTCCCGGGCCGGGTTGTCGCGGGTGAATCGCCGCGGTGATCGATCATCGATGTTCTTCCCTCCGCAGGTGACGCTCTCCACTATTCAATCCCGGCGGGTCTATTCCGCGCAGGCAGACGGCGCGGCGAGTTCGCGGGGCTGAGCCTGACCAGCGGCGCCCGCGTGGGCGAAAGTGCTTGCGGGGCGCGGGCCATTCCGTGCCGAGCGATTCCCGGACGTCGGATTTGTGGCCGCGAGCACACCCGCACTGCGAAAGAGGTAATGCTAACCTTACCTCCACTGAGTTAGGCCAGGGTAACCTTTGGAGGATCGTTGTCGACCACGGAACGCCTGCGGGTTGAGTATGTGACCGATCCGGCGGCAGCGATGTCCCGGCTGGCGGGGGCGGATCGGTTCGGCGAGTACGTGATGTACGAGCGTCCGGGGGAGTGGGTGTTCGCCGCCGATCCGATCGGCAGTGTCGAACTGGACGTGCGGGAGCTGCGCGTCGCTTGGGAAGGCGAGACCACGACCAGCCGATGGGAAGGCAATCCGGCGGGAGTGATCGACCGCGCGCTCGGCGCGCTGCCCCTGGACGGACGCAACGCCTACGGCTGGATCGGATTCGAGTTCTGCGCGTGGGCGCTGGACGCCACCCGGCATCTCGACCCGCGCACGACTCTGGCGCACCTGATGGTTCCGCGTATCGAGGTCAGGGTGGGCGCGTTCGGCATCCGGGTATCGGGTGCGACGCCGTCGGAGACCGGCGACATCCACGATCTGATCGCGCAGTCGCAGAACACCGAACTGCCGCAGGCGCATCCGGCCGACATCCGCATCGATCCCACCGGCTACCGCGACCGGGTGGCCGAGGCGGTCGGCGAGATCCGGGCCGGGCGCTATCAGAAGGTCATCCTGTCCAGGAAAGTGGAGCTGCCATTCGCCGTCGACATTCCGGCCACCTATCGGCTCGGGCGGGCGCACAACACTCCGGCGCGGTCGTTCCTGCTGCGGCTCGGCGGCCTGGAGGCGGCGGGCTTCAGTCCGGAGCTGGTCGCCTCCGTGGACGACGACCGGGTGGTGACCACCGAGCCCTTGGCCGGCACCCGCGCGTTCGGTCGCGGCGCCGCGGCCGATCTCGCCGCCAGGGCCGACTTGATCACCGACCCGAAAGAGATCGTGGAACACGCGATCTCGGTGCAGACCTCTTTCTCGGAGATAGCGGCTGTCGCCGATCCCGGCACACCGGCGGTGTCGGATTTCATGGCCGTGCGTGAGCGGGGCAGCGTGCAGCACCTGGCGTCGACGGTGCGCGGCAGGCTGGCCGCCGACCGGTCCAGCTGGGACGCGTTGGAGGTGCTGTTCCCCTCGGTGACCGCTTCGGGAATTCCCAAGCGGGAAGGCGTCGACTCGGTGTTCCGGCTCGATCACGACCCCCGCGGGTTGTATTCCGGTGCGGTCGTGACCGTTTCGCCCACCGGCGCGCTGGAGGCGACCCTGGTGCTGCGCGCGGTCTATCAGAACGCCGAGGGCGCCTGGCTGCGCGCGGGCGCGGGTATCGTCGGCCAGTCCCGCCCGGAGCGGGAGTTCGAAGAGACCTGCGAGAAGCTGGGCAGCATTGCGCCCTACGTCGTCAAAGCCTGAGTCGCACGGGCAGCGCACCGACGGTGCGCTGCCCGTTTCCCACCGGCGCTACAGTTCTGCGCGCAGCGCCTTCTTGTCGATCTTGCCGACCGCGGTGATCGGCAGCTTGTCGCTGCGGCGCAGCACGTCGGGCAACTTGTAGGTGGCCAGGCCACGCGCGGCGAGGAAGGACTTGAGCTCGGCCAGGGTCGGCATCTCACCGTCCACGACCAGGACGGCGCAAACCTTCTCGCCCAGCGCCGCGTCGGGCAGCCCGACCGCGGCGGCATGCCGGACCGCGGGATGGGCGAGCAGGTGTTCCTCGAGTTCGTCGCAGGAGACGTTCTCGCCGCCGCGGTTGATCACGTCTTTGATCCGGCCGGACACCACGAGATGCCCGCTGGGCAGGCGGCGGACCAGATCGCCGCTGCGGTAGAAGCCGTCCGGGGTGAAGGCGCGCGCATTGTGTTCGGGTGCGCGGTAGTAGCCGCGGATGGTGTACGGCCCCCTGGTCAGCAACTCGCCCTCCGCGCCGGGGGCCACGTCGTTGCCGTCACCGTCCACCACGCGGATCTCGTCGGCGGGCGAGAGCGGTCGGCCCTGGGTGGTGTGCAGCAGCTCGGCCGGATCGTCCAGCCGGGTGTGGTTGATCAGGCCCTCCGCCATGCCGAACACCTGCTGCAGGGTCGCGCCAAGCGCCGGGGTCACCTCTTTCGCGTTGACCTCCGCCAGTCGTGCGCCGCCCACTTGGAGCAGTCGCAACGAACTCAGGTCGGCCTCTTCCCATTCGGTGGCCGCGCACCAGAGTTGGGCCAGCGGCGGCACGACGGCGGTGACCGTGACCCGGTGCCGCTCGATCGCCGCGAACGCGCTCTCCGGGCTCGGGTCGGCGACGAAGGCGACCGCGCCGCCCACCCCGATGGCGCCGAAGATGCCGGGGCAGGCCAGCGGGAAGTTGTGGGCGGCGGGCAGCGTCGCGAGATAGACGTCCTGTTCGGTCAGCGCGCACACTTCGGCGCTGGCGGTGGCGTTGTAGACGTAGTCGTCGTGCGTGCGCGCGATGAGCTTCGGCAGGCCGGTGGTGCCGCCGGACACCAGCATCAGGGCGATGTCGCCCGGATCGATCTCGGGCAGCTCGCCGCCGTCGCGCGGCACCGAGGCAAGGGTGGTGAACGGCCCTGGATCGCCGAGCACGAGGACGTGGCGCAACGACGGCACCGCGTCCCGCACGGTCGAAGCCAGCTCGCGATAGTCGAAGTCGGCCATCCGGTCGGCGACGATATAGCCGACCGCGTCGGAAAGCCGCGCCAGATGCTCGATTTCGGCGCGGCGATGCGCGGGCAGGCTCAACACGGGAATGATCCCGGCGCGGAGCAGGCCGAACAACACGGTCAGGAACTCGGGCACATTGGGCAACTGCACCACCACGCGGTCGCCGGGAGCGATACCGAGCGCGAGCAGCCCGTGGGCCATCCGGTCCGCGGCGGCGTCGACCTCGGCGTAACTGCGCGCGCCCTCCGCGTCGAGCAGCGCGGGACGGTGGGGCTGCCGGAGCGCGCTCGCGCGCAGAAGATCTCCGAGCGGGCGCCCGGCCCAGTACCCTGCGGCCCGGTACTCCGCGGCCACTGCGGCGGGAAAAGGTACGTAGCCGTCGCGATGCGCGGACTCGGTGGGTGTGGAAGTCACGATCTGCCTCACAAATCAAGCAAAGGGTTCCCTAAGTAGGTTAGGCAACCCTACTTCACGTGGTGTGTGCCGGGCGTGTTCGAACCTGCCGCTGGGTGCCTCCGCGCACTAGACTTTCCGCATGACCAGGTGGGACACCTCGAACATCCCCGACCAGAGCGGTCGTAGATTCATCGTGACGGGGGCCAACAGTGGCCTGGGAGCCGAGACGGCGCGCGCGCTGGCCGCAGCGGGCGGCCAGGTCGTTCTCGCCTGCCGGAACGTCGCCAAAGGCGAGCGGGTGGCCGCCGAACTGGGCGAGCTGGCGCAGGTGCGCGAACTCGACCTGGCCGATCTCGCCTCGGTCCGCGCGTTCGCCCAGAACGTCGACGGGGCCGACGTGCTGATCAACAACGCTGGTGTGATGGCGGTACCCGAAGGACGCACCGCGGACGGATTCGAAAAGCAGATCGGCACAAATCATCTCGGTCACTTCGCGCTCACCGGGCTGCTGCTGGACAAGATCTCCGACCGGATCGTCACCGTCTCCAGCGGTGCGCATCAAGTCGGCAAGATCGACCTGGACGATCTCAACTGGGAGCGGCGCAAGTATCAGCGATGGGCCGCCTACGGGCAGGCCAAACTGGCCAACCTGATGTTCGCTCGCGAACTGCAGCGCAGACTGACCGCGGCGGGCTCGGCGAAACTCTCGGTCGCCGCGCATCCCGGCTACGCGTCCACCGAATTGCAGTCGCACACCGAGACCTTCCTCGACCGGGTGATGTGGGTGGGCAACCGGGTGTTGGCGCAGAACGCCGCGATGGGCGCGCTGCCGACGCTGTACGCCGCGACCACCGACGTCCAGCCGGGCGGCTACTACGGCCCGACCGGACTCGGTGGCATGCGGGGATATCCCGGCCCGTCCGGATCGTCGAAGGCGTCCAGGGACGAGAAGGTCGCGGCCGATTTGTGGGAGCTGTCGGAGAAGCTGACCGGGGTCACTTACGACTTCGCGAAATGAACGCCGTCCACCCGCAAGCGTTGATGTGACTCACGTCTCATAAGGCGTTGTCACACTCCGTGTCTCCACGTCGTCCTCTTGATGAACCCACAGGGAACGACAAGGACGGGACATCATGGAACAGCGCTTCGAACTCTTCGGCAACCCGGTCGGCGCCAGCTTCATCAAGCGGCTCATCACGGCCTCCAAGGTGATCAACGATTCCACCCTGGACGCGGCGACCTACGAGTTGGTGAAGATTCGCGCCAGCCAGATCAACGGCTGCGGTTACTGCACCGACATGCACACCAAGGACGCCGCGCACGCGGGCGAAACCTCGGTGCGGCTCAACCTGATCGCCGCCTGGCATGAGGCCACCGTCTTCACCGAAGCCGAGCGCGCCGCACTGGCGCTCACCGAGGAGGCGACCCGGATCGGCGACGGACGCGCGGTCAGCGACGCGGTCTGGCAGGAGGTGCGCAAGCATTACAACGACGACCAGATCGCCGCCCTCATCGCCGCCATCGCGATGATCAACGCCTGGAACCGGATGAACGTCATCGCCCGCACCCCCGCGGGCAGCTACGTCCCCGGCCAGTGGGGGTGAATCCGGACCACATGGCATCGCCCGCACTCCGGCGGGGTGATACTTGCTCAGACCGTGGGGATGAGCCGAGCCGTCGACCAGTCGGCGTTCGACTGAGCGAAAGACCAACAGTGGTGCCCGAGCAGGCGATCCCTCGAACGCCGGGACCGTTGCGCCGCAGTACTTCCAGACGCAACCACCGCCGGCTCAGCTCCCGGTTTCGAGCGAAGCGAGACCGAGCCTGTTCCGTTCGCGGCCCGGCTCGCGTTCGAGTGGCCGCCGCGTACGCGACGAAGGAGCAAGCGGCGGTCGCTCGAACGCGAGCCACAAGAGGGCCGCGAACACGCCGCGACGAAGTCGCGGCCAATGACACAGAACACAGTTCACCGATCGGTTGCGGACTGGTACTGTGCCTGACGTGCAGCGCGTGTATTTCTGGTTTAGCAAGCCGGCCCTGGGTGGGCTGGTCTGCGGCAACCGCGTGCGCTGACGAACTTCCACCCCGAGCCGGACGATGGACCGGCTCGACGGGATTCGCATCCGTGGGTCGGCCCCGAGAAAAGGAACCCACGACATGACAACCGCTGCCGACGTCGACGCACGGCATTCCGATCTGGACGATCAACGCACCCTCAACGTGAGCCCGCTGCGCTCGCCCGCGGAGGTGCGCCGGGTGCATCCGATCACCGATGCCCTCGCCGACACCGTCCGTGCGGGACGCAAAGCCACCGTCGACGTGCTCGACGGCGCCGATGATCGCCTGATGGTGATCGTCGGCCCGTGCTCGGTGCACGACCCCGCCGCCGCGCTGGACTACGCGCGCCGCCTGGCGGCGAAGGCGGCGGAACTCGATGACCGGCTGCACGTGGTGATGCGGGTCTACTTCGAGAAGCCGCGCACCAGCCTGGGTTGGAAGGGCCTGATCAACGACCCGCACCTGGACGGATCGTTCGACGTCAACACCGGATTGGGCTTCGGGCGCAAGCTGCTGGCCGACATCACCGCCCTCGGTCTTCCGGTGGCCTGTGAGTTCCTCGATCCGATTACGCCGCAGTACATCGCGGATCTGGTGTCCTACGGGGCGATCGGCGCGCGCACCGCGGCCAGCCAGGTGCACCGGCAGCTCAGCAGCGCGCTGTCGATGCCGGTGGGGATCAAGAACGGCACCGACGGGGACGTCCAGGTGGCGGTGGACGGCGTGCGCGCCGCGGCGGCCAGCCACGTGTTCCCCGGCACCGATCTGGACGGTCGCTCCGCGCTCATCCGCACCACCGGCAACCCGGACTGCCACGTGATCCTGCGCGGCGGCAGCGCGGGGCCGAACTACGACGCGGCTTCGGTCGCGGAGGCCTGCCTGCGGCTGGAGAAGGCGTCGCTGCCGCAGCGGATCGTGGTGGACGCCAGCCACGGCAACAGCAACAAGGACCACAACAAGCAGGTCGACGTGGTCACCGACATCGCGCGGCGGCTGGCCGCGGGCGAGTCGAGTGTCGTCGGCGTCATGCTGGAAAGCTTCCTGGTGGCGGGACGCCAGGACCTCACCCTCGGCCACGCCGACGAACTCACCTACGGCCAGTCGATCACCGACGCCTGCCTGGATTGGGAAACCACCGCCGCGCAGCTGGACCGCCTCGCCGACGCGGTGCGGCAGCGCCGCGAGCGCTGAACCGGTGCGGCTCGTGCCCGAGTGGACGAAGCGCGGGTTTCGTCCGCCCGGACACGAGCCGCCGCCGCACCGGGGTCACGCAGAGTTCGCCGTGGTGAGGTCGGTGCACGGCAGGTCTGGTTCAGGACATGCCGGATGCCCGAATGCTCGGTGTGTGTCCGCTGAGCAATGCGGCGGGCCACTCGTTCGACGGACCGGGCGGGTCGGTGCGCAGGCGGGCGGCGAGCCAGTGGTCGCGGCGGCGTCCGGGCGTGCGACCGCACCGCCCAGGTCGGGCTGCGCCGCCCATCCCGGAACGACCATCTCTCGAGGAAGGTCACGGCGCTGTCCCGGACGTAAGGCACCGGGATGGTCACCCATTCCGCGATGGCCGGGTCCTGGCAGCACTCGGTGATGGTGTCGACATCGTCGGCCGTCGGAGGCGACAGCCAGATGGTTCAGTTCGACAGCACGTGGTGGTCCATCGAGCCATGCTGCCACGGGATGGGCCGGTGGATCATCCGGTTCGTCCGGCGCATGCCGCCGTGCCGCGGGGGAGGCCGGGAAACCGGACCGTAGACTTCCCCTCGATGGTTGCCGCGCTGCTTTCCGACCTGTTCGAGTCACATCGGGCGCATCTGCTCTCGGTCGCCTATCGACTGACGGGCAGCGTCGGCGATGCCGAGGACGCGGTGCAGGAGAGCTGGTTGCGCTTGGCGGGCGCGCACCAGTCCGAGATCGATGATCTGCGCGCTTGGCTGACCACGGTGGTGACCCGGATCTGCCTGGACCGTTTGCGCAGCGCGGCGGCGCGGCGGGAGAGTTACGTAGGCCAGTGGCTGCCGGAACCGGTGGTCACCGGCCGCACGCCGTCGAGCGCTCCCGACCCGCTGGAAGCCGTGGTGCGCAAGCAAGAGTACCGGTTCGCGGCGCTGATCGTGCTGGACACCTTGACGCCGCCGCAGCGGGTGGCCTTCGTGCTGCACGACGGGTTGTCGGTGCCGTTCGACGAGATCGCGGGCATCCTCGGTGTCTCCGCCGACGCGGCGCGACAGCTGGCCGTGCGGGCACGGAAGGCGGTGGCCCAGACGCCGCCGCCGGTGCCGGACACCGAACACGAGGCCGCCGTGCAGCGCTTCCTCGTCGCGCTGAGCACCGGTGACGTGGCCGCCGTCACCGCGGCGCTGCATCCGGACGCGGTGATGATCGGCGATGCCAACGGCACCACAGCCACCGCGATCAACGTCCTGCACGGCGCGGATCGCATCGCCCGTTTCTACTTGGGCCTGGTGCGCAAGTACGGGCTGGAGGACGCCGAACAGGTGTATTCGTTCGTCTCGGTGAACGGGCAACTGGGTCTCGAGGTCGCGGCGCGTCCGGCGGGGGAAGGCCGGGTCGGCTATCCCAGGCGGGTCGTCGGCTTCACCGTTCGGGACGGATTGGTCTGGGGCACTTACGATGTGGCGAATCCGGCCAAGCTGACCGGCATCCGGCTGAGCTGAGCCCCGCCGGGTCCGAGCGTAGCTGCCAGCTGTCTGGATGCGGTGCCGGGTAGCTGGACTAGTCTCCGGTTATGCCCTCGCGAGATCCGATCGTCGCCCGTCTGCGCCCCTTCGCGTCCACCATTTTCGCCGAGATGACCGAACTCGCCGTTCGGCACGACGCGGTCAACCTGGGGCAGGGGTTCCCGGACACCGACGGTCCCGCGAGCATGCTGGAAGTGGCGCGCCGCGCCATCGCCGACGGGCTCAACCAGTACCCGCCGGGCCGCGGCATGCCGGTGCTGCGCCGAGCCGTGGCCGACGACCGGGCCCGGCGCTACGGGACCGACTACGACCCCGACTCGCAGGTCTTGGTGACGGTGGGCGCGACAGAGGCGATCAGTGCCGCGGTGCTCGGCTTGGTGGAGCCGGGCGAAGAGGTCGTGGTGATCGAGCCGTACTACGACTCCTACGCCGCGGCCGTGGCGCTGGCGGGCGCACGGCGGCGCACGGCGCGTCTGGTGGCCGACGGGGATCGTTTCGTGCTGGACTTGGACAGTCTGCGTGCGGCCATCACCCCGGCGACCCGGATGCTCATCGTCAACTCGCCGCACAACCCCACCGGCACCGTGCTGGGGCGCGCCGACTTGCTCGCGATCGCCGAGATCGCTTGTGAGCACGACATTCTGGTGCTCACCGACGAGGTCTACGAGCACTTGGTCTACGACGGCGTCGAGCACATCAGCCTGGCCACTCTGCCGGGAATGGCCGAGCGCACCATCGTGGTGTCCAGCGCGGCCAAGACCTTCAGCGTCACCGGGTGGAAGACGGGGTGGGCCTGCGGACCCGCCGACCTGATCGAGGGGGTGCTCGCGGCCAAGCAATTCCTGACCTTCGTGGCGGGCGGGCCGTTCCAGCCCGCCGTGGCACACGCGATCAACCACGAGCTGGAGTGGGTGGGCAGGCTGCGGGAGGCATTGTCGCAGAAGCGTCTTCGCCTCTCCGCCGCGCTCGCCGACACCGGAATGCGGGTGTATCCGAGCGCGGGCGGCTACTTCGTCGTCGCCGATATCACCCCGCTCGGCGCCGCCGACGGCCTGACGTTCTGCCGTGAGCTGCCGAAGCGGCTCGGTGTGGCGGCGGTGCCGGTCACCGCGTTCGCCGACGACACCGCCACCTGGAGTCATCTGGTGCGGTTCACCTTCTGCAAGCGTGACGAGACGCTGGACGAAGGGGTCCGCCGGTTGCGGCTCGGTTGATTCCGAACCTTGCCGTGAACTGTCAGGTTTTGCTGGCAGGGTGCACGGCATGGCAACCAGGTACTACACGGCAACTTCTCTCGACGGATATCTCGCCGACTCGGACAACTCGCTCACCTGGCTCTTCGAGGTGGAGGGCGCGGACGAGGCGCAAGCGGGCATCGCGGGCTTCCTCGCGCGGGTCGGCGCCATGTGCATGGGCGCGACCACCTACGAATGGGTCGTGGCCAACGAACCACCGGACAACTGGCGTCAGTACTACGGGGAGCTCCCGTGCTGGGTCTTCACCCACCGGGATCTTCCCCCGATACCTGGCGCGAATCTCCGGTTCGTCTCGGGCCCGGTCGAGGCGGTGCATCGGGCGATGGCCGAGGCGGCCGGTGCGCGAGACATCTGGATCGTCGGCGGCGGCGACCTCGCCGGGCAGTTCGCCGATGCCGGACTCCTCGACGACGTCATGGTGAGCGTCGCTCCGGTGACGCTGGGGGCGGGCGCCCCGCTGCTGCCGCGGCGCATCCTGTCGGACCGGATGCGGCTCATCGCTGTCGAACAGGCCGGCCAATTCGCGGAACTGCACTACCGGTTGACGCAGCCGGCCCGACGGGACTGATGCGCGTTCGGCTCAGGCCGGCACGGGCCGGGCGCGGTCGGTGGCGAGCAGGGCGGCGATGGCGCCCAGCATCGTGCCGGTGACGTATCGCTGGGTGCGCAGCCACAGGGGGCGGGCGGCGAGGAACGTCGCCAGACCGCCCGCCCCGAGGACGATCAGGCCGTTCACGGTGAGCGCCACCGCGATCTGCACCGCGCCCAGGCACAGGCTCTGCAACCACACCTTCCCGTGCTCCGGCGCGACGAACTGCGGGATCAGAGCCATGTACATGATCGCGATCTTCGGATTCAGCAGATTGGTGACCAGACCCATCGCGAACAAACGCCGGGTGGGGTCCGGGGACAGCGCCGTGGGCGCGAAAACGGAGACCCCGCCCGGCCGCAGCGCCTGCCACGCCAGCCACCCCAGATACGCGGCCCCCGCCAGCTTCACCGCCAGATACAGGCCCGGCACCACCGCGAACACGGCCGTTATCCCTGCCGTCGCCGCCGCAAGATACACCCCGAACCCCGCCGCCACCCCCGCCAACGACACCAACCCGGCCCGCCGCCCCTGCGACACCGTCCGCGACACCAGATACATCATGTTCGGCCCCGGCGTGAGCACCATCCCCAACGCCGCCACCGCAACCCCCACCACCGCCGCCATCTCGATCATGCCCCGATCCTCACCCGCCCCACCGGCCCTTGTCGCGGTCCACTCGACAGCCGCTGGACGTGAAGGCATGCGCTCGGCTACCGAGCCTCCGATCAACCCTGGGTCAATTCCAGATACGGCTTCTGCAGCTGGGCCGGCGGCTGAACCGACTGGAAGCGAGACTCCGGTCCGAGCACGTCACCGCTATGCACGCCTCGAAACAGCTCGGAGCCCTGTGCGGAGCGAATCACTTGTGTCGGAGTGGAGCCCGCGATGAAGACGTAGAAATTGTCGATGGGCCGGTCGAACCCGGAGTCCGGAAGGTTGGACCAGCAGTATCCGGGAAGATTCGCTGCCGAGTTCAGCTTCTCCGCTGGAAGACCGGACGACGCTATGACGACGCGATCCCACTGGCCACCCCACCCGGCGGCTTCGGTCAGCGTCCGCAGCGAATAGGTTCCCGGCTGCGCAGCCCGCTCTCTGATGATGCGCCGCAATTCCGTCGCGGAGCCGAGCGGCTCGGCGCGCGACTCCAGGTCGAAGTTCGCCGAGCATTGCGAAGCGGTCTCACCACGGTCATCCGGCGTCGAGCATGCCGCACCGGCCACCAGGCACAGAATTGCAGCCGTGCTACGGAGAAGGGCACGCATGAATCACCGACCTGCCGGAAGCGGGATGTCAGCACGCGCCGGGTGCCCGTTCTTGTCCACTTCGACCCGGTTGCTCCATGCGATCTGACCATTCGGGTCGAGCACGATCGCGCCACCCTCCTTGATTCGCTGATAAACCAATCGCTGTAGTTCCTCCGGTGAGGCATTCGGATTGTCGATGGCGATCTGCCGCCCGATCGCGTTGTTGTGTAGATCCATCGCCTCTCGCGTGGGGGGGTTCGCGCCGAGTCCTTCATGCGCGGCACCATAGTTTTCGGTCCACTCCGCGCCGTAACGCTGTGTCATGAGTGCATTCCAATACATGTGCCGGAACGCATCGCCGTGGCCGTCGTTGAGCGCGTTCTGGTCCGGATTGGCGTACGCCTTCTTGGCGGCGTCCTCGGCCTCTGCTTTTATTTCGAAGAAATCGGTGATCTCACCTATTCCAGTGGTTCCCGGCCGGGCGACCCGTGATGCGAGGAGCGCTATCTCTTCGGGCGTCATCAGGATGGGTTGGAAGTCCGGGCGGACGGCACGGATGCGATCGAGAACCAAACCGGAGGGCCACAGCGTGGCAGGCGCACTCGACGGGGCGGTCTGGAACTTGGTGAGGACCTCTACCAAGCGTGGGTCCTGAGGCATAGCGGTAACTCCGCGCTGGGTCTCTGGTGCGAGATCCTCTAGGAGTCGCTTGATTTTCTCCGCGCCCTCCAGATCGGTTTGCTGGATTGCCGTCAGCGCCGCACGGATCTGTGTGGTCAGGAAGAATTCGAGCCCTTCCTTCTCGACGAGGCCCGATGCACCGAATTTCATCAGGACCTCGGCATTGGACATCCTGGAGTCCACGCCACCGTCGTCTCTGACGAAGAAGTCGAACTTGGCGGACTCGGCTTCGGCCTTCTTGTCTTTGATTACGTCGGTGTAGCCGACGATCGCATCGATCTGAAGGTAGATTTGCTGCTGGATATCGATGAGAACCTGCTTCGTTCGCCGGGCATGGTCCCGGTCCTGAGCCGCTCTGTCGCGGGCGGAATCAGCGACCGATCCCTTGAAGTAGGTGTAGGACATATCGATGCGGGATGCCGCCTGATGCGTCTGTTCCTCGATCCGCAGCGCGGCGTCTTTGAACGCGTTCGCAACGGTGACCGTGGCACGTGGATCCCAGGACAGCACCGTCGACACGGTAAGAGGCGTCGTGTAGCTTCCACCGCTCATCGCTGGCCTGCCTCCCGAAGTGCGGTAGCCCAGGCCTGATCGCGGCTGAGGAATTCGACGACCGCAGTGTCCGTGACGTCCGCGAATCCGATCAATTGCTGTGCGTGGTAGGCCACCACGCGGTCGAGCGCCGTCGCGATCTGATCCACAGCGTCCGCGACCTGGGAGTCTCGCATGGTCTCGACGGCGACGACATCTCTGGACAGGGGGACCGACTGCCGTATCGCGTCGGCGTGCCCACGTACTGCCTCCGCCATCTCGCGCGTCTGGACCGGATCAAGTTCGAGCTCGCTCACCGTGCCCCCTCGAGGTCGTATTCCGGACAAGCGTACCGGCCGTAGGAGGGCATCGTGGCCGCGCCGGAGACCTGGTGTCGTCTCGCATGGAGGCGTCGACAGATCGGACAATCGGTTCGAAAAGCGTTGTCTTATCGCGAGCTCGGGATTGTGCCGGTGTGGCGTGCAATGAGTTCGAGGGAATAGGCGCGGGCGCGGACGCCGCGACCGAGGTGGTCGGGGCGGCGAGTCGGCGGGACTTGCCCCGCCGGACCGATGACAATGCTGCGCATGGCGGCCACGGTCAGCGGGTTGGGAAATCGGCGGGCGGAGCTGATCGACCGGGTGTCGCGGGGGGCGGCATTTCGGGGGGACATCGAGGGAATGCGGGCGGTGGCGGTGCTGGCCGTGGTGCTTTTCCATGCCGGTGTGCCGGGGATCGGTGGTGGATTTGTCGGCGTGGACGTATTTTTCGTGATTTCCGGTTTTCTGATCACGGGAATGCTGTATCGGGAAGCGGCGGCCGGTGGCACTGTCGGGCTCGTCCGGTTCTACGGCGCGCGGACGCGCAGGCTGCTGCCTGCCGCGGGTGTCGTGCTGGTCGCCACGGCGATCGGCGCGGCCGTGCTGTTGCCGCCGCTGCAGGCGCGCCAAGCGCTCGGCGACGGGATCGCGAGCGCGCTGTACGCCGGGAATTACCGATTCGCTCTGCAGGGCACCGACTATCTCGCCGCGGACGCGCCGCCCTCGCCGTTTCAGCACTTCTGGTCGCTCGGGGTGGAGGAGCAGTTCTACCTGATCTGGCCCGCGCTCGTGATCACGACGGCTTGGCTCGTGCGACGGCGCCACAGCGGTTCGGTCACCGCGCTGCCGTACCTGATCGTTCTCGGCGTCGTCGCCGTGCTGTCTTTCGCGGTCGCGCTGACCTGGACCCGCACCATGCCACCGTGGGCGTTCTTCGCGCTGCCCGCGCGCGCCTGGGAGCTGGCGGCTGGCGGCATGGTGGCGCTGTCGGCCGTTCTCTGGTCCCGATTGCCGAAGTCGGTGTCCGCCTGCGCGGGGTGGGCGGGAGCCGGATTGATCGTCGTGGCCTGCGTTCGGCTCGACGAGCGGACGCCGTATCCGGGGATCGCGGCGTTGCTGCCTGTGCTCGGCGCGGTCATGGTCATCGGAAGCGGCTGTGTGGCAACGCGGTTCGGTGTCGGTCGCGTGCTGGCGGTGTCCGAGATGCAGGCCGTCGGCAGGCTGTCCTACTCCTGGTATCTGTGGCACTGGCCGGTGCTGGTGCTGGCCCCGCACGCGCTCGGCCGCCCCCTCGGGCTGGTCGGTGCGCTCGGCGCGGTCGCGATGGCCGGTGGGCTCGCCGCGCTCACCCAGCGGTTGATCGAGAATCCGGTCCGCTTCGCCGCCCGCCTGCGCGCATCGGGCGGGCTCAGCCTCGCCTGCGGTGGTGTGAGCACCGCGCTGGCCATCGGTGTGGCGGCCGCGCTGCTCGTGCTGGTGCCCCCTCCGGTCGGGCGCGGCACGGCGGCGCAGAGCCTCACGCTGACGACACCGGCCGCGCCGGCCACTCCCGCCGCCGACCCCTACGACGCCGCGATCGAGCAGCTGACCACGCAGACCCGAGCGGCGGTCGCCGCCTCGGCGGAGGTCCGCGACGTCCCGTCGAATCTCACGCCGGCGCTTTCGAACGCGCGCGGCGACCGAGCGGAGGTGTTCGACAACGGTTGCTTCCGTTCTTGGACCGATGTGGGCCAGGGGGAGTGCGCCTCCGGTGATCCAGCCTCCGCCACCACGGTGGCTTTGGTCGGCGACTCCCACGCGGCGATGTGGCAACCGGCGTTCGAGGACATCGCCGTAGCGCGGCATTGGCGGCTGGAGACCATGGCGAAGGTCACCTGTCCGTTGCTCGATCTGCCCATCACCAGTCCCTATCTGGGTCGGAGGTACACCGAGTGCGAGCAGTGGCGCGGGCAGATCATGGCCAGGCTGCGGCACGAGCGGCCCCGGCTGGTCGTGGTGGGCATGTCGCGTCGCTACGGCGGCGACTTCGGCTTCACCACCTACGACCCGGCGTGGATCGACAGCGTGCGTCGCCTGGCCGCCCAGCTGCGCGAGCTGGGCTCGGCGGTCCTCGTCCTGGGCGGCGTCCCCGATCCCCATGCCACCGTGCCCGCGTGTGTGGCCGAACACATCGATGACGCCGCCGCGTGCGCGCCCACCCGTGCGGTCGCGGTCGACGACGCGGGCATCGCCGCCGAACGCGCGGCCGCCATCGAGGGCGGCGCGCAGTACGCCGATCTGACCTCGCTGTTCTGCACCACCGCCCGCTGTCCGGTCATCGTCGGGAACACCCTCGTCTACCGCGACGACAACCACATCACCAGCGGCTACGCCACGACGCTCGCGCCGGTCGTCGGCGCGTTCGCCGAGCGCGCACTCGTACGCGGCTGAGCCGTCCCGCGCGGCCTGGGGGAACACATCGCGCCCTTCCGGCGTTACATGCGGTCGCTGCCGCAACCGCGTCTCGCGGGAAGGGCCGGTAACCTGCGGGGTTGTCGGTGGGGTCGGGGAGAATGGCGGGGAATCCAACTGAGGAGGGACTGTGAACGACGGTCCGCTGATCGTGCAGAGCGACAAAACGCTGCTGCTGGAGGTCGACCACGAGTCGGCCGATGCCGCTCGGCAGGCGATCGCGCCGTTCGCCGAACTGGAGCGGGCGCCCGAGCACGTGCACACCTATCGGGTGACGCCGCTGGCGCTGTGGAACGCGCGCGCCGCTGGGCACGATGCCGAGCAGGTGGTGGACGCGCTGGTCAGCTTCTCCCGCTACGCGGTGCCGCAGCCGCTGCTGGTCGATGTGGTGGACACCATGGCCCGCTACGGCAGGTTGCAGCTGGTGAAGCATCCCGCGCACGGGTTGACGCTGGTCAGCCTGGATCGCGCGGTGCTGGAGGAGGTGCTGCGGCACAAGAAGATCGCGCCCATGCTCGGCGCGCGCATCGACGACGACACGGTGGTGGTGCACCCGTCCGAGCGCGGCCGGATCAAGCAGATGCTGCTGAAGATCGGCTGGCCCGCCGAGGACCTGGCCGGTTACGTCGACGGCGAGGCGCACCCGATCGAGCTCGACTACGCCACCGACGGCTGGCATCTGCGCGACTACCAGCAGATGGCCGCCGACTCGTTCTGGGCGGGCGGCTCCGGGGTGGTGGTGCTGCCCTGCGGCGCGGGCAAGACGATGGTCGGCGCGGCGGCGATGGCCAGGGCGAAGGCCACCACGCTGATCCTGGTCACCAACACGGTGGCGGGCAGGCAGTGGCGGCGCGAACTGCTCGCGCGCACCTCGCTCACCGAGGAGGAGATCGGCGAGTACTCCGGTGAGCGCAAGGAGATCCGCCCGGTCACCATCGCCACCTACCAGGTGATCACCCGGCGCACCAAAGGCGAGTACAAGCACCTGGAACTGTTCGACAGCCGCGACTGGGGGCTGGTCATCTACGACGAGGTACACCTGCTGCCCGCCCCGGTCTTCCGGATGACCGCCGATCTGCAGTCCCGCCGCAGGCTGGGGCTGACCGCCACGCTGGTGCGCGAGGACGGCCGCGAGGGCGACGTGTTCTCGCTGATCGGCCCGAAGCGCTACGACGCGCCGTGGAAGGACATCGAGGCCCAGGGGTGGATCGCCCCCGCCGACTGCATCGAGGTCAGGGTCACGCTGACCGACGCCGAGCGGATGGCCTACGCGACCGCGGAGCCGGAGGAGCGCTACAAGCTGTGCTCCACCGCGCACACCAAGATCGCCGTGGTCGAATCGATCCTGGCCCAGCACAAGGAGGCGCCGAGCCTGGTCATCGGCGCGTACCTGGAGCAGCTGGACGAACTCGGCGCCGCGCTCGACGCGCCCGTGATCCAGGGGTCGACGAAGACCAAGGAGCGGGAGGAACTGTTCGACGCGTTCCGGCGCGGCGAGATTCCGGTGCTCGTGGTGAGCAAGGTGGCGAACTTCTCCATCGATTTGCCGGAAGCGTCCGTCGCCGTCCAGGTTTCGGGTACCTTCGGCTCCCGACAGGAGGAGGCGCAGCGTCTCGGGCGGCTTCTGCGTCCGAAACACGACGGCGGGCAGGCACACTTCTACTCGGTCGTCGCGCGCGACACGTTGGACGCCGAATACGCCGCGCACCGTCAGCGTTTTCTCGCCGAACAGGGGTATGCCTACCGCATCACGGATGCCGACGACTTGCTCGGCCCCGCCATCGGATAACCGGAGGCATAGCCTCCACAAACTGTGCTAGGAATGAGGGCGTGCGACGCTTCGAATTCGCGGTGGACCGCAAGCACGCCCACGCGGTGAACGAAGTCTTCGCCGACCTTCGCCGCCTGCGCCTGCTGGCGATCGCCGCCGCGGTGGTCGCGGCGGCCGGCACGGCGCTGCTGATCTGGCTTAACCATCCGTGGGCCTACCTGCTCGCGGTCGCCTTCGCGCTCGGCGCGGTGACGGCGCTGTGGGTGGCCCTGTGGACGCCGTGGCATTCCAGCATCGACAAGCTCTACGCGGACGGCGAGCTGGTGCCCGCGGTGGTCTCCGAGGCCCGCCCGTCGGGTGTCGTGCTGCTCGCCTTGGTCGACGTGTCCGCGCCGGACATGCGCGATCCGCGCTACGCCTTGGTGACCAGGAAGGTCCGCGACCTCCCCGGTCACGAGGCCAGGCTCGGGGAGCGGGTGCCTTCGGTCGCGGTGCGCACCGACCGCGCGCCGCGCCAGGTGGGGCAGCGCTGGCAATCGGTGAGCGCCATGCCGATCGCTTGGGGCACCACCGACGATTCCGTCATCGCCCGCGCCCGCGCCGCGATCAGCGAAGCCGAATGGCGGCTGCTCACCGACAATCTCGCGCTCGCCGAGAAGGTGCGGCGCACCACCGCGAAACGTCTGCTGCTCGATCCGCACCAGCTGCCGGGTGAACTCGGCTCCTGAAACCGGCTGCGTACACGGGATTATCGGTTGCGTCGTCGCCTAGACTCGAAGGATGGTTCCAGCGTCCAACCTGCTGGCATTCGTCGCCGCCGCGGTCGTCATCATCGTCGTGCCCGGTCCCGGCGTGTTGTTCACCGTCGGTCGCGCCCTCACGCTGGGCCGGCGCGCGGCCCTGCTCTCGGTGCTCGGGCACGCCATGGGCGTCTACGCCGCCCTGGTGCTGGTCGCGGTCGGTCTCGGCGCCTTGCTCACCGCATCGGCGCTGGCGCTCACGGTGGTCAAGTTCGCAGGCGCGCTGTATCTGATGTACCTCGGGATCCAAGCGATCCGTCAGCGTTCGGCATTGCGCGAGGCGCTCGGCGCCGCGGTCGAACCGGCGCCCAGCACGCGCGTGTTGCGCCAGAGCGCCGTCGTCGGGCTCACCAATCCCAAGGCGATCGTCTTCTTCTCCGCGGTCCTGCCGCACTTCGCCGACCCGGCCTCCGGGTCGCTGTCGTGGCAGTTCCTGCTGCTCGGCACGATCTTCCTGGCCATCGCGCTGGTCTCCGACAGTGCGTGGGCACTGCTGGCCGCCTCGGCGAGGTCCTGGTTCGCCAAGTCGCCGCGCAGGCTGGAGGCGGTCGGCGGCGCGGGCGGGGTGATGATCTTCGGTGTCGGCGCGTCGGTGGCGCTGACCGGAAGCGGCGACTGAAGCCGCTACCATCCAGCGAAGCCGGTGCGCCGGTACCGGCAACAGGCGGGGTGGAAAGGGGTGGTTGTTCGTATGTGGTTGTCCGGCCGGGTGTGCGCCGCGATCGCGTGTGTCTTCGCCGCGGTGTCCTGGGCGCCCGCGCACGCGGATCCGCCCCCGGACCCGCTGGTCGGCGCGCCGGGTCTGGGCGATCCGTACTATCCGCTCGACGGCAACGGCGGCTACGACGTCCAGCACTACGACGTCGGCATCGACTACGACCCGCCCAGCCGGAAACTGGCCGGAACCACCACCATCACCGCACACGCCACCCAGGCCCTGCGCGCGTTCAATCTCGATTTCGCGGGGCCGGAAGTGCGCGAGGTGTCGGTGAACGGACTGCCCGCCGGTTTCGACCGCAACGGCGAGCACGAACTGACCGTGACGCCGTCGCTGCCGCTGCTGCCCGGCCTGCCGTTCACTGTCACCGTCGACTACGCGGGCACCGCGCTGGACACCGAGGGCGAAGGGTGGACCTTCGCGCCCAGCGGCGGCGCGTTCGTCGCCGGTGAACCGCACTCGGCGACCACGTGGTACCCGCTCAACGACACACCGCTGGACAAAGCCACCTTCGGTCTGACCGCCACCGTTCCCGCGGAGTGGGAGGTGGTCTCCAACGGCGTGCGCATCGAGGACGTGGTCCGCGGCGACAAGCGGACGGTCCGCTGGGCCAACGCCAGGCCCGTGGTCGGCTACCTGACCACGGTCGCGATCGACAAGTTCGACTACCTCGAGCAGCGCAGGGCCAACGGCGTTCCGCTGCTCAGCGCGTTCGCGCCGAATGTGCAGCCGCGCCAGCGCGAGCTGGAGCAGCGCGTGCCGGAGATCCTCGACTTCGCCGAAAAGCTCTACGGCCCTTACCCCTTCGAGGCCGCGGGCGGCATCCACCTGGACGCGGGCATCACGTTCTCGCTGGAGACCCAGACCCGCCCGCTCTACGCGCCGGAGATAGATCTGCAGGTCGTCGTGCACGAGCTCGCGCACCAGTGGTGGGGCGACTGGGTGTCGATTCGCCAGTGGTCGGACATCTGCCTCAACGAGTGCTTCGCCAGCTATACCGCCGACTACCTGTGGCCGGAGCGGATGGAGGGCAAGAACGTAGACGACCAGTACCGCGAGACCATCCGCAAGTACCGCGACAGCGAGAAGTACTGGAACATCCCGCTGGAGAACCCCGGCGTTGGCAAGGAGTTCACCTCCGTCTACTACCGCGGCCCACTGTTCCTGCACGCGCTGCGCAGGCAGATCGGCGACGAAGTGTTCTTCACGGCGGTGCGCGACTTCCTCGCCGCGCACGCCTACGGCAACGCCTCGATGCCGGAGTTCCGCGCTTTCGTGCAGTCCAGATCGCCTATGGACCTGACCGGCTTCTTCCACGCGTGGCTGAACACCACCGCGCCGCCGCCGGAGGAGTACCTGTTCCCCGGCGCTCTGCGCAGCTGACCCGTCAGCCGTTTCCGGCGCGCTGCCGTGCCTTCGTCAGCCTGCGCTCGGCTCGCTCCACCTGACGGCGCGCGGCCTGCAGTTCGTCCTTGGCCGATCGCTCGGCCGACTTGCGGAACTGCCGCTGCTGTTCGGCGTGGTCGAGTTCCTCGCGCAACGTGGCGACGCGTTCCTCGGCCGCGGACAATTCTCCGGTGGCTTCCGCGAGCGCGGCTTGTGCCGAATCCGCTTCGGAGCGAGCGGTTTCGAGTGCTTCCTCGGCGTCGGCCAGTTCGCGGCGCGCGCTGTCGTCCTGCTGCTCGCGCGCGGCCGCTCGTCCGCGCGGCGCGGCCGGTTCCGGCACCGCGAGCAGATCCGGTCCGCTCGGTCCGAAGCCCTCGTAGCTGGCGGCCGTGGCGAGCGTTCCGGCGCGCAGCCGATCGGCGACCTCCGGGTCGGCGAGTGCCGCCGTCAAGGTCTGGCCGATCTCCCGCACGACGTTCTCGCCGACCGGATGCCCGTGTTCGGCGGCGAGCGCGCCTGCCTTCTTGGCGAGGGCGTTGACCAGTTGCTGGCGCTGCGCGGTCAGGTCGCGCAACTGTTCGGCGGAAAGCTTCCGCTGCGCCGCGGCCAGTGCCGCGGCGAGCCGGAGCAAGGCGTCCACGTCGTCGGGCGCCGCCCTGGACAGCAGGTTCGCCGCCCATGCGGTCATGGTGGGTTTGCGCAGCTTGCCGATGGCGGCCGCGAGCTGCTTGTCGCCCGCCTGCTTCGCGGCGGCCGCCCGGTCGGCGCGGGCCGCGACGAACTCCGCGGGCATCAGCCCGTACAAGTCGCGCGCGACGTCATCGACCGCCATACTGCCCTAGCGTAACGACCCGGTCTCGGGCGACGACACACTCCGCATACCGGACAAGAGTCCAGTTGCACGGAATACGCGAAAGGCGTTGCTAGTGAATTACTCTGCGTTCTTCTTGCTCGGCCGTCTGCTCCCCAGCATCCTCGGTTACGCGCTCATGGGGCTGTACGGCACGCACAGCTACTAGCGCGCCCTGCGAGGTCGCCCGGCGGGCTGATGCGGCCGCTCAGGTCGTGCGGGTATCCTCACCGCGTTCACGAGCCCGTGAACGTGTTCGGTGAGAGAGGTTTTCAGGTGAAGTTTCCAGGAACGAGGCTGCTGGCACGGCTGGTGCTCGCCCTCGTCGCGGTGGCCGCGGTGGTGGTCGCGGTGGCCGGCTGTTCGATGATCGAGGACGCGGGCAAGTCGGACACCGCCAAGGCCGGGGTCGGTGACTGCATCAACGTCATCGAGGGCTCCGCGGTCGATTCCAAGACCGAGCCGGTCGACTGCTCGTCGGACAAGGCCGTGTACAAGGTCGCGCAGTCCTACGACAAGAAGACCGACTGCGCCGCCGACTACACCTCCTACGAGGAGACGCTGGCCGGCGGCACCACCGCCTTCCTGTGCCTGGCGCCGAACTTCAAGGAAGGCAGCTGCTACAACGAGAGCAGCACCACCGGATACAAGCACGTCGACTGCTCTTCCCCGGAAGCCACCTTCAAGGTGCTGAAGCGGATCGATGGCAAGGCCGACGAATTGCTGTGCGATCAGGACGCCGACGGCTTCCGCCTCATCGAATCGGACCCCAAAGTCACCTTCTGCACGGCCAAGCCGAAGGGCTGATCATTCCAGCAGGGCGACCGACGCGATCCGGTGCAGCGTGAAGTGCCGGACCGCGCCGGTGACCGGGTCGAGCGCGTCGAGCTGCCCGTTGCCCACCTTCAACGGCTCGACCACCCGCTGGGTGGCGACGCCGCGAGCGTCGACGTAGCCGATGTTCACCGACCGCCGCACCCGCGCCGCGAGCTGCAGCAGGGCGAGGGTGGCGGCGGTATTGGTCCTGGTGCCGTCCGGGCGCACCGCCTGACCGGATCGGGCGCTGGCGGCGCGTTCGCCCGCCCGCAGTTCGGTGACGAGCATTTCGAGCTGTTCGGTGCTCGGCGGTGTCGGCCGATACGGCTGCCGCGCGGCGGGCCGCACCGAGATCCGCGCTCCCCGCGGTCGCAGATCGACGATCGCGCCGGTCGAGTCCTCACCCGCGGGCGCGAAACCGGCCGCGCGCAGCTGCTCGAGCAGTTCACCCAGCGGAGCTTGGGCGATGGCGACGGTCGGCGCGATGGATCGCAGCGCCAGCGCGCTCGCCACCGGCGCGGACAGCACTTGGGCCAGCAGCGCCGGGTCGTCACTGCGGATGAACGACTGCGCCATGCCCGCGCGCAACTGGCCGTGGCGCCGGGCCACGTCGTCGATCAGATAGGTCAGCGCCTGCGGGATCGGCGTGCGGGAATGCGCGGCGAACAGCGCGTGCAGTTCGGCCGCCGTCAGCCCGGCGTCGAGGGCGCGCCGCACCGAGGACTCCCCGATCCGGTACACCGTTGCCGCGCCCGCGGATTCGACGTCGGCGACGAGGGCCACGCGACGCTGGAGGTCGGTGGTCAACGGGCCTGGCGCGATCACCGTGAGGTCCGCCTGCACCAGCACGTGGTCCACCGGCTCCGGCAGCGCCGCCTCCATTTCGGCCTCGGCGTCGGCCACGCTGGTCGGCGCCGCGTGCAGCAGCGCCCGCGCCGCCGAGCCGAGCGCGCCGCGGCCGATCAGCCCGAGCGCCGCCGCCTCCGCCAACGTCTGTTCCACCACCTCCGGCCGGAAGTTCCTGCGCCTGCGCGGCTGCCGCCAGGCCAGTAGGCGGCCGATATCCGCCGCGGCCAGCGCCGTGCCGGACGGGTATTCCGCGAGGAGGGCGAGGATCGCGCGCCGGTCGCGCGGCGCGGTCGGGGTGCGCAGTTCCAGGGACAGAGCGGCCAGCGGCTTGTCGTTGGCATCGCGCATGCCGATCATCCACGGCATCCGGTCCAGATCCAGCCAGGTGAGTCCGAGGGTGGCCCAGCGCCGGGCGGGCGGCGCTTCCAGCCAGGCGTCCACCAGTGGTGTCGGCGCCCAGAAGTCGTCGGTCGTCTCGAAGTCGGGCGGCGGGTCCGGCAAACCCTTCTCGATCAATTTCGCGCCCGCCAGCAGCTCGACCAGCAAACCCGCGCGCTGCTCGTCGACACCGGCCTGCTTGGCGACGCGGCGCAGCTCGCGCACGCCCAGGCCGCCCGCGCGCAAGGCGGGAGCCGGGGCCTGGCCCAGTACCTCGAGCACGGCCGCGCAGTGCCGCAGCAGCTCGCCCACCTCGCCCGCCGCCACCGCGTTCACCTCGGCGGGCGTTTGTTTCGTGGTCTCGGGTCGCGGCGGCGTCAGAGCGTGCGGGTGGGTGACCGGTTCCCGCCGCAGCACCTGGCCGACGGTGACCGGAAGCTCGACGGTCTCGTCATCGATCCAGTGCAACAGCCTGCGCGCCAGCAGGCGCTGGATCGGCCGGTCGGCCGGAGTGCCCGGTGCGGCGTCCTTGGTGCGGCCACGCGGCCCGGTCGCGGCCAGTTTGTCAAGCAGGGATCGTTCGGCCGACGAGAGCTCGGGCAGCGCCGCGACCACTTCGGGTTCGGTGAGCGCGTCGGGGATCTCGGTCGCGGCGCCGATCGGCCACGGCAATGCCTCGGCGGCCGCCGGAATCAGGTGCAGTCCCTGCTCGGCGTCGATCCAGACCAGCGCGCGAGCGGTCAGCCGTTCCAGTGCCTCGTCGATCGCGGCGGCCCGCACCCGTTCGCTCAATTGCACATGCAAATCCGCGGGGCGCAGCGGGCCGCCGTCGGGCCGCGTCACCCCGTGCCTGGCAAGGGTTTCCACGAGGGCGAATTCGAGGGTGTTCAAGTCCTCCGTGGCGCGCAGCACGGACGCGCGCTGCTCGACGCGGGCGGCGAGCACGGCCATGGTGGACGGCAGCGGCACGGCCAGGTCTGGCCGAAGCTGCAGCAGCGTCACGAGCTGGGCATCACTGCGGGCGCCGAGCCATCCGGCAAGGGAGTCGGTCGCGGTCATCCGATCCAGCCTACGATGCTGGGCGATCGCCCGCCGACGTCCGGAGGTACGGGCTGCGGCGCATCCGAGCGCAGCGGCCGGGCTAGCATGGGGCCGTGGTGAACAAATCGAAGAAATCCTATGTCGACAACGGCTGGCCGAAGGTCGCCGACGGTGACCACGCGGTCACCGAACTCTCTTCGGCCCGCTCCGGTGGCCTCTCGCCTTACGGCGAGGACACCGAGTTCCCGGTTCCGGCTGAGCAGTTGCCCTACATGCACCCGAACACGGTGATCAACCGCTGAGCGCGCGACCGGAACGTTCTCGGCTACGAAGAAGGGCCCCGCATCCACGTTGATGCGGGGCCCTTCTTGCGAAGCGTTCCGGGTCAGGAGGGCAACAGGCCCTTGTTCGCCTCGTAGAAGTTCACGATCGCGGGGTCGAGGGTGACTCCGCTGGACTTGGCGGCGTTGAAGAAATCGAGCGCTTCCTTGGGCACCTGGACGCCCTGGCTCTGCACGACCTCGAGGGCGCGGTCGACGGCCGAGAAGATCTGCTGCGTGTCCGCCGGCGCGGCCTGGGCGGGCTGCGGCGCGGGGTTCCAGCGCGGGGTCTCGGCGGTGGCGGGCGCGGAGCGCGGGGTGGGCGCGCTGCTCAGGCCCAGCTTCGAGGAGCAGGAGGGCCAAGCGCCCCAACCCTGCGAGGCGAGCACCTTCTCGGCGACCGCGATCTGCTGTTCGCGGGTGGCCTGGTTGGCGCTGGCGGCGTATTCCTGGCCGCCGTGGGCGCGCCAGGTGCTGGGCGAGAACTGCAGCCCGCCCTGGAAACCGTTGCCCGTGTTGATGCCCCAGTTGCCGCCGGCCTCGCACTGAGCGAGTCGATCCCAGTCGGAGTCGGGTGCCGCGCTGGCGTTGCCTGCGAAGGCCACACCGGCGGTGCCGATGATGGCCCCGGTGACGGCAACCTTGGCTACCGTGCGTCCGGTCGAGCTTGGCTTGCGATGGCGTCCACTCATATCGGGTTCGTCTTCCTCTCGACGCACCTGCGACGTCTTCGGTTCTGGTTCGGACTGAGAGGTCGTCCGTTCCGCCCTCGCCCCTACGTTTCCGTCGGGGGTCCGGTACCCGCGGGGCGAGGCTCGGTGCGGCGGGCCGGTGGTCGCCGGGTGTGCCCCGGCTGGATAAGACGGTACGACGAACCGCGGGAAAAATCACTATTTGGTAACCGGCGTGTACCAATGGGTCTCGGCGCGGTATCGGTGCGAAAAATGGGGCTTCGCGCAGCTAGAGACGCTGCGGTCGGGTTCGCCGCCGGCCGTCACCACTCCGTGACCTACTCGTAATGTGACGAGGATCACACACAGGCGTGGGTAACGATCGCGCGGGGTAACCGGTTCGTGGTCGGATCGGAGGTCGGCTCTCCGGTTCAGCGCGACCGCCGGCCGGAGCGCAGGGCGAACACGAGCGCGAGCACGAAGCCGAGCGGTGCGAGCATCGCCCCGAAGTAGAGCCACAGTCCCGGCTCCGCGTCGGTCAGCAAAGGGATCGTGAAGATGGCGATGATTGCCAGCAATCCCAGCGCGAACGCCGAGAGCGCGAGCCGCAGCAACCAGTCGCCGCGCCGCCGCTCAGCGTCGCCGGGCGGGGTGGGAGTGGAAGGGTTCGTCACGGATCGACGGTAAAACTGATGTGCTTGCGTTATTCGCACCGGGGTAGACTCGATGGCAATCGCGTCCTGCAATCCTGCTGGGCGCGTTCTTTTCGCACAGGAAAAGAGCCGGTCGCGCGACCGGCTCGGCAGACGGATGTGCTCGGGCCGTAGGGGTCCGAGTTTTCGATGATGAACGGGTGAGCGCAGTGCCGACCGGCAGGGTGAAGTGGTACGACGTCGAAAAGGGCTTCGGCTTCCTTTCCCAGGACGAGGGTGAGGACGTCTACGTCCGCTCGTCCGCGCTGCCCCAGGGCGTCGAGGGCCTCAAGCCCGGCCAGCGCGTGGAATTCGGTATGGCCGCAGGCCGTCGCGGGCCACAGGCGCTGAGCCTCAAGCTGCTCGAGGCGCCGCCGTCGGTGCGGCAGGGCCAGGAACGCAACGCGCGCAAGGAACCTGCCGCGCGTAGGCACACGCCCGACGAACTGCACGGCATGGTCGAGGACATGATCACCTTGCTCGAGGCGAAGGTGCAGCCGGATCTGCGTAAGGGCAAGTATCCGGATCGCAAGACGGCGCAACGCATCTCGGAGGTCGTCCGCGCGGTGGCTCGCGAACTGGACCGCTGATTCCGCTCGGTGCCGCTTCCTTCGAGGCGGCCGTCGAGCTGCCGGTGGAACCGGTTCGAGGTCTGTTCGCCTCGACTGAGCTGAGCGTGGCCCCGTGCCTGCGCCGCGTGTCACCAGGCGCGCCGGCACCCGCGAGGTCCACGAAAAGCGGTGCGCTCGGACTTGTCAAGCCGTGCTGATCGACCAGGTGGCGTGCGGCACGTAGAACTCACGGCCCGTTTCGTCGCGGGCCAGGATCGGCAGCTGGAACTCGACGCCGATGAGGCGCAGGTCCGGTTCCGGTTTCGAATCGATGGTGAGGGCGAAAGCCCGGTCCGGGTAGTCGTTACGGCTGATCACCTGGTCGACTTTTTCGCCGTTCGGCAAAAGGTAGACCAGTTGTGCGAGCCACGGCGCGTCGGCGACCTTCTTCGGAAGCGACAGCTGCAGTGGGTAACCGGCGGGGACTTCCAGTTCGACGGTGCGGCCACGGTGGCAGTCCGGTGTGTCCTGGCCGCAGTTCAGCGTCGCGAATACCGTGCCGGGGACGTTGTCTTCGGGCAGGATGCTGCAATCCTGCATGGTCACCGAGCAGTAGCTGAACGGTCGCACGGTGACCGTCTTCCCGTGCGCGTACGCGGTGAGCGTGACGTCGGGCTTCTCGGCGTCGCGGACCAGCACCGCGAGCGCGCCAGCGAAGGCGGCGGTGAGCACGAGCAGTGCGGCCGCGACCAGCGCGGCGATCGTGCGTGCGTTGAGCTTGCTCACCAGATCGGGTCTCCTTGCCCTCGTCGAAAGCGTGTGGTGTCGCCGCCGCGCGGCGCCGGATCCTCTGCCCGTGGCGCGTTCGCCGGATATCCGTGCGGCCGCGTCGTCGGCACTTCTTGCTCCGCGTGCTGGGGACGGTTGCCGCCGAGGCCCGGCAGCAGCGAATGACCTCGGAAGCTGAGGAAAGTCTGCACCAAGCCGAGCACGAGGATCACGGTGACCACCGCGAAGCCCTTCCAATAGTCGGTCGGCAGCAGCACACCGGCCGCCCCGCCGACGACCCAGCTCAGCTGGAGCACGGTCTCCGACCGCCCGAAGCCGGAGGCGATCGACTCCGGCGGCAGGTCGTCCTGGATCGAGGCGTCCAGCGACACCTTGGCCAGCGCGCTCGTCCCCGCCGCGACCAGGGCGGCGGCTGCCGCGCCGAGCAGGTTGTCCGCGAACGTCGCGAACAGTGACACCAGCGCGCACGCCGCCGTGCAGCCGAGCACGATCAGCGATGGCCTGCCCAGCTTCAGCCGGGCGCCCGTCGCGTTGCCCGCGAAATTGCCGACGGCCGCGGCCGCGCCGACCGCGCCGAGCATGAGGGCCTGCTGCACCGGCCGGTGCTCGGTCGCCTTGGCGACGAACGCGACGTAGAAGGTGAGGAACCCGGTCAGCACCCGGATGGCGCTGTTGCCCCACAGGCCGGTCACCACGGCGCGGCCGAGCGGTTGCCTGCGTTTGCGCGGCGGGACCGACGACTCCGCGCCGGAGGAGAGCACCTCGGTGCGCGCGTCGGCGCCGTGATAGCTCAGCGTCGCGGGGACCTCGCCCTCGGTCACCTCCACCCAGGAAGGGATGCGCAGGCTCAGATACGCCCCCGCGCAGGCGATCAGCGCCGCGAAGACCAGCGCGCCGTTGGAGTCCGCGATCGCCGCGGCCAGCCCGGCCAGCGCTCCGGCGCCCATGGTGCCGCCGACCAGCCCGAACACCGTGAGGCGGGAGTTGGTGCGGACCAGATCGATGTCCGGCGGCAGCACCCGTGGCGTGACCGCGCTCTTCAGCACGGAGAACGATTTGCTGCCGATCATCATGCACAGCGCGAGCGGATACAGCGCCCAGGTGTCGAATTGGAAGATCAGCACCACCGCGACCACCGCGCGCACCGCGAACGACGTCGCAAGCGCCAAGCGGCGACCGCGCTGCAGCCGATCGAGCAGCGGCCCGATCAGCGGGGCGATCACCGCGAACGGCGCGATCGTGATCAGCAGGTACAGCGCCACTTTCGTCTTGCTCTCCGCGGTCGCGCTGGCGAAGAACAAGGTGTTGGCCAGCGCCACCGCGATGGCGGCGTCCAGGGCGAAGTTCGCCATGGTGGCGTAGGTGAGCGCCGTGAGGCCGGACTTGTCCGCGCCGTCGGCCTTGGCCGCGCGCTGGAAGGTCGCGATGCCCTTTTCGGTGAGTTCCCTGCCGCGCATCGCGGCCACGCGGGTGACCGTGAGTTTGCGCGGCATCCGCCGTTCGCCGGGGGGCTCGGAATTCGCCGGCTGCTCGGCGTCGGGGCCGACGGGGAACGGCTTGGTCGGCGGGGGTTGCGCGGGCGGTGGCGCGTCGCGTCGCGGGCTCGGCGGCGGTCCCGGCTGGTCGTAACGCTCGGCGGCGCGTCCGGCTCCCGGGCCGAGCGGTGGCAGCGGCCTGCGGCGCCGCGGCGCGTTGGGTGGCGGGTACCGATCGAAACCGGGATGCCGATCGAACGGCGGGACCTCCTCGCCTTCCCACCGATCACGGCCGGGACCGGAAGGTTCGCGGGGAGTAGTCACGACTCCAATTCTGGCGCACTCCCGGGCCGGGCGTTCACGCGCGCTCCGTGGTGGCGGCGGAAAGTGATCGTTGTCGCGACCGCGATCGTGCTCAGGCGGGGGTGAAACGGACCTCGAACATGGTGGGCCAGTTCTTGCCCGTGATCAGGAACCGGTCGGTGCCGGGCAGTTGCGCGATGCCGTTGAGCGCGTCGGCTCCGGCCCGCGCGGTCGCGGGGAGCAGACCGGCGGCGTCGGCGGTCGCGAGCACCGCGCCGGAGTCCGGGTCGATGCGCAGGATGGTGTCGGTCGGCCAGTCGTTGGCGTAGACCGACCCGTCCGCTGCGCACTCGAGTTCGTTGAGACGCGCGCCGTTGTGGCTGGTCAGTTCGATCGAGCCGGTGGGGGCGAAGGTGACCGGATCGCGGAAGGTGAGGCGGTCGGTGCCGTCGCTCATGACCAGTCGTCCGTTCCTGGCGCACAGACCCCAGCCTTCGCCGTCATAGCTCACCCGGCCGCGTTCGGCCAGCGTCGCCGGGTCACGGGCGATGGCAACGCCGTCGTGCCAGGTCAGCTGCCAGAGTGTGGCGCCTGCGAGGGTGATGCCCTCGCCGAAGTACGGGGCGGGCAGTTCGGTTCTGGCCAATTCCTCCCCGGTCGTCAGCCGGGACGCGCGCACGCCGGACGCACCGGCCAGACCGGTGCTCTCGAACAGAACATCGCCGTCGATTTCCAGACCCTGGGTGAACGCCTTCGTATCGTGCGGACGGGTGCCGAGTACCTCGATGTTCATCTCGGGCGCCGGGTCCGCCGCGCCGCCGCATCCGCCCAGGATGAGCAGACCGACCAGCACACTGATGGCCAACGCACGCCGATTGCGCTCCATACGGCAAAATGTAGGCCGTGAGCGCAGTTTCTGTTTCGGAGTCCGGCGTGCGGCCGATTCTGGCTGATGCCGTCGACCTGGCCCGCCGTGCGCTCCTGGAGTTGGAACCGTCGGCCGTCGGCGCGCACCTCGGCGTGATCGCCGAGGACGAGAGCGCGGCGACCCATCGTTTCGAGGCCACGCTGCCCGGTTACCGCGGGTGGCAGTGGGCGGTCGTGGTGGCCGCACCGCCCGGTGCCGACCGCGCGACGGTCAGCGAGTCCGCCTTGCTGCCGG
The DNA here is from genome assembly GCF_035544775.1 of Nocardia implantans. Classification (NCBI taxonomy): domain Bacteria; kingdom Bacillati; phylum Actinomycetota; class Actinomycetes; order Mycobacteriales; family Nocardiaceae; genus Nocardia; species Nocardia implantans. The sequence goes on along the minus strand of NZ_JAYKYQ010000008.1, from coordinate 194,438 downwards.
GGCCGGATGCTCTGGTCGCGCCCGAGTTCGTGCCCTGGGAGCAGCGGGTCCGCCCCGGGGACCTCGCGCCGGGCGATCTGCTCGCCCCGCCCGCCGACGATCCTCGCCTGGTGCCCGGCTACGTCGCGACCGGCGACCCGGTGGTGGACGAAGTGGCCTACGAGGTCGGCCTCGGCCGCACCAAGGTGATGAGCAGGGAAGGCCGCGAGGAGGCCGCCGAGCGCTGGTACAGCCAGTACGGGCCCGATTCGGAGATGGCCAAGGCCGCGCCCGCCACCTGTGGAAGCTGCGGCTTCTATCTGCCGCTCGCCGGGTCGCTGCGCGCCGCGTTCGGCGTCTGCGGCAACGCCATGGGCGCCGACGGTCACGTCGTCCACGTCGCCTACGGCTGTGGCGCGCACTCGGACACCAAGGTCCCCACCGGCAACGGGTCGCCGCTGTACGAGGCGTACGACGACTCGGCCATCGAGGTGATCACACTCCACAGGGACGAGCCGCGCGACGGTAAGCGCGAACAGGTCGAGGCAGCTCCGTCCGAGGACGTGGATCGGCATGGCGCGGCCGAGCACGCGGAGGACGTGGCCCAGACCGGTGAACTCCGCCCGGACGCGGACGCCACTGCGCGGGCCCGCGAGGCGGTGGTCGCCGAGGACATCGCGACAGACCAGAATTCCGGGCCAGCCGAGAAGCCTCCGGTCGGGGAGAACTCTGCGGTCGCTGAGAAAGCGGTCGCTGCGTCCGGCGAGAACGCGGTGGCTGAACACGCGGCCGTTGCCCCGGACTCGGTCTTCGCTCAGGGCGGTGCCGCTATCGCCGACACCGTCCCGAACACGGCGGCAGAGCCTGATCCAGGGGCCACTGCGACGGAGTCGGAAGCGCATGTGAGTTCCTCGCCCGCCGAGCCCGCAGCCGCGTCGAGCGTGACCGGTACGACCGTGGGCCAGGCAGAGGGCACGGCTGCTTCGGTGAGCGATGAGAGTGCCGGTCCCGCGACGTCCGAACCGACGGAAGCGGACGCGGCGGGATCGACCTCATCCGCGGCGCTGAGCAGCGGTGCACCGACGCACGTCGGCGAGTCGAATGCCGTCGGCACGAGCGCGCCGGAATCGGATACCGCATCGAGAGAGTCGGTCGCAGCGGCCGGCTCGGACGCCGTGCCGGCCGGCGCGGTCGAGTCGGCCCCGGCTGAAGCCGTCGCGGCGGAGTCGGCCCCGGCGTCCGACGCCGTGGCGGAGGCGCACGAGTCCGCTTCGTCGTCCCCCACTCCGGGACCGGAACCCACCGCTACGTCGGCCGGTACCGAAGACGTCGATGCGCCATCCGGGGCGGGTGTCGCCGAGGACGAGGCACGGCCGGAGTTCCAGTCATCGCCGCGGAGCTGAGCGGGACAGCCGACCCGTTCGGCACGTCGGCGTTGCGCGCGGCGGTGCTCGCCGCATGGCGTGACTCGCCGACCCGGTTGCGGGAGGACGCCGCCACCGAGAACGACTTGGTTCGCGCGGGTTACCGCGACCGATTGCTGACCGAGTTGGCGCAGAATGCCGCCGATGCCGCGCGCAAGGCGGGCGTGGCAGGGGCCGTCGCGGTCTGGCTCGACGGTCGCGACCTGCACATCGGCAATACGGGTGCGCCGCTGGACGTCTCGGGTGTGCAGGCGCTCACCGCCTTGCGCGCGTCGGGGAAATCCGACGGCGGGACCGTCGGCCGATTCGGCGTCGGTTTCACGGCGGTGCTCGCGGTGAGCGACGACATCGAGCTGCGGTCGGCCTCCGGATCGCTGCGGTTTTCCCGTACCGAAACCCGGGAGGCTCTGCGCGACAACGTGATTCCTTTACCCGCCGCTGACGCGGGTGAATTCGCCCCTCCGGTGCTGCGGTTGGCCTGGCCGATCGAGGTCCGCCCGGCGGACGGTCTCGACACCGAGGTGGTGCTGCGGCTGCGCGCCGACGTTGACGCCGAAGCGCTGCTGGCCGCGATGCACGCCGAAGCCGTCGATCTGCTGCTGGAGTTGCCAGCCTTGGGGCGCATCCGGATCGGCACGGCCAAATTCGTCAGCAGTGCCGAGGATATGGGCGACGGCCTGCACGAGGTCTACGTCGACGGCCCAGGCAGCGAACAGCGCACCTGGTGGCAGTACCGCACGCGGCGCGCCCGCTGGCTGCTGCCGGTGCGCGACGGCAGGCCGGTGGCCGCCGCCCCCGACGTGCTGCGGGCGCCGACCAGGTCGGACGAGGAACTGTCACTGCCCGCCTTGCTCATCGCCGATATCCCGATGCAGCCGGATCGGCGCAGGTTGCTGCCCGGCGCGCGGCTCGGCGAACTGGCCGACGGCTACGCGGATTTCGCTCGTGCTCTTCCGCCACGCGACCGGCTCGTGCTGGTGCCGACGCCCGGGTTCGCCCGCAGCGAGGCCGATGGCCTGCTGCGTGAAGCGTTGCTACGCGAATTGCGGACCCGTCCTTGGCTGCCCGTGGTCGCCCCGCACCGGCGCGTTCACTCGGAAGCCGCAATCGAGCGGCTCCCCGCCGATATCGAAGCGCTGGGCCTGCGGGGCTCGGCCTCGGGGACCGAGGCTCTCGATGTGCTGAGCGCATGGTCCGGCACCGAATCAGCCGACGTCACATCGCCTCCTGGCGAACCGGATGCGTTCGCTGTCGCCGCGGCACCGTCGACCGCCGGACCGACGCACCACCAGAACATCGCCGTCCCCACCCGCGCCTACATCTTCGCCGGTCTGACCGCCGAACTGGCCGACCTGCTCGACGAAGTGGTCGGTCCTCTCGTGCTCCCGGACCTGTCCGGGAGCGCGCACGCCGAAGCCATGGGCGTCCTGGACGTGCACCGGCTCGGGCTGGCGCGGCTGGCGGAGTTGTCCGTGGGCTTGGAGCGGCCGCCGAGTTGGTGGCGGTCCTTCTACGCCGCCCTCGAACCGTTCGTGGCGGATCCGCTCGCGGCGGAGGAGTTGGGCGCGCTGGCGGTACCGCTGGCCGACGGCAGGCTCGTCACCGGGCCTCGCACCGTGGTGCTGGACGATCAGCTCGAGGTCGCGATCCCGCTGCACTGGGCGCGGCTGGCGCATCCTGAGGCCGCGCATCCGTTGCTGGCTCGGCTCGGCGCGCGGTCGGCCACCGCCGAGGATCTTCTGACCGATCCCGGCTTGCGCGCCGATCTGGAGGACCACCCGGGCGACCCCGACACCGCGGATGCGATCTTGCGTCTCGCCGCGCATGCCGATCGGGAGGCCCTTCCTTCCTGGCTCGGTTTGCTCGAATTACCCGACGCGCAAGGGGAGTCGCGACCCGCCGACGAACTGCTGTTGCCCGGAGCGCCGCTGCGTGAGCTGCTCGTTCCCGACGCGCCGTTCGGCACGGCAGCCGCCGAACTCGTCGAGCGCTACGGCACGGAGGCGTTGCGCGCCGTCGGCGTCGGCTGGGATTTCGGTGTGCTCGTCGAAGCCGATCCGACCGGCCCCGACCACGACCTGGACGACGAGGAACACTGGTGGTCGACGCTCAAGGAGGACCCACCCGAGCTGGTGGCCGTCCGTGACCTCGATCTGATCGATGACGCCGCCTGGCCGGAAGCGTTGCGGCAGTTGGCCGCATCGCCGCGCACCCGTCGCCTGCTCGCCGACGCCGACGGCTACACCGCGTGGTGGCTGCGCCGGTACGCGCGGGTCGACGGCACTGCGCTGGGGTTGCTGCGCCATCCCGCCGACACCGATTTCGACGGACTGCTCCCGACGTTCACCATCGCCGGTGTCGACCCGGACGCTTGTCGCGCGGTTCTCGCCGACCCAGGGACGATCACCGACGAGTTGGCCGCCGCTTTGCTGGAGGCGCTGGCCGACCCCGTGCGAACACCATCGCCGGACGTGGTTTCGCGCACCCATGCCCGCTTGGCCGCCGCTGTCGCCGCCGGCCTGCTCGATCTCGCCGACCTGCAACCGCCCGATCGCGTGCGCGCGCTCACCGGCGCCGTGGTCGATCCGGAGGACGCGTTCGTCCTCGATCTACCGTGGTTCGGCCTCGCCGTGCCGCCGGATCGCTTGGTGGCAGGCGACACCGAAACGGCATCGTCCCTGGCGGCTCTGCTCGATCTGCCGCTGGTGTCGGAGGTCGTCACCGCCGAGGTGACCAGCACCGGCCGTCGCACGACCTGGGCGGCGGAGCCGCTGGGCGTCGTGCTGCGGCAGCTGTTCACGCTGCCTCCGCAAACGGGTGAGCTGGTGGTGCACCAGAACCTGACGGTGCGGCTGAGCGGTGCGATCGAGACCACGGTCGCGGTGCCCTGGTGGCAGACCGGCTCCGAGGTGCACGTCCGAGCGCCGCGGCGGGACTGAGCCGCGGGTTACTGCGCCGCGTACCCGGTCAGCATCTCGCTCAGCAGATCCAACTGCCCGCGCACGCTCTCGCTGTCGTTGTCCACCAGCCAGCGCAGCACCACACCGTCGATGACGTTCAGGGTGAACCGGCTCAGCGTCTGCACCGGGACCGACCAGGTGTTGCCGGTGGCGTCGCGCGCGTGCTCCAGGATGTCGGCGACCGTGGAGTCGTTGAAGTTGTACTGCTCGCGGGCGATCGCGAGTTTCGCCGGGGTTTGTTCGCCCTCGCGCAACGCGTAAGTGGTCGTTTCGTAAGTGAGCAGCTGTCGTTCCGGAGTGGCTTCGATGTTCAGCCACATCAGTTCCAGACCCGACCGGATCAATTTTTGAAGGGCTTCTTTTCCACTTCCGACGTCCTGCCATACCGTTTCGTTCGCATCGACGGAATCGCGTAATTCCATCGACAACGCTTTGACCAGCTCGGTCATCAGCGCGTCCTTGTTTTCGAAACAGTAATGCACCACACCGAGCGAGACGCCGGCCGCCTGAGCGACATCGCGCGTGGTCACGCCCGCAACACCCTTTTTCTCGGCAAGGCCGATCGCGGCCTCGATAAGGTGGGCCCGTCGTTCTTCGACGCTCAATCGGGAGGACACCCAAGGGAGTTAAGCGCCCACGGCCCCCGCAGTCAATTCATGGGCGGGAAAAATCTGGACTGGACGACTGACCAGTTGTGTGGTTCGCTGCATCCGGACAGAAGGGAGACGGGTATGCCGGTGTCACGCCGAACTGTTCTGACCCGCGCCGCGATCGGGTCCGCCGCGCTCGCGGCCGTGACGGGCACGAGCGACGCACTCGGCGTTCCGGCGGCCGCCGCACCGGATGCCGGCGGTTACGAGATCGGCGTCGGACTCTCCGACATCACCGGCCCGGCCGCCGAATGCGGGATGATGGGCTACTCCCAGCTCGAGCAGCAGACCGCGGGCATCCATCTGCGTCCGCGGGCGCGGGCGTTCATCATCGGCAGCGCCGGGCGGCGGATCGTCTTCGTGGTCGCCGAGAACGGGATGATCTTCCAGTCCGTGCACCGCGGCGTGCTGACCGAACTGGCCCGCCGTTTCGGCGATCGGTACACCGAGCAGAACGTGCTGTTGACCTCGACCCATTCGCACGCGACCTGCGGCGGCTCCAGCAACGACTACGCCTACAACCTGTCCATCCTCGGTTTCCAGCAGCAGGTGTACGACGCCGAGGTGAACGGGATCGTCGAGGCGATCGCCGCCGCGCACGCCGATCTCGGGCCGGGTTCGCTGGCCGTCGGCCGCGCCGAGTTGCGCAACGCGAGCGTGAACCGGTCGCGCGTGGCGTGGGAACTGAATCCACCTGCGGACAAACAACATTTCCCGGACGCCATCGACCCGGCGGTGACCACGCTCGTCCTGCGCAAGGGCGACCGGGTGGCCGGGACCATCACCTGGTTCGCCACCCACAACACCTCCATGACCAACGCGAACCGGTTGATCAGCTCGGACAACAAGGGCTACGCGTCGTTCCGCTGCGAGCACATCGAGCACGGCGTGCGCTACCTGGACGGCAAGCCCGCGTTCGTCGCGGCCTTCGCGCAGACCAACGCCGGTGACATGTCCCCGAACCTGAACCTGCGCCAAGGCTCGGGTCCCACCGAGGACGAGTTCGAGAACACCCGAATCCTCGGCGAACGGCAATACGCGGCGTCCGAGGAGGCGGCGGCCCGGGCCCGTTCGATCTCCGGCCCGGTCGACGGGATGCTGTGCTACATAGATCTCGCCGACATCGCCGTGGACGGCCGTTTCACGCCGGACGGACTACCGCGGCGCACCGCACCGGCCGCGGCGGGTGTGTCGCTGATCGCGGGCAGCGTCGAGGATGGTCCCGGCCTGCCAGGCGGTCCGATTCCGGAGGGCGTGCGCAACCCGTTCCTGGACGCGCTCGGCGATCCCGCCCAGCCCGCTCCGGGCTGGCTGGCGGACGCGCAGGCGCCGAAAGCGATCGCGGTGCCCCTCGGCTTGCTGCCTCCGGTGCCCTGGGTGCCGAATGTGCTGCCGATTCAGCTCGTTCGCATCGGCGAACTCTATCTGGCGGCGGCGGGTGGCGAGTTCACCATCACGTCGGGCCTGCGCATTCGCCGGGCCGTGGCCGCGGCGCTGGACGTTCCGCTGGAGCAGGTGCTGATGCAGGGATACGCGAACGCCTACCACGAATACGTCACCACGCCAGAGGAATACGATTCCCAGCAATACGAGGGTGCTTCGACGCTGTTCGGCCGCTACACCCTGTGCGCCTATCAGCAGGAGTTCACCCGTCTGGCCACGGCATTCGCCGCCCGCAGGCCGGTGCCGCGCGGCCCCGCCCCGCGCGATGTGTCCCAGCTGCAGCCGAACTTCCAGCCGGGCGCGGGGCCGGACGCGGCCGTGCCGGGCCGCGACTTCGGTGACGTGCTGGTGCAACCGCACCCGTCCTACGGCCCCGGAGATCAAGTGCTGGCGGAATTCGTCTCGGCGCATCCGAAACACGACAACCGGCGCAACGGGACCTTCTTGGAAGTGCAGCGCAGGAACGCGTCGGGCGAGTGGGTGCGGGTGGCCAACGAGGGGGAGTGGGCGGTGAAATACCACTGGAGCAAACGCGGGCTCGCGGAGTCGGTGGCTCGGTTCACCTGGGACATCCCTTCGGACGCCGAGCCGGGACGCTATCGCTTCCAGCACTATGCGACCCGTCTGGATCCCGGCGGCGGGCTCTACCCGCTCACCGGCACCACCGACGAATTCGAGTTGGTCCGGGCGTAATCCGCCCTACAAGCCCGTCTGCGCGCCCTTGTCCCCGCGCCGGGCGCCGCGGCGCTGCACCAGGTAGATGACCAGCCCGATCAGTCCGACCACCAACCCCATCAGGCAGACCGGACGCGCCGACGCCCACCGGTCGCCGCCGGCCCACACCACCACGGTGGCGATCAGCCACAGTGCGCTGCCGACCGCGAGCACGGGGCGCGGGTCGGTCAGGCGCGGCGGAAGCTGCGGGACTTTCGGTGTCACGGGTTCAGCCTAATCGGGCCTGCCGGGCGGAGTCCGCCGACCGCGCGGAGCCGAGGTGGTCGGACCATGGCGGGAAGCCGCGACCGGCCGCCATCGGTCCCGTATCGTTTGGCACTGTGACAACGCCATCGGATGTCAGAGCCCTTGCTGGTGAGCTCTCGCTGGCGGTCGTTCGACTGACGCGACACCTGCGCGGCCGTCGGGCCGACTCGCAGATCTCGCTGACCCAACTCTCCGCGCTCGCCACGCTCGCGCGCGAGGGCGCGATGACCCCCGGTGCGCTCGCGGCGAAGGAACGCGTGCAGCCCCCCTCGATGACCCGTGTCATCGCCTCGCTCACCGACCTCGATCTGGTCGAGCGCAATCCGCATCCGACCGATGGCCGTCAGATCATCGTCTCGCTGTCCCCCGCGGGCCGCGCGCTCATCGCCGACGAAGCCAGCGCCCGCGAGGCGTGGATGACCGAGCAGCTGTCGACGCTCACCGAGGAGCAGCTCGTCGTGCTGACCCGTGCCGTGGCGATCATGAAGCAGATCGTGGCGGAATCCGAGTAGCCACCGCAGCAACAGGATTCGCCGCGCGCGGCGTGGATCAGCGCTTGGTCCGGATGATCCCGGCGCCCCACCACAGCAGCCCACCCGCGACGGTCAGCCACAGCACGAAGACCGGATAGACCAGAACTCCGTAATCGTCGGCCCATCGAGGCAGGTGCGGGAGCTGGGTGGCCGCGCCGATGAGCAGCAGCACCCCCACGATCACCGCGATCGGCGCGAGTGGCGCGGTGTCCGAGTCGGCCCTGCGGGCGGTTCGGTCGGTCATGGTGGAGCCCTCCTGCGCGGTCGGCTCGGCGCCCGCTCGGGACGCTGTGGGCACTGGAAATAAATCAGTTACCTTCTAGCTAACCATCGCACGGGGGTGTGACTTCGTTAACAGTCTGTGATTCAGATCACAGTACTGTCGCGATGCGGCGTGGCTCGCCGTCCCCGCCGCCCAGGGCGTAAACCCCGGTTGAGCTGCCGCTATTGCGCGCCGAACGGCCGGTCGCTGTCCACGATCTCCCGTCCCAGTGGGAACAGCGAAATCGGTATGAATTTCAGGTTGGCCCACCCGAACGGGATGCCGATGATCGAGACGAACAGCGGAATGCTGGTGAGCAGGTGCCCGAGCGCCAGCCACCAGCCCGCGACGACGAACCAGATGATGTTGCCGATCAGCGAACCCGCGCCCGCGCCCGGCTTCTCCACGGTGGTCCGGCCGAACGGCCACAGCACGTAGGCGGCGATCCGGAACGACGCGATGCCGAAGGGGATCGTGATGATCAGGATGAAGCAGATGATTCCCGCCGCGATGTAGCCGAGCGCCAGCCAGAATCCGGCGAGGACGAGCCACAGGATGTTGAGAACCAACTGGATCGGCTTCATGAGACCAGCATGCCAGGCGGCGCGGCGCGGTGCGCGCCCTCAGAAGAACCAGCCCAGCATCGCGTCCCGCTCCGCGCGGAAGGCGTCGTCGAAGGCACGCAGCCGTGCGGCGTCCTTCGCGCGCAACCGGTTCGCCGCCGCGAAGACCCGGGCGGGATACGCACCGAGATACATGCTCGCGAGCACATCGATGCCGAGTTCGATATCGGGCGCACGGTCGGTCGGCTCGCATTCGGCCTGTCCGTTCCGCACGCGCAGTGCGAACGTGCCGCCCGCGTTCCGGAACGGATCGGTCACCGCGAGCGTCACATCCAGGTCGCCGGCGTAAGCGCGCGCCGTCAACGCGGCGGGGACGTCCATCAGGCGCAGCCACAGTCCGTCATAGCGTGCGGTGGTGCGCACCAGCCGGGGATCGGTCAGCAGATAGGGCAGCGGGTCGTGGTCGGTGAGCACGGCATCCACCCGTCGGACCAGATCGAGCCCCAGCAGGGCCCGCCACAGGGCCGCGTGCGCTTCGGTCGTGACCGTCCGCAGTTCGACGACTTCCACCGTCCGCGCCCTGCCGTCCGCGTGGTACCGATACAGCGCGTAGCCGTCGGCGTGCAGGAGCCCGAACAGGGTGGTTCCGCCCTCGCGATAACGCTGTGGATCGTCGAAAACGATGTCCCAGGCCGCCGCCGGACGTACCTGTGCGCCCGGCACCAGCCTGCGCCAGCGGTCGTAGATCGCTTCCGCCGCCGCGCGCAGCTCGCTCGGCGAGCGCAGCGCCACACCGCCTGGATCGGGCGTCGACGGGAGGAATCCGGCGAAGCGCCGGTCGATGCCGACCGCGTTCTCCCGTGTGGCGGTGCCGTAGCCGAACCGGCCGTAGATGCCGCCCTCGCTCGCGGTGAACATGGTCAACGGCAGGCCGGCGGCCTCGACGCGCCGGTGTTGTTCGGCGTACATGGCGCGCAGGATGCCGCGTCGCCGGTGCGTGGGCGCGACGCCGACGCCCGCGATGCCGCACACCCGCACCGTTCGCTCGCCGGGCACGGTCACCGTCATGGTGGTGGACTGGGCGTGCCCGACGACCTCTCCGCCGTCGACCGCCACGATCGCGCTCTCCGGCGGGAACAGCAGCGGATATCGTTCGGCTTCGGCCGGGTCGGAGCGGGTGCCGAACGAGGTCTCCAACAGGGTCGTGATCGCGGGCGCGTCGTGCGCGGTGGCCGACCGAATGGTGATTCCCGGCGGGGTCATGCCTCGACCATCCCACCTCGCATACCTGCCCGCACCGCATTTTCGCGGTCCGCGACCGCAGGGCGAACACCGATTCGGACCCGGCCGCGGCCGCCCGGCAGGATGGAGCGGTGGCCGAAGTGATCGACATCGATGACCCCGCCGACCCACGGGTCGACGATTTCCGCGATCTCAAGTCGGCCGATCGCAGGCCAGATCTGCCCGGCCGCAAAGGCCTGGTGATCGCCGAGGGCGTCGTGGTGGTCCAGCGCATGCTCGATTCGCGTTTCCAGCCGACCGCGCTGCTCGGCGTGGAGCGCAGGCGCGCCGAACTCGCCGACGACCTGGTGACCGTCGACGTGCCGTACTACCGCGCCACGGCCGAGGTGATGGCCGAGGTGGTCGGGTTCCACCTCAACCGCGGCGTGCTGGCCGTCGCCCGTCGCCCCGCCGAACTCGGCATGAACGAGGTGCTCGAGAAGGCGCGCACCGTCGCGGTGCTGGAAGGCGTCAACGACCACGAGAATCTCGGCGCCATGTTCCGCAACGCCGCCGGGCTGGGAGCCGACGCGATCCTGTTCGGTGACCGCTGCGCCGATCCGCTCTACCGCCGCGCCGTCCGGGTGTCGATGGGACATGTGCTCCGGGTGCCGTTCGCGTCCGTACCGGATTGGCCGGGTGGCCTGGATATACTGCGGCGCAAGGGATTCCAGATCATCGCCCTCACGCCCGATCCGGCGGCGGCGAATCTGGCCGCTGCGATGACGGGGGAGCGGGTGGCGTTGTTGCTCGGAGCCGAGGGGCCGGGACTGACCGAGGAGGCCATGCGGGCCACCGACGTCCGCGCGCGCATCCCCATGACGCCAGGCACCGATTCGCTCAATGTCGCGACCGCGGCCGCGATGGCGTTCTACGAGCGGGTGAGGACGGCGTGACCGAACCGTACCGGCCCTATCGGTCCTATCAGGACCCGACGCCGTGGGGCGCTGGCCTCACCGTGGCGTTCATGGTGGCGCTGCTTTCTGCGGTCGCGGTGTATTCCTTCGGGGCCGCGCTGGCCGAAGTGCATCCGTTGCTCGCGGTGGCGGTGAATCTGGTCGCGGCCGGCGGCGCCGCGCCCACCGCTTGGCGCTGGCGATTCACCCCCGTGACGCGGTGGGTGATCGGCGGCGGTGTGGCGGGCGTGCTGCTCGGATGGGTCGTGCTGGTGCTGGAGGGATTGTTCGGCTGAGGCGTACCTCCGCCTTCGCTCCGGCCGTGCGCGTTGTGCGTACCTCCGGTGTTCGCTCCGGCGGCGCGCGTTGTGCGTACCTCCGGTCTTCGCTCCGGCGTGCGCGGTTTGTCGGCGGACGGTGTCCGGCTGCACTGAGACAGCGCCGCCCGGGGCACGGCGAAGCGGCTAGCCGACGGGGTCGTGTCCGCTCAGCCAGCCGAACAGGCCGCGCTTGCGCGAAGTCGTGTGTGCCCCGCCATCGCCTGAGCCGCGCACCGGCGAGGCGGGCAGCTTGCCCTTCGGGTGCAGCGCGAACTTGCAGATGGGGATGTCCCCTGGCCCGAGCGTGCCGGGCGCGGCGGGACCGCGGTAGTGGAAGCCGAGCCATTCGTTGTTGGCCGCGTCGGCGAAGTCGGGCGGATCGAACGGCAGCGACTGCGGGTCGGGCAGCTCGCCGGCGCGCCAGCGCACCGGATGTTCTCCTGCCCAGTAGGACCGCTCCCACACCAGCGGAAGTCCTTCGTCCTCCAGGATGTGTACCCGCGTCGAGCTGAACGACCTGCGGAACTCGCCGCGCTCCCAGTGCGCGAACGCACCCCAGCCGTGCTCGATGTCGAACGACACCAGATAGGTGTGTTCCGAGGCCAGCGGGCGCACCAGCAATGCCGGGATCTCGGTCGGGCGGATGCGCGCGGCCTGCGCCGAGCACAGCACCGTCACGCCGGGAAAGCAACCGATGCAGACCTCGTCGCTCGCCGGGCCCGCGCAACCCGCCAGCGTGCCTGCCAGGATCGGCTGCACGTCGCGGTCTTCGTGCAGTTGCTTGGCCAGTGCCAGTGCCGCCTGGGGATCGGGATTACGGCTCGCGCGCAGTACTGCCAGCGGGTCCGGTGCGTCGACGTACCAGAGCGACCAAGCCTTGGATAGCATTCCGGCACCTCCCGATAGTCACACGAATCAACTCCGCGAACTTCGAGCAACGCACGACGGCGTAGACCGCGGCACCGCTGCGGCCACCGTCGGCGCCGACGCTCGTCGACCCACCGAAAATCTACTCGCCTCGCTCCGGCCTCGGTGCGGCTTCGCACCGTGAACACCGGTTCGTGACCGCTGATTTCACGCGCTCATCAAAGCCGGGCGAACCCGGGAAGCGCGCTACCGCGCCCCCGATCGGCGCGAAGAAGACCCGCGGTGGCGGGGGCGCTCAGTGACCCGAGCTGCGCACCCCGAGCAGCACGTCCTCCCAGGACGGCATCGGGGCCTTGCCGCGCTTGCTGCGCGTCGGCTTCGCCGGAGCCTTGGCCGCGGGCTTCGCGGGCTCCTCGGTCGCGGCGGGCGCAGGCGCGGCGGTGTCGGCGGGGGTGGCCGCAGTCGCGGCGGCCCCGTTGGCGGGCGCCGCGTTACCGGCGGCGGGAGGCGTGGCAGCGGCCGTCGCCGGCGCCGGCGCCGGCGACGGCGACGGCGCGTTGCCCGCCGGGATCGCGGCGGCGCTGCCACCGGCCGCGACGGCCCGCTGTTCGTAGTACTCGTCCAACGTCGGCTGGCTCTGACGGCTCGCGGTGCGCGCGGGCGGCGCGGCCGGGGCTGGACGCGGTTCGGCCACCGGCTCCGGCTGCGGCGCGGGCTCGGGTTCCGGCGGCACGATCGTGGCCAGCCCGCGCAGCGCGCGTCCGAAGTCCGGATCGATCAGGTCGGAGGCCGGGTCGTCGAGCGGAGAGACCGAGCCGCCGTGTGCGTCCGGCTGGTAGCGCCAGTGCGCCGCGATCTCCGATCGCCCGTTCTGCCACTGCAACTGGGCGACCCAGTAACCCTTCTCGTCCTTCCACGCGTCCCATTCGGCGCCCTCGATGTTGTGCCCGCGCGCGGTGAACGCGGCGGTGACCACATCGATGAGGGTGTCGACGGCGGGACCGTCGGGGCGGACCGGGTGGGCCTTCTGGGCGAGCTCGGCGGCGCGCGCTCGCTCCAGCAGCACCGGATAGGCGAATCGCTCGACGCGACTGGCCGGCATTCCGGATTCTTCGGTGACCTGTTCGACGGAGGCCCCTGCACGAATACGGGCCTGGATATCGCGGGGACGCATAGTTGCTTCCATTTCGATCTCGATCTGGCCGAATCGGGCAAGGTCTCCGCGCGCGGCGGCTCGCAGTTTGTCGTCGGCGGGCAGCCGGAACTTCTGACCGGACTCGGTGTCGATGCACACGATGTGCGTGGAGTCGGGCGTCACCCCGATCACTCGAAGTTCACGCACCGTTACCTCCTTATCGCGTCGACTCGCGACACCGCCCACTTTCCGAAACAGTAGTGCACATCTGAGATTCATGGGGCAGGACACGCGGCACGGAAATCTCCTCGGAGATGTCCGTGCCCCGCTAATCTGCTCTGTTCGATCCGCTTTGGCTAATTCAGCGGCGTGTCGATCCCGGGCGTGTTGCGCGCTCCGGACCGAGAAATGCGGCGCTCAGCCGAGATTCTGCACGACCCAATCGATGGAGCGGGTCAGCTGGCTGACGTCGTCCGGATCGATCGCGGGGAACATGCCGATACGCAGCTGGTTGCGGCCGAGCTTGCGGTAGGGCTCGGTGTCCACGATGCCGTTGGCGCGCAGGATCTTCGCGACCGCGGCCGCGTCGACCGAGTCGGCGAAATCGATGGTGCCGACCACCTGCGAGCGGTGCGCCGGGTCCGTGACGTACGGGGTGGCGTACTCGCTCGACTCCGCCCAGGAGTACAGCCGCGAGGAGGAGTCCAGCGTGCGCTTGACCGCCCAGTCCAGGCCGCCGTTGTGGTTGAGCCACTCGATCTGGTCGGCGAACAGCAGCAGGGTGCCCAGCGCCGGGGTGTTGTAGGTCTGATCCTTGGTGCTGTTGTCGATCGCGATCGGCAGCGACAGGAAATCGGGCGTCCAGCGGCCCGAAGCCTTGATCTCATCGACCCGCTCCAGCGCGGCCGGGCTCATCAGCGCCACCCACAGGCCGCCGTCGGAGGCGAAGCACTTCTGCGGAGCGAAGTAGTAGACGTCGGCGTCGGTGATGGTCACCGGCAGGCCGCCCGCGCCGGAGGTGGCGTCGATGGCGATGAGCGCGTGCTCCGAGCCCGCGGGACGCCGCACCGGGATGGACACGCCGGTGGAGGTCTCGTTGTGCGCCCAGCCGATCAGGTCCGCCGACGGGTCCGACACCGGCTCCGGCGCGCTGCCCGGCTCCGCCGAGACCACGATCGGGTCGCCGATGAACGGGTTGCCCTTGGTCACGGCGGCGAACTTCGAGCTGAACTCACCGTTGGTCAGGTGCAGCGAACGCTCCCGGACCAGGCCGAAGGCCGCCGCGTCCCAGAACGCGGTGGTGCCGCCGTTGCCGAGCACCACCTCGTAGCCGTCCGGCAGGCCGAACAGCTCGCGCAGGCCGGAGCGCACGCGCGCCACCACGTCCTTGACCGGTTTCTGCCGATGCGAGGTTCCGAACACCGAGGCGCCGACGTTCACCAGCGACTGCAGCTGCTCCGGGCGCACCTTGGAGGGGCCGCAGCCGAACCGTCCGTCGGCGGGCTTGATGTCGTCGGGAATGGTCGGAAACGCAGAGGTCATGGCCAACAGGGTAGTCGGTGGTGTCGCTGTGGCGACGCCCACACTCCGGCTAACGTAAGCGCCCATGAGCATGCCGTCAGCAAACTCGGGGTGGCGACTGCGCCAGCGGGCGCGGAATTTCCGCCTGCGCGGCGCGACGGTCTCGGACGCGATGCGGCGGGAGTTGCTGATCCGCGGGGAGGCGGGTACCGCCACGATCCTCGGCGTGCGTCCGCGCCGCACCGAACCGGGCCATGTGTTCTGGGTCCGCGTGCAGCTGGCCGGCGAGTTCCCCTACGAGACCCGGGTGCGGCAGCGGGTGCCGGACGCGGACCTGGAATGGATGCGGCCGGGCGACGCGGTGTGCTGCCGGGTGGATCCGCGCCACCGCGATCGCCTGGTGCTGTACGTCCCCGACCTCGAAGACGCGGGCCGGGCGAGCATCGCGAAGATCCTCGCCGACGGCCGCCGCGCCGACGCCACCGTGCTCGCCGCCGCTCCGGTCGCGGCCGACTACTCCGGTCGTGACGATCCGGTGCTGCGGCTGGACCTCGAACTGCGCGCCTGGGACGAACCCAAGCCGTGGCGGGTGCGGCTGGTGCAGCCGGTGCCGCTGCACGCCCTGCGGCTGGTCGACCTGGGCAGGCATCTCGAGGTCGCCTTCTTCGAGGTGGACCGTGGCGATACGGTCGCCGTCGACTGGGTCGCGTCGCTCGAGGAGTGAATCGCCGGCGAATGCGGCCGGGCGGCTACAGGTGCACGAAGGTGAAACCCATGGCGCGAATCTTCGGCAACGCCGCGATCATCCCGGCCGCGGTTCCGGAGCGCGGCCGATGCATATGGGCCAGGGAAATGGCGCCGGACGCGGCGGCATTCATCGCCGACTGCACCTGGGTGGCCGACGCCGTCGCGCCGAAATCGGCGTTGATACTGAAACCGACCGGCGTTTCACCCAATTCGTTGACGATGGACACCGCGACGTCGTCGTAATGCGCGGTGCCTGCGCGGAAGAATCGCGGCGGTTTGCCGGTGATCGTCGTGAGCAACTCGTGGTTGGCCCAGACTTCGTCGGCCGCCTCCCGCGCCGAAGCGGTTCCGGCGATGCCATAGGCTTCGCGGCCGTTCACCGACAGCGGTTTGTGCGCCACACCGTGATTGGCCAGTTCGAAGAGAGGATTCGCCGCCAGCTGCGCGGTGCGCGCGCGGTTGGCTTCGATCCAGCGTTTGTTGAGGAACAACGTCGCCGGAATCCGCTCGCTGGTCAGGAAATTCACCAGCGACTCGTCGATGTCGTTGTTGCCGGTTCCGCCGCAGGCATCGAAAGTGAGCGCCATCTGTTTGCCTGCGGCGCTGAAAGTACTTGTGATGCCAGGCATCTCGACGCCCCACTGCCGCGGCAGGCTGCCGGCGTGCCTGGCGGCGACGGCGACGGGTGTGCCGGCGTCCAGGCCCGTCGAGACCGGCGCGGCCCGCATCCCCGTGGTCGCGCCGGGCGCGATCGACGCGCGCGCCTGCGCCAAAGACGTGTTCTGCGTGGTGCCGCACCCGGTGGCGGCGAATCCTGCGGCCAGAGCGGCGCCGACGCCGAGCATCCGCCGCCTCGATATTCCTTTGTCCAGCATCCCTCTAGTCCTCTAGCTTCCCCTCCCGGATGCTACGCGAGCCGGACCTGACAGCGGGACAACATCTTCCGCCCTCAGGTCCGGCTCGCGGTCGTGACGCCGTGCGCGCTACGTGTGCGCGATCGTGGCCCAGCCCTCGACATCCTCGGGCTTGCGGGGGCCGGGGCCGGTGTAGATGGCCGCGGGGCGGACCAGCTTGCCCAGTTGCTTCTGCTCCAGGATGTGGGCGCACCAGCCCGCGGTGCGGCCGCAGGTGAACATTGCGGGCATCATGTGCGCGGGCACCTCGGCGAAGTCGAGGATCACGGCGGCCCAGAACTCCACGTTGGTCTCGATGGCCCGGTCCGGACGGCGTTCGCGCAGCTCCGCGAGGGCGGCCTGCTCCAGCGCGGCGGCGACCTCGTAGCGCGGCGCGCCGAGGCGCTCGGCGGTCGCCCGCAGCACGCGGGCGCGCGGGTCCTCGGCCCGGTAGACCCGGTGGCCGAAGCCCATCAGCTTCTCCTTGCGGTCCAGGATGCCCTTGACCAGCGCCCGCGCGTCACCGGTTCGCTCGACCTCCTCGATCATCGGCAGCACGCGCGCGGGCGCGCCGCCGTGCAGCGGGCCGGACATGGCGCCGATCGCTCCGGACAGCGCGGCCGCGACGTCGGCGCCGGTCGAGGCGATCACTCTGGCGGTGAAGGTGGAGGCGTTCATGCCGTGCTCGGCGGCGGAGACCCAGTAGGCGTCGATGGCCTCGGTGTGGCGCGGGTCGGGGTCACCCTTCCACCGGGTCATGAAGCGCTCGGTGACCGTGGTGCACTCGTCGATCTTCTTCTGCGGGACCGCGGGCTGGTAGATGCCGCGCGCCGACTGCGCGACGTAGGACAGCGCCATCACCGAGGCGCGGGCCAGGTTCTCCCTGGCGGTCTCGTCGTCGATGTCCAGCAGCGGCTGGTAGCCCCAGATCGGGGCGAGCATGGCCAGCCCGGCCTGCACGTCGACGCGCACGTCACCGGTATGCACCGGGAGCGGGAACGGCTCGGCGGGCGGCAGGCCGCGCCCGAACGATCCGTCGACCAGCAGCGCCCACACGTCACCGAAGGTGACCCGGTTCCCGACCAGGTTCTCGATGTCGACTCCGCGGTAGCGCAGCGCGCCGCCGTCCTTGTCCGGTTCGGCGATGTCGGTGGTGAAAGCCACCACGCCCTCGAGGCCACTGACGAAATCGCTGGGTACGGTGGCCTGCCCACCGGAAACCGCGGGGCTGGTAGTCATGTCGCGACTCTCCTTGCACTTGGGTCGCATGTTCTCGCCGATGGGAATTGTCGGATTTGACGAGCACATGCCGATCATCAAGACCTTAGCTCCCCGCTACCGAAGAGTAACGTCTGGCCCATGCGTGACCTGGACAATTCATCGGATCTCGCCGCCATGCGGGTCGACTACGGCGGCCTGCCGCACGGCGGCAACGACGACGTCGACTTGGACGAGGCCTGGCTGGCGGGCGGCTGGGAGCCGCTGCTGCGGCACTGGATCGAACAGGCCACCGCGGTGGGCATCGCCGAACCCAACGCGATGGTGCTGGCCACGGTGTCCCTGGCCGACGGCACGCCGCGGCCGGTCGCGCGGACCGTGCTGTGCAAAGGGCTCTCGCCCGACGGTGTGATCTTCTACACCAACTACGACTCGGCCAAGGGCGCCCAGCTGACCGCACTGCCGTATGCCGCGGTCACCTTCGTCTGGCCCGCGCTGGGCAGGCAGGTGCATCTGCGCGGCTCGGTCGAGCGGGTTCCCGCCGAGACGACGGCGGCCTACTGGCGTTCCCGGCCCAGGGACTCGCAGCTCGGCGCGTGGGCCTCGCGCCAGTCCCAGCCGATCGCCTCCCGCGCCGAACTGGACCGCACGCTGGCCGAGACGACCGCGCGGTTCGCCGACACCGACGAGATCCCGGTGCCGCCGCACTGGGGCGGTTTCCTGGTCCGTCCCGACGAGGTGGAGTTCTGGCAGGGGCGGCGCGGCAGGCTGCACAACCGCATCCGGATGCGGATCGACGAGGCGACGACCACCGTCGAGCGCCTGCAGCCCTGACGTATTCCCAGCGTGCGGGTGAGAATTCTCGCGTCGATCCGGAACGGAGGACTGATTACGCTGCGGCGGTGAAACTGCTCGCCGACACCACTCCACTGCGCAATCCCGACTTCCGACGCCTCTGGAGCTCGGGCATCGTCACCATGATCGGCGCGCAATTGTCCGTGGTCGCCGTTCCGCAGCAGATCTTCCAGATCACCGGCAGCTCCGGTTACGTCGGCCTGGCCGGTCTGTTCGGCCTGGTGCCGCTGATCGTGTTCGGCCTGTGGGGCGGCGCGCTCGCCGACGTGCTCGACCGGCGCCGACTCCTGCTGATCACCAATTCCGGAACCGGGCTCACGGCGCTGGCCTTCTGGCTGCAAGCGGCGGCCGGGGCGGACAACGTGTGGCTGGTGCTGGGTCTGTTCGCCGTGCAGCAGGCGTTCTTCGCGGTGAATCAGCCGACCCGCAGCGCGACCATCCCCCGGCTGCTGCCGGAAGACCAACTGGCCGCGGCGAATTCGCTGAACATGACGGTGATGCAGTTCGGAGCGATCGCGGGCCCGGTGCTGGCGGGGGTGCTCATCCCCGTCGTCGGGCTGGCCACGCTCTACCTGATCGACGCGGTCGCGCTGCTGGCCACCTTGTGGGCGGTGTGGCGGCTGCCCGAGTTGCCGCCGACCGGGACGGTGCGCAGCGCCGGATTCCGCACGGTGCTCGCCGGTTTCGGCTACCTCGCCACCCAGCGGGTGCTGCTGGCGTCGTTCGCGGTGGACGTGATCGCCATGGTGTTCGGCATGCCGCGCGCGCTGTTCCCGCAGATCGCGCACGAGACCTTCGGCGACCCGGCCACCGGCGGCGTCGCGCTCGGCCTGCTGTTCGCCTCGATGTCGGCGGGCGCGGTGCTCGGCGGGGTCTTCTCGGGGTGGATCCCGCGCATCCGCAGGCAAGGGTTCGCGGTGCTGGTCTGCATCGCGCTGTGGGGTCTGGCCATGGTCGGCTTCGGCGTCGCCGTCGGGCTCACCCGCCACGGTCTCGGTCTCGGCGCCGGGCTGTGGATCGCGCTGGCCTGCTCGGCCTTCGGCGGCGCGGTGGACATGGTCTCGGCCGCGCTGCGGGTCACGATGCTGCAAACGGTGGCGACCGACGATCTGCGCGGGCGGCTGCAAGGGGTGTTCACCGTGGTGGTCGCGGGCGGCCCGAGGATCGGTGATGTTGCCCACGGTTTCGCGGCAGCGAGCCTGGGTACCGCTGTAGCCGCGGCGGGCGGAGGCGCGCTGGTGGTGGCGGGCGTGCTGATCGCGGCGGTCGCGTTTCCCGCCTTCACGCGTTACCGTGTCGCTCGCGCTCATGCCGAAATCGCCGTGTGACGTGCACCGCGGCCACCTGGCGACCGCGTTCGGCCGGGGCAGGCGAACCTCACCGCGCCGGGACGTGTTTGTGAGCCGCCGCAGGACTACCCTCCGGTATTGTCCGCGTCGGCCAACGGCTAGCGTTGAGGCAAGCGCATCGTGCGCCACCGCGCCGGTGCCTGTGGTTCTAGCCTGAGAGGGATCCTTCCGTGCCCGCTGAGAACATCATCAACGTCGACGACGACGCCAAGCCGGTGCTTTCCTACCCCGGCGGCGAGTTCCCGATGACGGTCACCAGGGCCGCCGAGGGCAACGACGGGATCGAGCTGGGAAAGCTGCTGGCCAGCACCGGGTACGTGACGTACGACCCGGGCTTCATGAACACCGCCCCGACCAAGTCGGCGATCACCTACATCGACGGTGAGGCGGGCATCCTGCGCTACCGCGGCTACCCGATCGACCAGCTCGCGGCGGCCTCGACCTTCATCGAGGTCAGCTACCTGCTGATCTACGGCGAGCTGCCCACCCAGGCCCAGCTCGAGGACTTCACCGACCGCATCCGCAGGCACACGCTGCTGCACGAGGACCTGAAGCGGTTCTTCGACGGCTTCCCGCGCAACGCGCACCCGATGCCGGTGCTGTCCTCGGCGGTGAACGCCCTGTCGGCCTACTACCAGGACTCGCTGGATCCGCGCGACCCCGAGCAGGTCGAGCTGTCCACCATCCGGCTGCTGGCCAAGCTGCCCACCATCGCGGCCTACTCGTACAAGAAGTCGGTCGGCCAGCCGTTCCTCTACCCGGACAACTCGCTGAGCCTGGTGGAGAACTTCCTGCGGATGACCTTCGGCTTCCCCGCCGAGCCCTACGAGGTGGACCCCGAGGTCGCCGCGGCACTGGACATGCTGCTGATCCTGCACGCCGACCACGAGCAGAACTGCTCCACCTCCACCGTGCGCCTGGTCGGCTCGTCCGACGCCAACCTGTTCACCTCGGTGTCCGGCGGCATCAACGCGCTCTGGGGCCCGCTGCACGGTGGCGCGAACCAGGCCGTGCTGGAGATGCTCGACGGCATCAAGGCCAGTGGCAGCGACGTCAAGGAGTTCATCCGCAAGGTCAAGAACAAGGAAGACGGGGTGAAGCTCATGGGCTTCGGGCACCGCGTCTACCGCAACTACGACCCGCGCGCCTCGATCGCCAAGAAGCACGCCGACGCCATCCTGAGCAAGCTCGGCGGCCACGACGAGCTGTTCGACATCGCCCAGGCCCTGGAAGAGGCCGCGCTCACCGACGACTACTTCATCGAGCGCCGCCTGTACCCGAACGTCGACTTCTACACCGGCGTCATCTACAAGGCGATGGGCTTCCCGACCCGCATGTTCACCGTGCTGTTCGCGATGGGCCGGCTGCCCGGCTGGATCGCGCACTGGCGCGAAATGCACAGCGAGCCGCTGAAGATCGGCCGTCCCCGGCAGATCTACACCGGTTACGGCGCTCGCGATTACCGCGAGATCAACAACCGTTGACGATATCCATCCACCATCTATCGAAGGGGATAGCCGAATGACCAAACCGGAGATCGAGTTCCAGGCTGGGCCCGCGCCCACCGAGCTGGTGATCAAGGACATCATCGAAGGCTCGGGCAAGGAAGCCGTGCCCGGCGGCACCGTGGAAGTGCACTACGTGGGCGTCGAATTCGAATCCGGCGAAGAGTTCGACTCGTCGTGGAACCGCGGCGAGTCCATCACCTTCCCGCTGCGCGGCCTGATCCAGGGCTGGCAGGACGGCATCCCCGGGATGAAGGTCGGCGGCCGTCGTCAGCTGACCATCCCGCCGGAGCTGGCCTATGGCGGGGCGGGCGGCGGTCACCCGCTTTCCGGCAAGACGCTGGTCTTCGTGATCGACCTGCTGAACGCCAATTAGTTCGGCGGCGCCTTCGGCGCCGCGTGTTCACGGCCCCTTCATGGCTCGCGTCCGAGCGACCACTGCTTGCGACTTCGTCGCTTGCGCAGCGGCCGCTCGGACGCGAGCCGGGCCGTGAACGGCGCATGCTCGGTCTCGCTTCGCTCGAAAGACGTGGTCGAGGTGAGCTGGGCACGTCGGCAAGACGGTTGCGGATAAAAGCGCACGCGGTTCCAAACGGTCGCGCGATCGGTAACCGTGAGACTCACCGTTGGCCCGCGCGTCGTGAGCCTGAAGATGTTATGGCCCGTCATCCGTGAAGGAAGACGGGCCATCGTCGTATCTACTTTCTGACGATCTCCACCGGGTCGGTCAGGGCGGCTGCCAACGCCGCTTGCTGGGTGCTGCTGCGCTGGGGCAAGGCGGCCACGGCCTTGTCGGTCTGGGTGCTCAGGTTGTGCACGATGTTCTGTAGCTGGCTCACGCCGCCGGTGAGCTGGCCGATGGCGTCGACCAGTTGGGCTCCGCCCTGTTCGGCGAGCTGAGGCAGGCCCTCCGCGAGCTTCGCGCCCTCGGACAGTTGCGCGCTCGCGCTGGTCATGCGGTCGACGACGGTGCGGAGCAGGGTGCCGAGGTCGGTGTCGGGGTCGACCGCGCCGCCGACGAGCGAGCCGAGGCCGGTCAGCTGGTAACCCGCCTGCGCGGACACGCCGCGCAGCGCCTCCAGCTTCCCGATGATGTCGGCGAGCGCCGGGTCGTTCGCGAACGGCAGCGCGCGCAGCAGCGGCAGCACCTGGTCGAGTCCGCCGCTCACCGTGTTCGCCGTCCGTTCCACCTGCGCGATGGTGATGCCGGTGGAATCGAGAGCCGCGGCGAGCCGACCGGCCTGCGCGGCGGCGCCGTCGACGGTGGAGTTCAGCAACGCGATGGCCGAAGTGAGTTGCGAAGACCCCGATTTCGCGAATTCGAGGAAGCCGAGCAACTGGTCGGCGCCGGAGCTGAACTGGTCGGCTCCCGCGGCGGCCGCCTCGACCCCGGCGTTGAGCAACTGGGCGGTGAACTGCACCTGCGACATCTGCGACCTGGCCTGCGCGACGGCGGTGAGCGCGGCGTCGACGCCGGCCGCGCCGATCCGGTGCGTCACCGCGGTCACCGCGCCGTGCACCAGGTCGGCGTCGGCATGTTCGTTGGTGTCCACGGTGACTTTGGCCCGCTTCGGTTCCGGCCCGGCCAGCGTGCCCATCGAGGCGGTGAGATCGGCGGGCAGCGTGATGACGGCGGCGTAGTCGTCGGCGCTCGCCTCGCCCGGCGCCACGACGGTCCATTCGTAGCCGCCCGCGTCCTGCAACGCCTTGACCACGCGCGCGCCCGTCGGACCGGCATCGGCATCGACCAGCGCGATTCCCGTCGGCGCCCGATCCGTCCCCCTCCATACGGTGATCCCGGCGCCGAGCGCTCCGGCTGAGACGAGGGCAACGACGAGAAGGCCCCAGCGGGCGCGTTTTCCGATCACGCCGCCGACCCTAAGCCCGAGATATGGCGCGCCCCTTGGCGTTTCTCTGAGAGTTGTCTAAGTTGCCGACCGCTCGGGCAGGTCGAGGACCAAGCGGATGCCACCGAGGGCGCCCGCGTCGAAATACGCCCGGCCGCCGTGCAGTTGGGCCTGCTGGGCGACCAGCGCCAAGCCGAGGCCGGAGCCGCCCTTGCTCGCCTGGCTGCCGCGGAAGAAGCGGTCGAAGACGGCCTCGCGCTCCTGCGGCGGGATGCCGCGGCCGTTGTCGTCGACCGAGATCACGATGTGGCCGCCCGGCGCGCGATGCGCCGAGACCAGGGCCTCGGTCGCTCCGCCGTGTTTCACCGAGTTGGCCAGCGCGTTGTCCACCGCGAGCCGCAGCCCGGCGGGCAGGCCGCGGGTGACCAGCTCGGCATCGGAATCGATGCGCACGACCAAGCCGGGGAAGTGCCGCATGGCGTCGTGCGCGGCCTGGTCGCACAGGTCGCCGACGTCGGTGGCGACGTGGTCGCGCTCGTTGGTCAGGTCACCGGTGGCCAGCCGCTCCAGCGCGGCGAGCGTGCTCTCCACCCGGCCCTGGCTGCGCTGCAGGTCGTTGAGGATCTCGGCCCGCTGCGCCTCGTCCAGATCGAGCGTGCGCAGCACCTCGAGATCGGTGCGCATCGCGGTCAGCGGGGTGCGCAGCTCGTGGGCGGACACGGCGGCGAAGTCGCGTGCGGTCTCCAGCGCGGCGGCGGTCTGCGCCTGCGCCTGATCCACTCGCTGCAGCATGGTGTTCACCGCGTCGGCCAGTTGTTCCGCCTCGTGCACGCCCGCGCCCTCCACCGGCGCCTGCGGATTGCTCGGATCCGGGAACGCGCTGCGTGCGCCCACCTGCCGGGTGAGCCGGACGATCGGGCGCACCGCCGCGCCCGCGAGCAACCAGCCGAGTCCAGCGGCCGCGGCGATGGCGAGCAGGGCGCCGCCGAGCACCCACCGTTGCTGCTCGGCGGTGGCCTCGGCCGCGTCCGCTGCGGGTATGCCGAGGGCGACCACCCGGCCCGAGGGTTGCTTCTCGGTGGTGGTCAGAATCCGGTACGGGATGCCGTTCACCGGGACGGTGCGGGAACCGACCGGCAGCTCGGGCAGTTCCGGGGGCGTGCTCGCGACGACCTCCCCGTTGTCACGGACGGTCACAGCCATGTTGTTGTTCAGGCCGGTCAGGCTGATGACCCGGACCGCGATCTGCGGCTCGATCAGGACGATGCGCGCGGCGACGTCGAGTTGCTGATCGGATTGCCGGACGTTGTTGCGCTCGATGGCGCGGATGCTGATCAGGCTGATCAGCGTGACGATGATGATCGCGCCCGCGGCGGCAGCGCCCGCGACGCGGGTGCGCAGCGAAAACGACCGGCGCCTGCGAGTTCCCGGCGGTGCGGCGGCGGGCGCCGTCATTTCGGCGCTCGCAGCACGAACCCGACGCCGCGGATCGTGTGCAGCAGGCGCGCAGTGCCGTCCACCTCGAGTTTGCGGCGCAGATAGCCGACGAAGACGTCCACCACATTCGTGTCGGCGGCGAAGTCGTAGCCCCACACCAGTTCCAGCAGACGTTCCCGGCTCAGCACCACCCCGACGTTTCTGGCCAGCGTCGACAGCAGTTCGAATTCCCGCTTGGTGAGTTCGATCTCCCGGCCGTGCAGCAGCGCGCGGTAGCCCGCGACGTCCACCTCGAGCGGGCCGACGGTGACCGCGCCCGGTGTCGCGGGTGCGGGTACGTCCGACCGCCTGCGCAGCAGCGCTCTGATCCGGACCACCAGTTCCTTCAGCACGAATGGCTTGACCAAGTAGTCGTCGGCGCCGGATTCCAGTCCGGCGATGCGGTCGTCCACCGACGCGCGGGCGCTGAGCACGCAGATCGGCACCTCGTTGCCCATCGCGCGCAAGGCGGTCACCACGCCGGCGCCGTCGAGCACCGGCATGTTCATATCCAGCACGATGGCGTCGGGCGCGTGCTCGTTCACACTGCGCAGCGCCTGGGCGCCGTCCCTGGCCACCAGGACTCGGAAGCCGGACAGACGCAGCCCGCGCTCGACCGAGGCGAGCACGTCCTCGTCGTCGTCCACCACGAGAACCGTCGGGTTCGAGGTCGAGGTCACGTCGTCCATTCTGCTCCCCGCCTCCGTAGATCTTCGGTCGTGCGAGCCGGGCGCGTGGACTCGCGTTCGGAACCCGCGGACGACCCGCCGGAACACGCGGATTCCGGCGGGTCACCCAGGTCACCGCGAATCAGTAGTTGTGGCAGGTCTCCGCCACGACGCGGATGGTGTCGCGCAACTGCGCGGTCCTCGGGTCGTTCTCCGCCTGGCGCACCGCGTCCGGGTTCTCGTCGATGGCCCGCCGCAACTCGGCCCTGCGCTGCTCGACCGGCTGGTCGAACCTGCGCTGCAGCTCGGCCTTCTGGCTCGGGTTCGCGTCGAGCACCGCGGCCAGCTGCGGCGCCTTGTCGTGCAGCGCCGCGTCGACCTGGGCGAACGAGCAGTCCGATGTCAGCAGCGGCTCGGCGTATTCCATCGGGCCCGCCGCGGCGACGGCGGGGCTCAGTAGCAACGTGACCGTGGCGATTCCACCTGCTGCCGCGGCGGCGATGGCGGGGCGGCCTACGGAACGTTTCATGAATCTGCCTCCAGATCATCGAGGGGTTTCGGGGCGGTCTCGAGGCTATTTCGAACTGCTGGCACCGATATGAACATCCTCTGAGGAAACTCTGAGGACGTCGACGGCGGACGGAAGTCAGGACGGGGCAACCGGATCCACGTCGGGCTCGACCACGTCGCCGGTGTGGTCGGCGCCGTGCGCCGGATCCAGCCACTCGGGGCGCGCGACGCGGATCTGCTGCTCGAGCGCCGCCAGGACCGCCGGGTCCTCGATGGTGGACGGCACCTCGAACGTCTCGCCGGAGGTGATCTGCCGGAGGGTCTTGCGCAGGATCTTGCCCGATCTGGTCTTGGGCAGCGCGGTCACGATGATGGCGTCGTGCAGCGTGGCGATCGCGCCGACCTGGGTGCGCACCCGCTCGATCAGCTCGTCGCGCAACCGGTCGGGATCGAGTTCGACGCCGGACTTGAGCACCACGTACGCCAGCGGCCGGTGCCCCTTGAGCTCGTCGGGCAGTCCGATGACGGCGCATTCGGCGACCGCGTCGTGCCCCGCGATGGCCGCCTCGATGCTGCCGGCCGAAAGCCGATGCCCGGCCATGTTGATCACGTCGTCGCTGCGGCCGAGGACGTACAGGTAGCCGTCCTCGTCGAAGTAGCCGGAGTCGCCGGTGAGGTAGTGGCCGGGGTAGGCGGAGAGATAGGAGCGCTCGTACCGCGCCGCGTCACGCCATAGGCCGGTCAGCGTGCCGGGCGGCAGCGGCAGCCCGATGACGATGTTGCCCTCGGTGTTCGGCGCCACCGCGTTGCCGGAGGAGTCCAGCACGCGCAGTCGATAGCCGGGCACCGGCACCGAGGCCGAGCCCGGTTTGATCGGCAGCTGCTGCAGGCCGAGCGGGTTGGCGCAGACCGGCCATCCGGTCTCGGTCTGCCACCAGTGATCCACGACCGGGCAGTCCGAGCGACCCGCGAGCAGGGTCTGCTCGGCCCAGGCGTAGGTGGCCGGGTCGAGGCGTTCGCCCGCGCAGAACAGCGCGCGCAGGGAGGACAGATCGTGCCGGTGGGCCAGCTCGGCATCGGGGTCGGCCTTGCGGATGGCGCGCAGCGCGGTCGGCGCGGTGAACAGCACGTCGACCTTGTGCTTGTCGACCACCCGCCAGTACGCCCCCGCGTCCGGAGTGCCGACCGGCTTGCCTTCGTACAGCAGCGTGGTGGCTCCGACCAGCAGCGGCGCGTAGACGATGTAGGAGTGCCCGACCACCCAGCCCACGTCGGAGGCGGCCCACATCACCTGACCCGCGTCGACGTCGTAGATGTTGCGCATCGACCAGGCCAGGGCGACCGCGTGCCCGCCGTTGTCGCGGACAACGCCCTTCGGCTTCCCGGTGGTGCCGGAGGTGTAGAGGATGTAGAGCGGATCGGTCGCGGCGACCGACACCGGGTCGGCCCTCGGCGCGTCGCGGACGGCGTCGTCCCAGTCGAGCCACTGCGCGGCCACCGTCTCCGCCGAACTCGGCAGGTACTCGGTGGCCGGCTGCGGAGCGGGGAACGGGATCGTGTCGAACTGCGGCCGCTGCTTGACGATCACGGTGCGCGGCGCGGTCGTCTGGGCCAGGTCCAGCGCCCGCAGCACGATGGGCGGGTATTCGATCCGCTTGCCCGGTTCCAGGCCGCCGGACGCTGTGATGATCAACACCGGCTCCGCGTCATCGATGCGGGCGGCCAGCTCCGGGGCCGCGAATCCGCCGAACACCACGGAGTGCACCGCGCCGATGCGGGCGCAGGCCAGCATCGCGATCACCGCTTCGGGAATCATCGGCAGGTAGATCACCACGCGATCGCCGGCGGTGACGCCCAGCCGCACCATCGCGCCCGCGAACCGCGCCACCTCGTCGAGCAGTTCGGCGTAGGTGTAGACGACGGTGACATCGGTCATAGCCGAGTCGTAGATCAGGGCGGGCTGGTCGGCGCGGCTGGGAACGCCGGGGGCGGTGGGGTGGACGTGGCGGTCGAGAGCGTTGAAGGAGGTGTTGAGCCGAGCGCCGGAGAACCACCTGGCCACCGGGCGGGCACCGGAGTCGAGGATCTGCGCTGGCGGCACGTCCCAGTCGATCGCTTCGGCCGCGCCGGCCCAGAACTCGGCGGGATCCACCAAGCTGGTCTGATAGGCCGGTCGATACTCCTGCCGCACGTTCAACCCCGTGACTCCCTAGCCTCGCCTCGATGCCCGCCTCGATAGATCTGGTTGATTGTGGCAGACTTCACGCGACGCCCGGGTGGGTGCCGCGACCTTTGGTTTTGCCTGGAACCGGCAGGTCAATGATCGCGACATCACGCCCCGTCACCCAAGAAGTTATTGATCCGTTAGAATCTGATGTCACTTATTTGGGCCGTCGTAGACGCAATTTCTCGGCCAGCCGCAGCTCTCGGCCAGCTCCACCTGTCGAGCCAAGCACGCGATTGTGGAGGTTCGGTTGATGGCGCGTGGTAGAGGCCAGTTTGGAAAGTGAGTGGGAGATGCGTGACGCCGCTAGTTCCGGCAGTAGCCGCTGGGCGCTGGGCAACTGGGACCTGCGCTGGAAGGTGACGGCGGTGCTCGCCGTGCCGCTCGCGGTCGCGGTCGGGCTCGGCGTCTCCAGGATCTCGTCGGAGTTCGCGGAGTCGAACCGGCTCGCCGACATCTCGGAGAACGTCGCCGCCATCCCATCGGTCACCGCGCTCAGCGCGCAGACCGCCACCACCGCGGGCTCGCAGATGATCTCGCTGGGCACCAACCAGTCCGTGGTGACCGACCAGAACCTCGCGGACCTGGACAAGGCGATCGCCAACGCCGAGAAGGCGGTTTCCAAGCTCGACGGAGTGCCCGGTGCGCGCGCGGCCATCGACAGCATGCTCACCCAGGCCAAGGGCGTGCGCGCCCAGGGCAAATCGGTCTCCACCGGTCCGCCGTCGGATACCCTCGCGCTGATCGACCGCGTCCGCAGCGACAGCGTCCGGATCGTGGAGACGACGGTCGGCCAGGTCAGCGACACCGCGGTGGACGCGGCCAAACTGCGCTTGGTCGACTCGCTCAACACCCGCGCCACCCTGGTCAGCGAGCTCGCCGCCTTCCCCGAGGTGCTGCGCTCCCAGCAGTCCGGCGTCCAGAACTTCCTCATCGCCTCCAACACCGAGCGCGCGCTGCTCAACGTGCTCGCGCACCGCTTCTCCGACGGCGACACCTCGATCGCCGACCTGCGCGCCGGCATCGACACCAGGATCGCGCTGCTGACCAGCCCGCAGTCGCAGGCGGGCCAGCTTCCCGTCGGTGATCTGAAGAAGTCGCTGACCGACAGCCTCGCGGTCTACGAGCACGTCGTCGGCAAGGCGACCAAAGACATCGACTCCGCGATGAACTCGCTGGTGACCAACGCCCAGCGCGACGCGTGGACCTACACCGCGGTCGTTATCGCCACCATCCTCGCCGCGCTGTTGCTCGCGGTCTTCGTGGCCCGCTCGATGATCGTCCCGCTGCATCGGCTGCGGTTGGCCGCCCTGCGCGTGGCCGAGAGCGACCTGCCGCACGAGGTCGCCCAGCTCCGCAACGGCGCCTCGCCGGAAGAGGTGCCGCTGGAGCCGATGCCGGTGCGCAGCACCGAGGAGATCGGTCAGCTGGCCCGCGCGGTGGACGACATCCACGGCCAGGCGCTGCGTCTGGCCAGCGACCAGGCGAAGATGCGTTCGCAGGTCAACGACATGTTCGAGACCTTGGCGCGGCGGTCGAAGTCGCTCGTCGACCACCAGCTCACGCTCATCGAGGCGATGGAGTACGACGAGAAGGACCCGCGCCTGCTGGAGAACCTGTTCCGGCTGGACCATCTCGCCGCCCGCATGCGCCGCAACGGCGACAACCTGCTGATTCTCGCCGGCACCAGGCAGCGCCGCGCCAAGTCCGCCCCGGTCGAGATCGCCGACGTGCTGCGCGCCGCGATCTCCGAGGTGGAGGACTACGAGCGCGTGAAGCTCGGCGCCACTCCCCGCGGTTCGCTGAAGGAACCCGCCGCCTCCGACCTCGCGCACCTGTTCGCCGAGCTGCTGGACAACGCGCTTCGCGCCTCGCCGCCGGAGACCGACGTCAAGTTCACCTTCGCGCAGGCGCACGATCAGGGCCTGCTCATCGAGGTGGCCGACCGCGGCATCGGTATGCCGCCCGCCGAGATGGCCGAGATCAACCGCCGTCTGGAGCAGACCGCCGAGCCAGGGCCGGACACGGCCAGGCACATGGGTCTGTTCGTGGTCGGCAGGCTCGCCGAGCGGCACGGTCTCACCGTGCGGCTGCGGCCGACCTTCGACACCGCGCGCGATCCCGGCGTGACGGTGACCGTGCACGTGCCCGTCGGACTCATCGTCGCGGGCAAACCGAGCGCGGGGCAGCCCGTCACCCCGCAGCCTTCGCCGCAGGCCGCAGCTCCTCAGCGTCCGTCGGCGCCGTCGTCCATGCAGATGCGGGCCGTCCAGCGGACTCCTGGGGGCAATGTCGTGGTGACCGTCGATCCCGGGGTGAGCGGCCCGATTCCGGCCGTCAGCGCCAAGCCGGCCGCTCCGCCCAGCGGACCGGTCCCCACCGGCCCCGGCGGACTGCCGCAGCGGCAGCCGGGTTCGGCGATGTCGTCGTCCGGCATGCGCTCGGAGGCCCAGCAGTCGGCCACGAGTCTGCGGCCCGCGTCGGGGCAGTCCGCGCCGAGTGGTCCGCAGCGCGGCAAGCTGGCCGCGGCCAACCTGCCCAAACGCAACCTCAACCCCGGCGGTCCGCCGCCGCGCCAGCCCGGTGCCCCCACGGAGCGGCCCGGTTCCGGCCTGCCGCCGCGTGAGCCGAACTCGGGTGAACTGCCGGTGCGTCAGCCGGGCGCCAACGGCGTGCCGCAGCCGAGCACCGGTCTGCCCCAGCGTCAGCCGGGCGCCAATGGCGCGCCGGCGCGAGACGCGTCGAACGGTCTGCCGCAGCGCGAGTCCGCCTCCGGCGGTCTGCCGCAGCGGGAGCCCGGTTCGAGTGGTCTGCCGCAGCGTGAGTCCGCTTCCGGCGGCTTGCCGCAGCGTGATTCGGCGGCGGGTGGTCTGCCGTCGCGTGAGCCTGGGGCCACGGGCCTGCCGCAGCGTGAGCTGGGCGCCACCGGCCTACCGCAGCGGCAGCCGGGATCGAACGGTGTGCCGCAGCGTGAGTCGGCGGCGGGAGGTCTGCCGCAGCGTGAATCGGGTGTCACGGGTCTGCCGTCCCGTGAGCCGGGTGCCACGGGCCTTCCGTCGCGTGAGCCGGGTGCCACGGGTCTGCCGTCGCGTGAGCCGGGTGCGAGCGGTATTCCGTCGCGTGAGTCCGGTGCCACGGGCTTGCCGTCGCGTGAGCCGGGTGCGAGCGGTATTCCGTCGCGTGAGTCCGGTATCACCGGCTTGCCGTCGCGTGAGCCCGGTGTGAGCGGTCTGCCCTCGCGTGAGCCCGGTGCCACGGGTCTGCCGTCGCGGCAGCCCGCGCCGGGTCTGCCACAGCGCGACGCGGCGGCCAATGGTCTTCCGCAGCGTGAACCGGGCAACGGTCTGCCGCAGCGGGAGGCGGGCGCGCATCGTCTTCCGCAGCGCGAGTCCACCGGTGGCCTGCCGCAGCGTGAGCCGGGCTCCGGCGCGCTGCCCGCGGTCGGCAATGGCCTGCCGCAACGGGATTCGGCCGGCAGCGGCCTGCCGCAGCGGGATGCCGGTGCGCTCAATGGTCTGCCGCAGCGTCCGCCCGCGCCGTCGAGTCTGCCGCAGCGCGAGGGCGGCCTGACCGGTCTGCCGCAGCGCGAGGGCGGCCTGACCGGTCTGCCGCAGCGGCAGCCGGGCGCCCAGGCGCCGCAGCGCCAGCCCGTGCCGCCGGGTGTCGCACTGCCGCAGCGGGATCGCGGTGGCCAGCACGCCGCGAGCGGCGAACAGCCCGCGGCGTCGGCGGGGCGCGATCCGGGCAAGCACAGCTTCCGGTCCAACCCGGCCAAGACGGCTTCGTTCTTCCAGACCAGGCTGCAGCCCGCGGAGGAATCGGATTCGGTGATGGGCGGTACGCCGATCTTCGCCGAGATGATGTCGGCATGGCTGTCGGATCCCAACACGGATAGGTCCCAGGTGGCTGCTTCCTTCGAATCGCCGGGTGACGAGGGATGGCAAGCGGCTCGCCGTGCCAGCGAGGCGCAGCCGGAGGCGAAAACGGCGGCGGGCTTGCCCCAACGCAATCCGGGCGGAAGGCTTGTCCCCGGCGGCGTGAGCGGTGCGGCGGATCGGGCGCCGCGCCGCGACCCAGAAACGATCAGGTCCAGCTTGAGTCGTCACCAGCAGGGCGTCCGGGATGGCCGCGCAATGAGAGCAATGAACCTAACCGGAGATAAAGGAGACCGATGAACCCCGATCTAGGTGGTACGAATCGTCAGCTGGATTGGCTGGTTTCGAACTTTGCCAACGAGGTTCCTGGCGTAGCCCATGCCGTCCTGGTCTCGGCCGACGGCCTACTCATGGCCGCGAGCGCCCAGCTGCCCGTCGACCGCGCCGAACAGCTCTCGGCCGTCACGGCCGGTCTGGCCAGCCTGTCGGTCGGCGTCTCGAACCTGTTCGAGGGCGGCACCGTGCTGCAGTCCGTCGTCGAGATGGAGCACGGTTACCTGCTACTCATGGCTGTCGGCGATGGTTCCTATCTCGCGGTGCTGACCAACACGTCGTGTGACATCGGTCAGGTCGGCTACGAGATGGCTCTGTTGGTCGAGCGGGTTGGCCAGACTGTTCAGGCCACACCACGCGTCACGATGGGTTCCTGATGGTGGGATGGACATAGAAGATCACCGCGTGGGGAGCGTCGAGCCCAGTCTCGTACGCCCATACTCGTTGACCGCAGGCCGCACCAGGCCCGCGGTCGAGTTGGCGTTGGAGGCCCTCGTCGCATCGCATCCGGTCGCCCTGGAGCGGCAGTTCGAACTGACCAACATCGAGACGTCAATCGTGGAGTTGTGCAGAGAATCGCCGTCCGTTGCCGAGGTAGCAGCCCGATTGGGTATCCCAATCGGGGTGGCCCGTGTGCTCGTGGCCGATTTGATCGAGGCCGGGCACGTGCGCGTTTCGGCGACATTGAAAGACGATTCCAGCGACGATGAACGTCGCGAGCTGATCGAAAGGGTTCTCAGTGGACTCCGGCGTATTTGATTCGACGGCGCAGGTCGACACTCGTACCAGTAAGCCAACATCGGCGAAGATCGTGGTCGCGGGTGGCTTCGGTGTCGGGAAGACCACGTTGGTCGGTGCTGTCTCGGAGATCGTTCCGCTGCGCACCGAGGCATTGGTGACCAATGCCAGCGCCGGGATCGACAATCTGACCGGCATCCCGATGAAGTCGACCACCACCGTGGCGATGGACTTCGGCCGGATCAGTCTCGCCGACGATCTCGTGTTGTACCTGTTCGGCACGCCTGGCCAGTACCGTTTCTGGTTCATGTGGGACGACCTGATCCGCGGCGCCATCGGCGCCGTCGTCCTGGTCGACACCCGCAGGCTGGAGGACAGCTTCGCGGCCGTCGACTACTTCGAAGCGCGCGGCCTGCCGTTCCTGGTGGCGCTCAACGAATTCGACGACGCGCCGCGGTACCCGATCGAGGACATCCGGCAGGCGCTGGCCGTGCCTGCCGATGTGCCGATCCTGTCCATCGACGCTCGTCGTCGTGAGCCGGCCAAGCAGGCGCTGGTCGCGCTCACCGAGTACGCGCTGCGCAAGGTGATGCAGGGCTACTGAGTGCTCGCGTGGCTCGCCGGAGCACCGGGTAGGGCCGGATAGGCTCGCCCGGTGCGTACTTCGGCGCGAGAGTTGCTCGAGCAACTGCTCGACAAGGACTCGTTCGTCAGCTGGGACCGGCCGCCGGTGACGGTGGCCGCATCCCCGCAGTACCGCGATGCCTTGCGGAAGGCGGCCGTCGCGGCGGGCACCGACGAATCGGTGCTCACCGGCGAAGGGTTGCTGCGTGGGCGACGGGTGGCCGTGATCGCCTGCGAATTCAGGTTCCTGGCCGGCTCGATCGGCGTGGCCGCGGCCGAGCGGATCGTCTCCGCGGTGGAGCGCGCCACCGAACTCGGTCTGCCGCTGGTCGCGTCGCCGACCTCCGGCGGGACCAGGATGCAGGAGGGCACCGTCGCCTTCGTGCAGATGGTGAAGATCGCAGGCGCCGTGGCGGCACACAAGTCGGCGGGGTATCCCTACGTCGTCTACCTGCGCGATCCCACGATGGGCGGCGTTTTCGCGTCGTGGGGCTCGTTGGGTCACATCACCTTCGCCGAGCCCGGTGCGCTCATCGGGTTCCTCGGCCCTCGGGTTTACCAGGCTCTGTACGGCCGACCTTTTCCGGAAGGCGTGCAGACCGCGGAGAACCTGTATCGGCACGGCGTCATCGACGGCGTGCTGACGATTCCGGTCTTCCGTCGGATCGCGCATCGCGCGCTGAGTGTGCTGAGCGGCACGGAGTTACCGGATCCCGCTACGGGACGCCGGTTTTCCGAGCAGATCGCGGCATCGCAACCGCGGTCGACTCACGATCCTGCTGCGTCTTCCAGATTTATTGTGCCACAGCATATTCGGTCCGATGCCGAGCGGAATCGTCCTGCGGACGATCGGGTGTGGCAGTCGGTCCTCATCTCCCGCCGCTCACAACGTCCCGGCCTTCGTGAACTGCTTCGTCATGTGACGCAACGGGTTCCGCTCAGCGGCACCGGGCAGGGCGAGTCCGATCGCACCGCCGTGCTCGCCCTCGGCCGTTTCCGCGGGCAGCCGTGCGTCGTGTTCGGCCACGACCGGCGCGGTCAGCAGGGCGAGAACACCATGGGTCCGGCCGCGTTGCGGGAGGCTCGGCGCAGTATGGCGCTTGCTCAGGAATTGCGGCTGCCTCTGGTGCTGGTCATCGATACGGTGGGTGCGGCGCTGTCGAAGGAGGCCGAGGAACGCGGGCTGGCGCCCGAGATCGCCCGCTGCATCGCCGATCTGGTGACGCTGGACACCCCGACCGTTTCGGTGCTGCTCGGCCAGGGCACCGGCGGCGGCGCGCTGGCGCTGCTGCCCGCGGACCGGGTGCTGGCCGCGACGCACGGGTGGCTGGCCCCGCTGCCGCCGGAAGGAGCGAGCGCCATCGTCTTCCGCGACACCGACCATGCGGCGGAACTGGCTGCGGCGCAACGGATCAGCGCCGCCGACCTGCTGGAGGACGGTGTGGTCGACCGGATCGTTCCCGAGCACCCCGACGCGGCCGACGAGCCGATCGACTTCGCCCGCCGGATGGTCGCGGCGATCGCGCGCGAACTGGCGGACTTGCGCGCCCTGCCGGAACCGGAAGTGCGCGCGGCTCGGCACGCGCGTTACCGGCGCCTCGGCCTGCCCGGTATGCCGAGCTGACCGGCGGCGGAGGCGGCACCTCCGCACGGCGCGCCACTGGTTTCTCAGCAAATTGCGGGACAACACACCAGACCGCGTGATTGACGGTTCGCCGCCACACTTCTACCGTCGGAATGTGACCTTCAAAAGCGAGACCAGCACCGTTCCCTCGATCGTGCTGAACGACGGGAACGTGATCCCGCAGCTCGGCTTCGGCGTGTTCCAAGTGCCCGCCGGGGATGTCTTCTCGGTCGTCACCACCGCGCTGGAGGCGGGCTACCGCAGCATCGACACCGCCGCGATCTACGGGAACGAAGAGGGCACCGGCCGCGCGATCCGGGAATCCGGCCTGCCCCGCGAGGAGATCTACGTCACGACCAAGTTGTGGAACTCCGACCAGGGCTACGACTCGACGCTGCGCGCGTTCGACGCCAGTATGCAGCGGCTCGGTCTGGATTACCTCGACCTCTACCTCATCCACTGGCCGGTGGCAGCGGCCGGGCGCTTCGTGGACACTTTCCGCGCCTTCCAAGCGCTGAAGTCGCAGGGCCGGGTGCGGTCGATCGGCGTCTCGAACTTCACGGTGGCGCATCTGCAGCGGCTGATCGCCGAGACCGGGGAGATTCCGGCGGTGAACCAGATCGAGCTGCACCCCCGGCTGGCGCAGCCCGAACTGCGCGAGTTCCATGCCGCCAACGCGATCGCCACCGAGGCGTGGAGCCCACTCGGGCAGGGCACGCTGCTGGCGCAGGACACCATCACGGCGGTCGCCGCCGAGGTCGGTCGTACTCCGGCGCAGGTGATCATCCGCTGGCATCTGCAGCTGGGCAATGTGGTCATCCCGAAGTCGGTGACACCCTCGCGGATCCGGGAGAATTTCGACGTCTTCGGCTTCGAGCTGACTCCGGAGCAGATGAACGCGATCACCGCGCTGAACACCGGTGCGCGCACCGGAGGGGACCCCGACACGTTCACCATGGGCCTGATCGACTGACGATCCGGGCGGGTGGCCGGTCAGCGCAGCCCGAGGTATCCGGTGAGTTCGTGAGCCGCCGCGCGGCCGGCGCGGTTGGCGCCGATGGTGCTCGCCGACGGTCCGTACCCGATCAGGTGGATGCGCGGATCGGCGGCCACCTGCGTGGCGAGCCGTCCCGTCATGGTGATGCCGCCGCCGGGACCGCGCAGGCGCAGCGGCGCGAGGTGGTCGAGCGCGCTGCGGAACCCGGTGGCCCAGAGGATCACGTCCGCTCGCTGGAAGGTTCCGTCGGCCCACCGCACCCCGTCGGGCTCGATGCGCTCGAACATCGGCAGGCGAGTGAGCGCGCCGCGGGCCCGCGCCGCCCGCAGCCGGTCGTCGAGGGGCAGCCCGGTGACCGATACCACCGATCCCGGCGGCAGCCCGCGCCGCACCCGGTCTTCGACCATCGCGACGGCGGCGCGCCCGGCGGCTTCGGTGAAGTCGCCGTCGCGAAAGCGCGGAGGTGTCCTCGTCACCCAGGTCGTCGTGGTGACCCGGGAGATCTCGTCGAGCAACTGGACCGCCGAGATGCCGCCGCCGACCACCACGACGTGCTCGCCCGCGAATTCCGCGGCGGTGCGGTAGTCGCGGGTGTGCAGCTGGCGGCCGGCGAAGGTCTGCGCCCCGGGATAGTGCGGAACGAACGGATGCTCCCAGGTGCCGGTGCAGTTGATCAGGCCGCGCACCCGGATCCGGCCGGCCGTGTCGGTCTCAGCGTCGAGCACCGGACCGCGCTCGGCGGGGGCGCCTTTCTCCGTGCGATCGCACACCACGGTGACCGATACCTGCCGGTGGACCCGCAGGTCGAACCGTTTCTCGTACAGCTCGTAGTAGTGCGGCACGGCGGATGCCGCCCGCGCGGACGACGAACCGGGCGGCAACGTCTCGGCGAACGACATACCGGGCAGATCGTGCACGCGGTTGACCGTGTCCAGGGTGAGGGAGGGCCAGCGGAACTGCCACGCGCCGCCTGGCCCTGGGGACCGGTCGACGATCAGATAGTGCCGCTCCGGGCGCAGTCCGAGGCGCTGGAGGTGGTATCCGGCCGAGAGTCCCGCCTGACCAGCGCCGATCACCAGGATGTCGAAGTCGGTCGGCACAGCCGGTGATCGTATCGCCCGGCGTGGAACGGGTAGTCCCCTGTGGCAGAGTGAAGAGATCAGACGGACCGTTCAGTCGGGGAGGTCGCATGCTCGGGGTCAGCCGCGATGGTGACGTGGTCACCATCGAACTGCAGCGGGAGGAGCGCCGCAACGCGCTCAATCACGAACTCGTGACACTGCTGCGGGAAGCAGTGCTCGACGCTGTCGCCGACCAGGCACGGGCCATCGTACTGACCGGGCGGGGCCCGGTGTTCAGCGCGGGCGCCGATCTGTCCGGGGTGTACTCCGGCGATTTCCTGTCCGGGTTGCTGGACATGTTGCACGCCATCGAATCGGCGCCGGTCCCGGTGATCTCGGCGATCAACGGCGCGGCGATCGGAGCCGGTGTGCAGCTGGCGCTCGCTTCCGACCTGCGGGTGATCGCGCCGGAGGCCTATATCGCGGTCCCGGCCGCGAAACTGGGCATCACCGTCGATCGGTGGACGGTGCGCAGGCTGGCCGCCTTGATCGGCGGCGGTCCGGCGCGCACGGTGTTGCTGGGAGCCGAGCAGATCTCGGCCGACGATGCCTACGCCTTCGGGTTCGCCAACCGGATCGGCACCGTGGCCGACGCGCAGGCCTGGGCCAAGCACATCGCGGCGCTGGCCCCGCTGTCCCTGCGGCACATGAAGCTGGTGCTCAACGACGACGGAACGCGCGAGCCGGAAACCGCGCAGCAACGCGCGGCGCTGGAGGCCGCGTGGACGAGCGAGGATGCCAAGGAGGGTCGTTTGGCCAGGCAGGAAAAGCGCCCAGCGAAGTTCGTGGGGCGATGATGGACATCAAACGTATCGCGGGCGCGGCGGCGGGTGCGCTCGGCATCAGCTGGCTGGTCCGGGCCGTGTGGGACATCCCGTCGGCCATGGGCGCGTCGATTTCGGCGATCCAGCCGTACGCGATGGGGGCGACGACCTATCGCGATCGGCAGTTCCACAACACCGAGCCCAGTAGCCAGGTGGTCGCCGGTTCGGCTCCCTCGCTCTTGGTCTCGGCGCTGACCCAGCGCAACGTGGGCAGGCCGCGCGGCCGCATCCCGGTACGGATGCCGCAGCAACCGGCCGCGGCGGGCGCTCTCGCCGTCACCTGGTACGGCCACGCCACGACGTTGATCGAGGTCGACGGATACCGGATTCTCACCGATCCGGTGTGGAGCGAGCGGGTTTCGCCATCGCCGCTGGTCGGTCCGGCGCGGATGCATCCGGTGCCGCAACCGCTGGCCGACCTGCCGCCGATCGACGCGGTGCTCATCTCTCACGACCACTACGACCACCTGGACAAGGAGACCGTCCGGGAACTGGTTGCACGCCAGAGCGCGCCGTTCCTCGTTCCGATCGGCATCGGCGCCCACCTGCGGCACTGGGGTGTGCCGGAAGACCGCATCGTCGAATTGGACTGGGGCGGTTCGGTGTCGCTCGCCGAGCTCGGCCGCGACCGCGATGGCGTGGATCTGACGATCACTTGCACGGAGGCGCGGCATTTCTCCGGACGCGGCCTGCTGCGCAACACCACGCTGTGGGCGTCGTGGTCGATCGTCGGTCCCGCCAAGCGGGCCTATTTCGGCGGCGACACCGGCTTCACCAAGGCATTCGCCGAGGCGGGCGCGGCGCTCGGGCCGTTCGACCTCACGCTGCTTCCGATCGGGGCCTACGACGAGCGCTGGCCGGATGTGCACATGAATCCCGAGGAGGCGGTGCGGGCACACGCCGACCTGTGCGGCGGGAATCCCGGCCACGGACTGCTGGTGCCCATTCACTGGGCGACGTTCAATCTGGCCTTCCACGGCTGGTCGGAGCCGGTCACGCGGATGGTGGCCGCGGCGCGGGAGGCGGGCACCGCTGTCGCGGTGCCGATGCCGGGGCAGCGTCTCGACCCGTCGAGCGCCCCATCCGCGGATTCCTGGTGGGAGAATATCGGCTGAACGACTCCGGACAACGGCGACAGGAAGGATCACGGCGATGAGCTTCGCGGATACGGTCAAGGGCCTGGTCGACAAGGGGAAGGACGCGGCGGCCAAGAACGCCGACAAGATCAACAACGCGGTCGACAAGGCCGGTGACTTCATCGACCAGAAGACACACGGCAAGTACTCGGACAAGATCGCCAAGGGCAAGGAGGCCGCCAAGAAGGTGGTCCCGCCGGATCAGTCCGGGCCGCACGCCTGAGCCCGCGGCGGAGGCCACGTCGTGGCCTCCGCCGCTACACTTCGGATATGGCGGCCCGCCGCGAGTTCGGTGGTATCGAGGTTGAGCTGAGCAACCTCGAAAAGGTGCTGTACCCGGCCACCGGAACGACCAAAGGCGCGGTGATCGCCTACTATTCGGCCATCGCGCCCGCCATGCTGCCGCACATCGCCGGGCGGGCGGTCACCCGGAAACGCTGGCCCAACGGGGTCGACGAACCCTCCTTCTTCGAGAAGAATCTTCCGTCGCACGCGCCATCCTGGATCGAGCGGCGCACCCTGCGTCATTCCGACCGCAAAGTCGTCTATCCGCTGATCGATTCCGAAGCGGGGCTGGCGTGGCTGGCACAGCAGGCCGCGCTGGAAGTGCATGTGCCGCAATGGCGTTTCGACGGCGACGGCATGGGTCCGGCGACCAGGCTGGTGTTCGACCTCGACCCCGGCCCGGGAGCAGGGCTGGCCGAATGCGCCGAGGTGGCGCTCGCCGTGCGTGAGATGGTCGAGGGCATCGGACTGCACGCCTACCCGGTGACCAGCGGTAGCAAGGGGATTCATCTCTACGTGCCGCTGGATCGCGTGCTGAGTTCCGACGGCGCGTCCACGGTGGCGAAACAAGTGGCGACGAATCTGCAGCGGCTGCACCCGGCCTTGGTGACGGCGACGATGGCGAAGGCGGCGCGCGGCGGCAAGGTCTTCCTCGACTGGAGTCAGAACAATCCGGCCAAGACCACCATCGCGCCCTACTCGATGCGGGGGAGGGCGGAGCCGAACGTCGCCGCCCCGCGCACCTGGAAAGAGATCGAGAACCGGAAGAAGCTGCGGCATCTGCGGTTCGACGAGGTGCTGGCCAGGTACCGATCCGACGGCGACCTGCTCGCCGAACTGGATCCACCACTGGCACCGGACGACTCGTCCGCGCCGGACGCGTTGACGAAGTATCGGTCGATGCGCGATCCGTCCCGCACGCCCGAGCCCGTTCCCGCTCAGTCGCCGGCGCCGGGGGAGAACAACCGCTATGTCGTGCAGGAGCATCATGCGCGGCGCCTGCACTGGGACGTGCGCCTGGAGCGCGACGGGGTGCTGGTGTCGTGGGCGGTGCCCAAAGGCCCGCCGACCTCGCCCGACCAGAACCGCCTCGCCGTGCACACCGAGGACCATCCGATGGAGTACCTCGACTTCCACGGCGCCATCCCGAAGGGCGAGTACGGCGGCGGGGAGATGACGATCTGGGACTCCGGCACCTACGAGACCGAGAAGTGGCGCGACGACGAAGTCATCGTGCAGTTCCACGGCAAGCGGCTCAACGGCCGGTACGCGCTGATCCAGACCAACGGCAACCAGTGGTTGATGCATCTGATGCGCGCGCGCAACGGAGCCGAACCGCAAGAGGAGCCGGACGAGCCGCCGAGCCGGATCATCCGTCCACCGAACGGACCCGCGACGTTTCCGCGCGGCCTGTCTCCGATGCTCGCTACGCTCGGCGACGTCACCGAACTCGGCGCCGACGAGTGGTGCTTCGAAACCAAGTGGGACGGCTTCCGGCTGATCGCCGAGATCGACAACGGTGCGCTGACGTTGCGCAGCCGGGCGGGGAACGTGGTGACCGACCGCTATCCCCGCATCGGGGCGTTGCGGCGGGAGCTGTCCGGGCATCAGGTGGTGCTGGACGGCGAGGCCGTTGTTTTCGACGATCACGATGTCGCGAACCTCGGCCTGCTGCAGGCCGACGCGGCGCGGGCGGTGTTCGTCGCGTTCGACGTGCTGTATCTGGACGGCACGTCGCTGCTGCGCAAACGATATTCCGATCGCCGCAGGGTGCTCGAGGCGCTCGCGGCGAACGCGCCGTCGCTGGTGGTGCCGCCGCGGCTGGACGGCTCGGGCGCCGACGCCCTGCGCTACAGTCAGCAGCGCGGGCTCGAGGGCGTGGTCGCGAAGCGAAAGGATTCGGTGTACTTGCCGGGCAAGCGCGGGCACGCCTGGGTGAAGCAGCGCAACTGGCGCACCCAGCGGGTGCTGATCGGCGGGTGGCGGCGCAGCGGAGCTCGGGAGTTCAAGTCGCTGCTGATCGGCATACCCCACGACGGCCTGCTGTACTACGTCGGGCGGGTCGGCACCGGCTTCAGCGAGCCGGACATGCGCGAGCTGGCCGCGCGGCTGCGCAAGCTGGAACGCAAGACCTCGCCGTTCGACAACGAACTCACCGCCGAGGAACGCAAGGAAGCGGTGTGGGTGACGCCGAAACTCGGTGGCACCGTGCGTTTCATGAATTGGACCGAGGCGGGCCGGCTGTGGCACCCGGCATGGCTCGGCCCGGCCCCCGGCGCTGGGTAGGGTTGTGGCGCGGTTGTTCTCAGCGCGACAACGAGGAGTGCACGGTGGACTTCAAGAACCTGGCGGGCAAGGCGATGGACCTGGCGCAGAAGAACGCGGACAAGCTGGACGCGGTCATCGACAAGGCGGGCGACCTGGTCGACGAGAAGACGGGCAACAAGTACTCCAGCCAGGTGGACGCCGCCCAGGACGCGGCCAAGAAGGCCCTGCGGGAGCAGTGAGCGTCGACCGGGACCAGGCGCGGGCCTGGTCCCGGTCTCAGGGTCAGTCGGCGCCCGCGAGCAGCGGGGTGATGGTCGCGATGTCGGTCACCAGCGCGTGGCCTTGGAACTCGAAATCCGCGTAAGCGCGCGCCATGGCGTCCTTGTCCCGGCCGCCGACCGCGTCGCTGATCACCACGGGCACGAATCCGAGATCGGTGGAATGCGTGACCGTGGGCGCGATGCCGATCTCCAGAGCGACACCCGCGATCGCGTACGCGCCGATACGCAGGTCGCGCAGCATCGAGGCCAGCGGAGTGCCTTCGAAGGCCGACATCGACGTTTTGTCGAACACCACCTCGTCGGCGCGCGGCCGCAGTTCGGGCACCAGCTCGAAGGCCGGGGTGTCGCGCTGGAGGATGAAGCGCACCTTGTCCACCGAATCCACCTGCTGCCAGTTCATGGCCATGCGCAGCGCGAAAGTCCCGCTGAGCCGTTCGGGCAAGAAGAAGTGGCGGAGGAAGACCACCGGGTAGCCGCCGGAGCGCGCCGCGTCGACCACCCCCGCCACCCGCTCGATGATCTCCTGGCCGTCCGGCAACTGACTGAGCACACCGACCTGCATGTCGTAGACGATCACCGCCATCCGGTCCGGCGCGCACACGTCGGCGAGTCCTTCCGGGATGTCCAGTCCGTTGCCATGCCGCATGCTCGGCTACTCCTCTTCGTCGCGCTCGCGCTGCGGGCGCCGGTCGCGCCGGGCAGCTATTCGCTTGCGCCGGGGGCGTTTTGGCCAACACTGTAACCAGGCGGGCGGACAACAGCGGCGGTGGGTGTGACCTGCGATCGACCGTTGCCGGGCCGGTCGGCCCGGCAGTACCGTTGAAGCAGGTAGGCCAGCTGCCGGCGCCGCCAGTGCCGGGACACTCGCCGCCTCGCCCGGACTGGGGAGGCCCTGATGAAGGTTGTTCACGCGGCGCCTGTCATCGCGCAGGCGACCGACAATCTTGTGCGAACGACGATCCCGCGGGTCGTGCTATCCGTGTTGCTCGTGCTGGCAGCCTGTCTGGCCGCCGCCCCCGCGGCACACGCCGAGCTACCGCCGCCCGATCTGGACCCGTTCTACGCCGCTCCCGCCGATCTCGCCGCGTACCCCGACGGCGCCGTGCTGGATTCCCGGCCGATCGCGTTGTTCGGGTTGCCCCTGCCGATTTCGGCGTGGCAGGTGAAGTACCGGAGCACCGACTCGAGCGACGAGCCCGTCGCCGACGTGGCGACCGTGCTGGTCCCGATGCTGCCGTGGTTCGGTCCCGGCGCTCGGCCCCTGCTGTCGTATCAGGTGCCGGAGGACAGTCTCGGCACCCGATGCGCGCCGTCGTTCGCGCTGCGCGGCGGCTGGGACACCGGTGCGGTGAACACGCTGATCGACACCCCGTTCATGGCCGAGGCGCTGCGGCGCGGGTGGGCGGTGGTGGCCAGTGACTACGAGGGGCCGCGGTCGCGGTTCCTGGACGGTGTGAACTCGGGCCGCGGCGTGCTCGACGGCATCCGGGCGGCACGTGATCTGCCGCAAGCCGGGCTCGGGCCCGCGACACCCATCGGCGCGTGGGGCTACTCCGGCGGTGCGTTCGCCACGCTGTGGGCCGCGCAGATGCAGCCGTGGTACGCGCCGGACATCCGGTTCGCCGGCATCACTTCCGGGGGGATTCCGGCGGATTGGCCTGCCATAGCGCGCGACGCGGACGGCACGGTGCAGGCCGGGCTGGCGTTGCTCATCCTGTTCGCGCTCGCCCGCAACGATCCCGGGACGGGCGTGCTGGACTT
The DNA here is from genome assembly GCF_035544775.1 of Nocardia implantans. Lineage (NCBI taxonomy): Bacteria > Bacillati > Actinomycetota > Actinomycetes > Mycobacteriales > Nocardiaceae > Nocardia > Nocardia implantans. Next base: position 150,464 of record NZ_JAYKYQ010000008.1, on the reverse strand, counting down.
GCTCAACGAGCAGGGGCGCGCGGCGCTGGCGGCGAACGGCGCGGCCTGCGGGTCCGATCTGGTGCCGATCTACGCCGGCGCGCGGATCGCCGACTTCACCGCCGTGGCGGATGTGTTCGCGCACCCGGATTTCCGTGCCGCCACCGATGCCCAGGAACTCGGCGGCAGCGCGCCGGAGGCGCCGATGTACCTGTATCACAGCCGCACCGACGACGTGATTCCCGTGGCCGGCTTCACCGACCTGGTCGGCCGGTACTGCGCGCAGGGCGCGACCCTCACCTCGGTGCACTCGATGCTGCCCACGCACAACCCGGCGGCGATCGGTGAGGCGCCGGGCGCGATGAACTTTCTCGCCGACCGGTTCGCCGGTCTGCCGGTGGCTCCTGGATGCCGCGAGCGATAAGGGGACCGGCGCGCGACGGCTCCGGACCGGTTGGGTGATCTCGCGCGGCGTTGCCGCTGACCGCGCACAAACGAAAGCGCACCGAACCGCTTGCCGATTCGGTGCGCGTCGTGCCGAGGTCGCCGGTCAGTTCTGCGGACGCCCGGTGGTGTCCATCCATTTGGTGGTGCCGGGCGGGGCGGCCAGCGTGCTGATCAGATCGATACCGGCGATGATCAGCGCCGGCCCGCCGACGACGATCGTGCCGATGATGCCGCCGATGCCCGCACCGGCGACCACGGTGCCGATTCCGATGGGACCGCCGATCAGGCCGGTCAATCCGACGAGCGCGCCGATGACGGTGCCGATGAACCCGCCGACCGCGGTGGCGATGCCGAACTGCGAGAGGAACGCGTCCATCGCGCGCTGGTTCTCGAACGGCGACGCGACCGGCGTCGCCACCGGGCGGGCCTGCGCCGCGTCCTTGACCACGGTCAGTTCCAGCACGCGGCCCGCGTCCCGCACCACGTGCGCCATGGGATATTCGAGCCCGTCCTGTCGGAAGGCGAGCGGCAGCGTGACCGCGACGTTGCCGGCGGCGTCCTTGATGTCCACGGCGTCACCGCGCACGTCGAACGTGCCCGCGGTGAGTGTCGTGACGATCTTGTCGCCGACCAGCTGGGCTTCGTACCCGATATCGGGCACCGGCGCCGCAGCCGGTTCCGCGTGCACGACGCCTGCCCCGACCGCGAGCGCGGCGACCAGTGGAGCGGCGGCGGCGGTGACTCTCCGGAGAATCATTTCTCGGTTTCCAATCTTCATCAGGTTTCAAGCATTAGAGAACGCGGCACACGCCGAAATTCCTTCCCCCGCCGACGTGTACATCCGTGATGTGATCCAAAATACAGTTACTTCCGAGTGATAACTGTACTGTGGCCCAGGGGGTTTGGGACACGGATTCAGAGGGTAATCCTCCTCCTTTTGCCGAGCCTGGCGATATAGCAATTTGCTATTTCAGGGCCCCGATTCGAGGGGTTCAGGCGGTGCCGGTTGGCCTCCGTGTCGGGGCGTGTAGATGCATGCCTCGTAGTTGGGCATAAATCTCGAATCATTCATATCGCGTCGCGCATAGACGTAAGTCGCGGTAAGTCAAGGGCTTTCGCTGGCACTACGCGCGGGGCGGAGAGGATTGCGCGGTTTTGGTGTTCGACTGCGCACCCGGAGACTCGCGTGGTGGTACCGATCGGTCCCGGTTCGCCGCAATGGGGTCGGCCCGCTGCGCGTTGGAGACGTCAACCCTGTGCGCGAGGCGGGTCTGGGGGTTGCCCGCGGAGAGTTTTCGATGGATACCACTCAGTCTGCAAATGGTCAGCGAATTGGTTGGCCGTAATTTCCCGGTGACCATTAGGGGCCGCTACCGACCGAGGCCCGGTTCGGACCCCGCATTTGCGCGCCCGCGCTCACAGCGCGATGTGCAGCGCGATGGAGCCGAGGCAGACGCCGACGACCAGCGCGAGCGCCACCGCGTCACGCAGGCCGGGTGCGCTGGGACGGGCGGTGAGCTGCCCGGTGCCGCCGCGCGCGGTGATCGCCTCACCCAGTTCTCCGGCGCGGCGGGTGGACACCGCCATGGCCGCGGTGAGGATGTCGATGAGCGGGTTGTCGGCCGCGCGGGCGATCATCATGCGGTCCTTGGGCCGGAGCCTGCGAGCGGCGCGCAGTACCCGGATCTCCTCCATGAGCAGCGGCAGACCGCGGAAGGTCAGCGCGACCACGACAGCCCATTCGTCCACCGGCACCCTGAGTCGGCGCAACGGCGCGCCGAGCTTGGCCAGGGCGGGCGCGATGTCGCCCATCGGCGTGGTCCACGCGATGAGGAAGGAGGCCGCCACCAGGATCAGGCCGAAGACCAGCACCTGGGCATAGCGCAGCACGGCCGTGCCCCCGACCGGCACGTTGATCACGGCTCCCGCGACGAGCAGCGCCCAGAACCACCACGGCAGCCGCGGCACCGTGCCCAGCGGCAACCTGGCGACCGCGCCGACCAGCACCAGGAACGCCGCCATCACACCGAGCACCGGCCAGGACGGCAGGAACATCAGCAGCAGGCTGATCAGGAACACCCCGATCATCTTCGTGCCCGCCCACAACCGATGGACCGGGCTGTCGACCGGGACTTGGCGCAGCAGAACGGTGCTCATCATCGACCTCCGTGCTCGAACCGCCACGCGGTTTCGCCGTGCGCGCGCACCGACCGGGGACCGGAATCGGCTCGCGCGGCGGAGTCGCTCGGCGCCTGCGCCGTCTGGCGCGCGGACTCCGCACCCAGAATGCGCCCCGACCGCAGCTGCACCGTCCGGTCGCACACCGCAGCCATGTCGGCCACGTCGTGGGAGATGACGATCAGCGTCAAGCCGGCATCCCGCAACCGCGCGAGCAACTCGACGATGTCGGCCCGGCCCTCCGGGTCGAGACCGGCCAGCGGCTCGTCGAGCACGACCACTTGGGGGTGACTGGCCACGATCGCCGCGAGCACCACCCGCTTGGCTTGGCCGCCGCTGAGTTCTTCGATCGAGCGCGCGGCCAGCGCGCGGTCCAGCCCCACCGCGTCCAGCGCTCGGCCGACGGCCCCGGAGCCGGTCGCGCGACCGCCCCAGTCCGCGATCTCCTCGCCGACGGTCTGCTTCTGTAATTGCAGGCGAGAATGCTGGAAGGCGAGTCCAACCCGTCCGATCTGCTTGCCGATCGGCTTCCCTTGCAGCTCGCATCGGCCCGAACTCGGTTCGATCAGGCCCGCCATGATCCAGGCGAGGGTGGATTTGCCCGAGCCGTTCCCGCCGACGATGAGCAGGGCCTCGCCTTGGCGCACGGACAGATCGACGCCGTGCAGGGCGGGCGCTTCCCACGGCGTCGCACGGTTGTAGGTGTGGCGGACGTCGCGCAGTTCGAGGATCGGCGCGCCCATCGGCCTGCGTCGCTGATCCCGCGCCGGACGCGGCCACGCGGGCAGGTGCGCGACGGTGCCTCCCCCGGCCAGGTGCACCACCCGGTCGGCGACCGCGGCGTCGGCCTCGTGATGGGTCACCAGCACCACGGCCATCGCGTGGCGTTTCGGCAGCTCGGCCAGCAGGTCCACCAGTTCCCGCCGCCCGTCCGGATCGATCATCGAGGTCGCCTCGTCGGCGATCAGCAGCGCGGGACGCCGGGCCAGCGCGGCGGCGACCGCCAGTCGCTGTTGCTGTCCGCCGGAGAGCGTCGCGGTCTCCTTCGCTCCCATTCCGGCGAGCCCCACCTCGCCGAGAAGTGCGTCCACATCCACCTCGGCGGCGAGTTCGGCGGGCAGCCCCCACACGACGTCGTCGGCGACGAGCACCCCGAGGGTCTGGCTCTCCGGCCGCTGCAGGACCAGGGCCGTCCCGCCGAGCTTGCCGAGCCCGGCCGACCCGGGCCGCCGCACCGATCCCGAGGTGGGCGGCAGCCCTGCCAGCAAGCGGGTCAGGGTCGACTTGCCCGAACCGTTGTGCCCGACCACGGCGACGAACTCGCCGACATCGACGGTCAGGTCGATGCCGCGCAGCGCATCGCGCGCCGCTCCCGGATAGCGGAAGCCCGCGTCGTCAAGCGTGACCGGAAGCGGGGCGACGGGCCGGTCGTCGAGCGGTGCGTCCAGCCGGTCCCGGCCGGGCAGCCAAGCCAGCCGATCCAGCACCGAACCGAGGACGTACCAGGAGAAGACGCCGGTGGCCACCATGCCCAGCGCGACGCTGCCGCCGATCCACGCCCACCACCAGTGCAGCACCGAATCGGTCAGGTCCGCGGCGAGCCGGCCAAGCGGCGCCAACTGCTCCAGGCGCGCCGCGAGATCCTGCACGCCGCGCGAGGCGTTGCGGATGTTGTCGAACAGCAGCTCGCGGGTGGTGGACATCAGCGCGAGCGATCCGACGGCGAACCCCGCCCAGGCCAGTCCGGCGAGCACCGAGAGGCCGAACGCGGTGACGATCCCGCCGCCGCGCCGCTTGACGACGCCGATGATCCCGCCCACGGTGGCCGACGCGACCAGCGCCGTCGCGGACGCGACGCCGGCGGCGACGAAGGTGACCAGCGTCGCCGCGATCGTCGCGGTGACCAGGGCGCGCAGCCGGAAGCGGTGCGCGATCAGCCCGATCGGGACCGCGCCGACCAGTTGCAGCGCGGCGGCGAACGGGATGACCGATCCGATGGTCACCAGCCCGACGGCGGCTCCGCCGAGCACGGCGCCGGTGGCCAACTCGATCGGACGCAGCGGACCGCGCACATCCGATCCGCCCGGACGGGCCAGTTCATTCACAGCACAAGTCTGCCAGCCCGGCGGGCGGTGGCGGGCCGAGGTGAATCCGGGCGGGGCGCGTTCGTCACGAGACGGGCGTGAGGGTGTAGTGCCGTGGGTCGAAGCGACGGGTGCGGCGGCGGTAGCTCGTCTGCGAGCCCGGCCAGTTGTTGGTGATGCGGCCGGCGGAGTTGCGGTACCAGCTCGAGCAGAAGTTCCACGGGGTGCGGTCGAGACGCCGCTGGAGGGCGGTGTTGTAGTCCTCTTCCAGGTCGGCGCGGACGTCGACGCAATGGCCGGGGTGGTCGGCGAGCCACCGCACGGCCTGGCGGATGTAGCGGGTCTGCGACTCGATCATGTAGATGATCGAGCCGACGCCGAGATTGGTGTTCGGCCCGTAGACCAGGAAGAAATTCGGGAAGTCCGGCACCGTGATCCCGTAATACGCGTGTGCGCCGTCGGCCCATGCGTCGGCCAGCCTGCGTCCGCTGCGGCCCCAGATCTCCATCGGCCAGAGGAACTCCGTGCCTTTGAAACCGGTGCCGTAGATGATCACGTCGACTTCGTGCGTCGTCCCGTCGGCGGTGCGTACGCCGGCCGGGGTGATCTCGGTGATCGCGGTGGTCTCCACCCGCACGTTGGGCTGGGTGAGCGCGGGGTAGTAGTCGTTGGAGAACAGCGCGCGTTTGCACCCGATCGGATAGTCCGGGGTGAGTTCGGCCCGCAGCTGCGGGTCTTCGACCTGTTCGGCGAGGTGCCGGGAGGCGATGCGGGCCACCCAGCGGGCGATGGCGGGAACCTCCACCAACCCCAGCGAGACGAACTCCGCGATCGACCACCACCCGAACCGTTCGATCAGCAGCGCGCCCGGCACCCGCGCGAACAGGTTGTGCTGGATCGGCGAGTAGTCGGTGTCGAACTTCGGGATCACCCAGGCCGGTGTGCGCTGGAACAGCGTGAGCCGGGCGACCTCGGGCTGGATCTCCGGGATGTACTGCACGGCGCTGGCCCCGGTGCCGACGCAGGCGACGCGTTTGCCGCGCAGGTCGACGTCGTGGTCCCACTCGGCCGAATGGAAGTACGGGCCGGTGAAGGTGTCGATGCCGGGGATGGCGGGCAGGGACGGACGCGACAACTGGCCCACCGCCGAGATCAGCACGTCGACGACCCAGCTCCTCCCGTCGGCGGCCCGGACGGTCCACCGGCCGGTGGCGTCGTCGAATTCGGCGTCGCTGACGCTGGTGCCGAAGCGGACCGCCGACAGCACGCCGTGGCGTTCGGCGACGCCGCGCAGATAGGAATGGATGGCGGTGCGCCCCGAGTACCGCTGCGGCCAGTCCGGCTTGGGTTCGAACGAGAACGAGTACAGCGGAGAGGGGACGTCGCAGGCCGCGCCGGGGTAGGTGTTCTCCCGCCAGACCCCGCCGATGTCGGCCGCCCGCTCCAGGATGGTGATGTCCTCGAAGCCGTTGCGACGCAGCTCGATCGCCATGCCGATGCCGCCGAAGCCGGCGCCGATGACGAGAATCGATGGCCGATTGCGCGCTGACATGTGAGACTCCTCACTGCGACCGTAGCTCACTCCACTGTAAGAGCCGCCGTGTCGTCGCATAGAGAAATTCGGCCATAATGTCCGCGTGGAGCGGGTGCAGGATCCGGATATCCGCGATTGGAACTTTCCACGCGGTGTGGCCAGCGTGGCGTTGATGGTCGGCTACGCGGCCGAACACGGCGTGCCCACGGGACGCATGCTGCACGGCACCGCGCTCGGCGAGCAGCAATTGCGCGACCCGGACGTGCAGATCGATGCGCACACCGAGCTGGCGGTCATTCGCAACCTCGTCCGCGAACTCGCCGATCGGCCCGCGCTCGGCGTGGAGGTCGGCCGCCGCTACCGGATCACCACCTTCGGCATCTTCGGCTTCGCCTGCGTCAGCAGCCCGACGCTCGGGGAGGCGATCAGCTTCGCGCTGCGCTACCTGGACCTCAGCTTCACCTTCTGCATCCCGGTGGCCGAGTGGGGCGAGCGCGAATTCGTCGCGGTGGTGCACGACGAGTCGGTGCCGATCGACGTGCGCCAATTCCTCGTCGAACGCGACGTCACCGCGATGCACCAGGTGATGAGCGATCTGCTCGGCACCCGCTTGCCGCTGACCAGGGCGGAATTCCGGTTCCCCGACCCCGGCTACGCGGAGCGGATCGCCGAGGTGACCCTCGTGCCGCCGCGTTTCGACATGCCGCACAACCTGTTCGCGATCGAGCCGATGCTGCTGGAACAGCCGTTGCCGCAGGCCAACGAGCAGACCTGGGCGATGTGCCTGGCGCAGTGCCGGGAACTGGTGCACCGCCGAAGGGCGCGTACCGGCATCGCCGCCGAGGTGCGCGAACGCCTCGTGCCGCGCGGGGGAGCGGATGGATTCGCCGCCCCGCCCGGCATCGACGCCGTGGCGAACGATCTCAACATGAGCACCCGCACGCTGCGGCGGCACCTCGACGCGGCCGGCACCAGCTACCGCGCCTTGCTGGACGAAGTACGGCGTGCGCTGGCGGAGGAGATGCTCACCGCCACACCGCTGTCGGTGAGTGACGTCGCCATCCGGCTCGGCTACGCCGAGGCCTCGACGTTCATCTTCGCCTTCAAGCGCTGGACCGGTAATACCCCGGCGGCCTATCGCCGCGAACGCGCCGTCCGGCGTTAACTCTCTTCGCCGCGACCGCTCCTGCTGCCGGTGTAGGCCAGCTCGCGGATCTTGCCGATGGCCGCGGGAAACAGCTCCACCTCGGCGGGGTGATTGAGCATCGGATCGAAGTAATCCGTGCGGTACTCGGCGGATTCGGCGGGACGCAGCGTGAGTTCGGCGACCCGCCAGGTGGGCCCGCCGAGGCGGCCCGCGGTGAGTGTGAAGCTGACCAGGTCCTCGTCCAAGTGCGCCTGCATCGCCTCGAGCGACGCGGACGTGGGCTGCACGCTGTCCGGCTCGGCGAAGAACCAGGTGGGCGAGGAGTTGCTGATCCGATAGGGCATCAGGCAGCCGTACCGTGCGCTGGCCCAGCCGCGCGCAGGGGTGATCACGAACCGCCCCAGCGGTCCCCGTCCGGTGGTGGCGAGCGCGAAATCCCAAGGCTGCTCGTCGCGATCGAGCACCCGGAACGCCAAGCCCAGCACATCGGGCAGGCCGTTGGGCAGGCCGATGCCTTTGGACACCCGCGCGATGACCGCGCGGTCGCCGCTGCCGAAAAGCGGCTCGAATTCGGGCTCGGCGTGCAGACGACCGGCCAGGTGCAGGCCCGACGGGTGGAATACCCGCGCATGCCGGATCCTGGCTCCGGCCGCGAACGCGTTCTTCACCACTGCGGCTGGTAGATCGACCATGGCGAATCCTCCCGGGTAGGCGTCGTGTGCCTCCCGATTGCCCCCGCTCGGGCCGGGTAAACGCCGTCAGGCCGGTTGCACGCCGATTCGGCCGCCCATCGGAACCGTCCGGAAATGGCTGGTGAGCCGGTGATCGTCACCGATGACGTGCAGCGCCACCGCCGGGTCGGGCGCGTAGTCCATGACGTGGTCGGGCAGGTCGAGTTCCCACTCGCCGCTGAGCACCGACGCGGTGCTCGGGGCTACCAGCAGCGGGCGTCCCCCGAAGGTCGTCGCCGCGGCGGAGTGCGCGTGGCCGGTGACCACGCCGACGATCCGGTCGTCACCGGCCACCAGATCGGCGAGCCGTTGCGGATCGGCCAGCGAGATCACGTCGACGATCGGGCTGAACAGGTGCGCGGGCGGGTGGTGCAGGGCGAGCAGGATCGGCTTGCCCGCGGGCGCCGCGTCCAGCACGCCACCGAGCCAGTCGTAGGTCTCGTCCGCGAGCTGCCCGCCCGGCTGACCCGGGACGCTCGAATCCAGCAGGGCTACCGTGAGATCGCCGACGCGATGCGCGTGGTTGATCGGGGCGTCGGAGGCGGACTCGCCGAGCAGGGCGGTACGGAAGCCGGCGCGGTCGTCGTGGTTGCCGGGAATCGCGTAGATCGGGATCTCGCTGTCGAAAGCGGCCTTGGCCTCCGCGAACTGCTCGGGTTTGCCGGAGTCGGTGATGTCGCCGGTCACCACGATGGCGTCCGGCCTGCGGCGCAGCCCGGCGATGAAGGCCATCACCCGCCGCACACGCTGGGCGTTGCGGGTGCCGAGATCGAAGTGGGTGTCGCTGACCTGAGCAACCAGGATCATCGGCATTCGCTTTCGCTAGGGGTTCGCTGCATTGCGTCAGATGGGCGCGCGCGTCGCGTCCGCGGCACGTCATCAGGCTAATTGACCTGCGTATTACGCGTCGTCATGACGCTCGCCACCGTGCGGCGGTTGCCCGTCGGGTTGTGGGCGGAGTCACATTGTGTTCTTGCTATCTCTGCTGTCCGGACACCGCGTCGGACAGGCTGCGCAGAGCGCGCAGGAACGCGTCGCGGTCCGGCGCGGGAAGCCGCTCGAGCAGCCGGTTCTCGCCGGCCTGGATCTCGCGCTGGACTCGGTCGCGCAGGGTGCGTCCCGCCGGAGTGAGCGACAGCAGGTTGACCCGCCGGTCCGCGGGGTCGGCTTCGCGCGTGATCAGGCCGCGGCGCTGTAGCTCGTCGAGCACGCCGATGATGCGGGTCTTGTCGGCGCCGATCGCTTTGGCCAGCGCCGCCTGGGTGTAGACGGGTTCCGCGCCGAGGCCGAGGAGTACGGAGTACCCCCACATGGACAGGTCGTGCCGCTCCAGGATGGGCAGTTCGAGGGCCATGAGCGCCCGCCCGAGCGGCACGATCATCGCGGCGAGATCGGGACGGGCGTTCGGCATGGGTCGACGATACTGCTTGGCAAAATAGTAAGCTTGTGCATACGATACGCTTATGCTTACTGATGACTTGAAAGAATTGCGCGACCAGCACGCCCGTTCGGTGTGGTTGAGCGTGGACGCGGTCGCCGGAGTTCGTCCCGACCAGCTGGACGCCGAAACACCCTGCGCGGGTTGGCGTCTTCGTGACCTGCTGGAACACATGATCGCGCAGAACCACGGCTTCGCCGCCGCCGCGCGGGGGAGCGAGGATCTCGAGGACTGGACCGTGCGCGCGTCCGCCGATCCGGTCGCCGACTATCGCGTATCGGCCGACGACGTGCTCTCCGCCTTCGCCGCCGACGAGGTGTTCGAGCGCTCGCTCGTGCTGCCGGAGGTCCTGCCCGGCCAGGGCATCCCGGCCGTGCGCGTGCTCGGCTTCCACCTCGTCGACAGCGTCGTGCACGCCTGGGACGTCGCGCGATCGATCGGCGCGACCGTCACCCCGGATCCCGACGTGGCCGAAGCCGCGCTGACCATCGCCCTCGCCGTCCCCAACGGTCCGGAACGATCCGCACCCGGCGCGGCCTTCGCCCCGGCACTGTCGCTTCCGGAGCAGGCGCCGACCCTCGACCGCATTCTTCTGCTGCTCGGCCGTTCGCCGAACTGGCCGAACTGATCCGCTCGGACCGTTGCTGCTCCGTGCACATGGGCGCCTGGGGATGACTGGGGACGAACCTGGAGCCGCGTCCCTCGGGTCAGTGAGCGCGACGTAGCGGGGATTCCTTCACCCGACGTCTCGGCTCCGCAGGTGCGAACGCCGCACGGCGCGACAAGAGCCGTGGATAGCCAGTTCGTACCGGGGACGATGCTCGGCCCGGACCGGTTCGCGCGGCGTCCAGTTGGGCGGCGGCCTCGAGGCAACTGCCGCTTTAGGCGATCGCGCTGCTCAGACGCTTGCTGTGCGTACGGCATGGCCCTTCGAGTGCGGCCGAAGTCTCGGCGGTTCTTCGCGATGGTCGCCGCCAAGCCGATCGGGTAACGCGGTGCCGCTAGTCGAGCGTCCGCAACAGGCCGGCCGCGCGGTCGAGGGCCGCTGGGTCGGCGGACTCGTGCAGCGGCTCCCAGAAGGCCGCGTCGGGTTCGGCGGCCAAAGCCAGTTCCGGCGGGGTGCGCCAAGAAGCGGTGAGGCCGAGACGCCAGGAGTGCAAGTAGGTTCGCGGGTGCGCGCCGGAGCGGTCGAACAGGGGATCGCCGACTATCGGATGGCCGGTCCAGGCCAAGTGGACGCGAATCTGGTGGCGACGGCCGGTCACCGGGCGCAGCGCGAGAACGGTGTGCGAAGGGCCCCGCAGCACCGTCGCGAACCGGGTGAGCGAGGGGTAGTTCTTCGCGGGCAGCAGGTCGGCGTCGTCGACGAACCAGCGGCTCGCCTCCTGGCGAATGCTTTCGCGCGGCGCCGCGATGCGCACCCGGTTCTTCCGTCCCACGCTGAGCGGCAGATCGAACACGCCGGTGTCGGGCAGTCCGGTGGCCGCGACGACGGCAAGATACGCCTTGTCGGCGGTCTGCTTGTTGAACTGCCTGGTCAGTTCGCCGTGCGCGCGCAGCTCCTTCGCGAAGAGGATCAAGCCGGAGGTCACCTTATCGATCCGGTGCACCGGATAGAGCGTTTCTCCGGTGGCCGCCGCCAGCTCGACGAGATCGGTGTCGTGGCGCTCGCCCATGACCGAGATACCGGCGGGTTTGTGCAGGGCCAGAATCGCCGCGTCCTCCTCGACGAGGCAACGCGCGCGTAGCTGTGACCAGTCCTTGTCCACCGGACGAGCCTAGGGCCGACGGCGGCGGCCGGTGGCAGGCGGTCGGGCTACCTGCCGTTGCGGCCGTTGCGGCGCAGCAGGTGCGGACGCAGGCGATTGAAGCCGCGCACCCGGACGCTGCGCAGGTGCTTGATCGAGAACGCCGGGTCGCTGTCGAGTTCGGCGGCGGCGTGATCATCGATCAGGACGGTGCCCGGCCGGGCGACGCCGGTGAGCCGGGAGGCGATGTTCACCACCGAGCCGTACAGATCTCCGAATCGTTGCAGCACCGGGCCGTAAGCGAGAGCGACGCGCAGCTCCGGGGTGCCTCCGACCATCATGGTGGACTCCTGGATGGCCAGCGCGATCCGGGCGGCCTCGGCGGCGCTCTCCGTCGCGAACATGACCTCGTCACCGACGTTCTTGATCACCCATCCGCCGTTCTCGGTGATGGCGGCCGTCGTGGTGGACTCGAACGCCTCCAGCAGCATGGACAGTTCGTCGGGATGCAGATGCCTGGTCAGCCTGGTGTAACCGACCATGTCGGCGAAACCGACGGCCAGTTCGCGCACCGACTCGCCCGCGCTCGTCCCCGGGTCGAGCGACCGCGACAGCGACGCGGCCAGATGCCGCCGCCACGCATAGGTGTTCAGCTGCTCCAGCGTGGCGATGGCGCCCTCGGCGGCGACGCGCGCGGTCTCCGCGGGGTCGGCCCCCGGCTCGGCGCGGGCGATGCGCTCTTCGATCTCCGCGAGCACCAGATCGACCTGCCACTCCGCCAGGCGCGCCATTCCTTGGCCGAGCGTGCGCGCGGTCGCCGCCTGCTGTTTGGCGTCGGCCGAGGACAGCACGTTCAGCTGTTCGAAGTTGCGCACCGCCGTCACATCGGCGTCGGCGTAGTCCACCGCGTCGTCGCCGATGCTCGACGGGAAACCGAGCGCCATCCACAACCGCCGGGTCAGCGCCGTCGTCGCCCCCGACCGCTCGGCGACCTCGGTGCGGTTGTACCGGCGCGCTCCGTCGAGCAGATAGGACTCGACGGCCGCTCGCACCAATTCGGACCTCTCGGTGGGCACCATGATCGGTACCTTACGGGCCGAATCCGGCGCGGCGGCTTCCATTGGGGGAGTTCACATACGGGCCGGGACTTTCACCCGGCGGTCGCCGGGGTGCGTCCGCGGAAGGTGCGGCGCAGATCGTCGACCCACGCGGCGGGGATCTCCCACGGGATGAAGTGACCGCCGCGTTCGTGGACGGTGAGGTTGACGTGGTTGTACCAAGCGCCGCGGTCGCTGTCGACGAACGCCTGTACACGGCGGTCGGTGTCGACGCCGGGCGGGTTCTCGTAGGCGACGAACGTGATGCCGGTCGGCGCCTCGACGGGCGGCTGCCGGTCGTGCGACGGCGTCCAGGGATAGCGATTGTTGTTGGCGTAGGTGCGGATGGACGTGCCGATGGAATTGGTGACCCAGAAGATCATCGCGTGAGTGAGCAGGTCGTCCTTGCCGAAGACCGACTCGATGTCGCCGCCGTTGTCGCTCCATTTCACCCAGCGCTGCAGCAGCCAGGCCAGCAGCCCGGCCGGTGAGTCGGACAACCCGTAGGCGAGGGTGCTCGGTTCGAGCATGTGCGCGGTCAAATGCACGGCGAAACGCCGTTCCAGTTCCAGGATCCGGTCGCGCACGGCGGCGGGCAGGCCCTCCGGGATGGGCATGCCGCCGGTGATGTCCCACGCGCGGTCGCCGTTGAAAAGGGTGAGCTTCTGACCGGAGCCGATGTGGATGCCGTACAGCTCCTCGGCGTACTTGTGCCCGAGCTGCCCGGTGACCAGCGCGCCCACGTCGCAGCCCGCCGCGGCGTACTTCGCATGGCCGAGCGTCTCGGTCATCAGGACGTGCCAGAGGTCGGCGACCTTCCAGTAGTTCATGTCCGGGTTGTTCGGCAGTGGCGCGGAGAAACCGAATCCGGGGAAAGACGGGACGATGACGTCGAAGGCGTCGGCCGGGTCGCCGCCGAACGCCGCCGGGTCGGCCAGCGGATCGATCACCTTGGCCCAGTGCCAGAAGGTCCAAGGCCAGCCGTGGGTGAGGATCAGCGGCGTCGGGTCGGGGCCTGCACCCGGCTTCCGCAGGAAATGCACCGGCACACCATCGATGTCGACGAAGTAGTGCTCGTAGGCGTTGAGCGCGGCTTCGGCCGCGCGCCAGTCGTAACCGGTGCGCCAGTACTCGACCAGCTCCTGCAGATAGCCGCGCGACACACCGTAGGACCAGTCCTCGTTGCCCGCGTCGACCGGCCAACGCGTCAACTCCAGGCGTCTGCGCAGGTCCTCGAGCACGTCGTCGGACACATGGATGGGCGTGGGATCGAGCGGGAACGGCCGTGGTCCGGCTGCGCGCGAAGAGGTCTGCTGGCTCACCGGGCCAGTATGCTCCGCGCGCTACGCGCGGGCCGTCGAGCGCTTCCACGGCATGACGACAGAGGTCATCGCCGCCGGCGGCACGCTCCGCTAGCGTCGGGTGGGCGGATGGACGGCTGAGTGGAGGGGCGTTGTGGGCAAGAGCGGGCGGGCCGGGCGGCCCGAGATCGCCGAGGGCGTGCTCGAGCACGGCATGCCCTACTTCGCCCTCGGCGCGGGCCCGCCGCTGGTCTTCCTGCGGTGGTTCAGTCCCGACCACGCGAATCCGCGTGGTCGGATGCTCGCCTCCGAAGTGAAAGTGCTGCGGCCGTTGGCGCGGAACTTCCGCGTCTACGCGGTCAGCCGCGCGCCCGGCATGGCCGAGGGCACCACGATGGCGCGGATCGCGGCCGAGCACGCGGACGCACTGCGCCGCGAGTTCGGCGAGCCGGTGGACGTGCTCGGCATCTCCTCGGGCGGCTCGGTGGCGCTGCAACTCGCCGCCGACCATCCCGATGTCGTTCGCCGCCTGGTCGTCGCGTCGTCGGGCTGCCGCTTGGATCCGGTCGCCAAAGAAGGGCAGATGCGCTACGCCGAAGCGGTCCGGCACGGCCGCCGGGCCGCGCACCATCTCGCGTCGAGCAGCGTCTCCTCGCCCGTCGCCGCTCGTTTCGCGGCGGCGCTCATGTGGTTGCTCGACCCGTTGGGCCGCCCGCGCGACCCCGCCGACACGTACGCGTTTCTCCGCGCCGAGGACGGGTTCGATCTCACCGACCGTCTCGGCGAGATCCACGCGCCCACTCTCGTCATCGGCGGCGGACGAGACGCCGCCTACAGCCTCGACACCTTCCGCCGCACCGCCGACGGCATCCCCGATTCCCACCTCGTCATCTACCCGGGCGCAGGCCACGTGAGCGCGCTCCGGCACCCGCGCTTCGCCATCGACGTCACCGAGTTCCTCGACCGCCCCGCCTGACGCGCCATCGGTGCGCCTGCGGCCACCGAGACCCGAGCAGGCGCCGGCGCGCGGGAGGTGGATCGCGTCCGGCCGGGTCATGGTTTCGGTGTGGGAGTCCAGTAGCCGCGACGACGAGTGCCGGCCGCCGTGCGGATCGCCGCGTGGAGACGATCGGTCAACTGGGCGGGGGCGGACAGATCGCTCCAGCTCCAGCGCACGACCGCCCAGCCGAGGGCGCGCAGCCGATCCGTACGGACCCGCTCCGCGGTGACCGCACGAGCGGCGGGCAGCGGGCCGCGCGGTGCGGCCGTGCGGTGATCGCTTCCGTCGAACTCGCCGATCACGCCGAGATCGGCAAACAGGAAATCGACGCGGCCGACGCAGACCTCCTCATCGGAGAAGACGCGAGCTCGCACCTCGGGAGCAGGAAGACCCTCCCGGTGCAGCAGGATCCGGCTCAACGACGCCCCGACGCTCCCGCTGCGGCCGTCCAGGAAGTCCAGGGCGAGGGCGGCGCGGCGGCATCCGGGCCTGCGCCGGGCCCTGCGCAGGTGTTCGCGCAGTTCCGCCGTGGTGGTCAGGCCCTGGCGCAGTGCGGAATCCCCTAGGACGACCGATTGGTCGAGCCCCTCCGAGCGGGCGATGTCCAGGACCGTCCGCGCCGGGGTGGTCACGCGGATGTCGTCGACCAGGGTGATCTCGTCGGGTTCCATCCGCGCCGAATGGACCACCACCCGGCGGCTCAGCCTGCCGCCGTTGATCCGGCTCCTGGTCAGATGGACCCGGTCGAGCGGAATGCCCCAGGTCGTCATCCCGTGCAGCACCGCCGCCGAACAGTGGCTGGTGACGGCGGAGTCCGACGTCGACTCCGCGGTGGCCAGTGTCATCAGCAGATGCCTGCCGGTGGCGCCGAGACCGGAGCCCGGCGAGTTCAGGTAGTGCCCGGCGCGCAGCCGCTGCCATTTCCCGGTGCTGCACAGCCGGTGCAGCGTCTTGTCGGACAGACCGGATGCCAGCGCCTGCTGACGCGAGATCAGTTGCGGTGCTTCCATACCGGCAATCGTGATCGACCGGCGACCCCGCGCCGCCCGGCGCGGCGGCGGATGTGCACAACACTCGTGCTGTGGACAACTCCGGAGGGTCAGCCCAGCTGGGTCATGCCCGCCGCGACCACGCGAGCCACGTTCAGCACTTCGTCGGCGGTGGGCAGCGGCACGCCGTCGAGCGCGTGCAGCCGATCGGTGCTGGCGATCGCGAACATCGCCGAGACCCAGGCCGCGGCGCACGCGCGCAGGGTTCCCGGCCGGACCGGGCCGGGGGCGCTGGCCTGCAGCACCTTGGCGGTCACCTCCAGCATCTGGTCGCGCAGGCGCCGCAGTTGCCGCCGCACGTCGGGATGGGTGTCGGCCTCCCGCCACAGGATCACCCGCAGCACCGACGAGCGGTGATCGCGCAGGTTCAGCGCGGCGTCGAGATTGACCAGGCTCGTCGCCGGATCGCCCGGGGCCACCACGGTGCCGATGTCATCGATCGGCTGCGCGGGCACCCGCTCGGACATCAAGGCCGACAGGATCGAGTCCTTGGTCGGAAAGTAATAGAAGACGAGTCCTTTGGGGACGCCCGCCGCGGCGGCGATGGCCGCCGTCGCGGTGGCGTCGTATCCCTGTGCCGCGAAGAGTTCCTCCGCGGCGTCGAGGATCAGCTGCCGGGCGTCGCCGTCGGCTTTCGCGCTGCGGCGCCGCTCGGCGCGCCGGGCGCCCGGCCGCTGCATCAGTGATGGGGCGCCATGTCGTGCAGCCGCCCCGACACCGTCGGCAGCGCCGCCACCGCGACCACCGCCGTCACGACTCCGACCACCCATGCGGTCCAGGATGCGCTGCGGTACTCGGTGAAGTCCATGACCCACGGCGAGAGGAACAGCAGTACGCCGCACAGGCCCATCACGTAGTCCGCCGCCGCCATCTCGGGGCGGGACATCTGGGCCAGACCGGTCAAGGCGATGAGCACGCCGAGCACGATCAGCGACCACATGGCGTTGTCGTTGTGGTCCACCCACAGCGGGGACAGTGCGGCGAAGGCTCCGAGCACGACGGCCAAGAGATCCTGCGCGCGGCTCTCGGTGAACATGTGTACCTCCTCAGGCTGTGCGTATGTCCTGACCTCGGTCTAGTCCTGATTGACCGCCCGATCAACATCGAAACGGACACGGTTGCGCGACAGTTGGCCGGTCGTTCGACGTGATGGTCCTCACAGGGGAATGAACCAAGCACCAGTTAGGGTGAGCTTCGTCGCCCCGCCGATTCCGCGGAATCGGCGGCCGGGTTCCAGCGAAGGGATGGCCGCATGACCGCGCCGATCGTGATCGTCGGAGCAGGCCTCGCCGGCCTGCGCACCGCGGAGGAATTGCGCCGTGCGGGTTATGCCGGTGAACTCGTGCTGGTCGGTGACGAGTCGCGGTTGCCATACGACCGGCCGCCGCTGTCGAAGCAGTTCGTGCGCGGCGAGACCGACGACACCACCCTGCGCCCGAGCGAGTTCTACACCGAGAAGCAGATCGATCTGCGCCTGAACACCGAAGCGGTCGGGGTCGACACCGGGACGCGCCGCGTTCGCCTCGCCGACGGCACGACGCTCGACTACGACCAGCTGATCATCGCCACCGGTCTGCGCCCGCGCCGCCTGCCCGGGCTGCCCGACTTGCGCGGCGTGCACGTGCTGCGCGGTCATTCCGACGCCGTCGCTCTGCGCGCCGATCTGAGCGGCGCCAGGACGGCGCTCGTCGTCGGCGCGGGTTTCATCGGTTGTGAACTCGCCGCGAGTTTCCGGGCTGCGGGAGTGGATGTCGTGCTGGTCGAACCGCAGGCGACGCCGCTTGCCTCGGTACTCGGCGAAGCGGTGGGTGAACTGGTGGCGCGGATGCACCGCGCGGAAGGGGTGGATCTGCGCTGCGGCATCGGCGTGGACACCCTGCTCGGCGACGACGCGGGGCGGGTGCGCGGCGCGCGGCTGTCCGACGGTACCGAGGTCGCCGCCGACCTCGTCGTGATCGGAGTCGGCTCGCGGCCGGTGACCGAATGGCTGAGCGATTCCGGGATCGACTTGGCCGACCCGTCGGCCGGTGGCGGTGTGCTCGCCGACGAGGTGGGCCGGACCTCCGCCGCCGGCGTGTGGGCGGTCGGCGACGTGGCGGCCTGGTTGCACGAGACCGGATCGCGCAAGCGCGTCGAACACTGGACCAACGCCGGTGAACAGGCCAAATTGGTCGCGTGCGCGCTACTGGGCGCGCAACCGCCGACGGCGGCGCGCGTCCCGTACTTCTGGAGCGACCAGTACGACGTCAAGATCCAGGCGCTCGGCACCCCAGGCCCGTCCGACGAGGTGCGCATCGCCTCCGACGACGGCCGCAAATTCCTCGCCTACTACTCCCGGGGCGGCAAACTCACCGGCGTCGTCGGCGCGGGAATGACGGCCCAGGTGATGAAGGCCCGCGCCAAGATCGCGGCCGGGGCTCCGGTCACCGAGTTGCTCGCACCCAGCTGAGCCCGCGCCGGTGGGGACACCGGACGGGCGGAGGCGGCGAGCGTCGAACCGCGCCGAGCTGTTGACCGGGGTCGATGGCCTGCGATCTAAGGGGTAGCCGGTATCGCGCGCTCCACGATCGTGCGCACCAGTTCGGCGGCCCGCTGCTCGTCGAAAATTCCCGGTAGAGTGAGTCTTTCCAGGATGAGCCAGTTCAGGGCGAGATAGAGCAGTACCACGGCGTCCTCGTCGCCGGGCAGTTGCGACCCCTGATAGTTGGCGATATTGAAGTCCAGATCCGCGCGCACCCGCTCGGTGAGCAGTGCCTGCAATTCGGGGCGCCGGGTGGCCTCCAGCCGCAGTTCGAGGATCGCGAGATAGCCGGTCCGGAAGTGGAAGACCCGGTCGACGACCTCGGTCATGAGTTCGATCATGCTCTCGCGTGTCTGCGGTCCGCGTGATCTCGCCATGGTTTCGTCGCTGGGGATCAGCCGCTCGTAGTAGCGGTTGCCGACCTGGACGAGCAGCGCGTCCCGGTTGGGGAAGTAATTGGACGCGGTTCCGGCGGGCACGCCCGCCTCCTGATCAACCGCGCGGAAGGTCAGTCCTCGTGCCCCTTCGCGGGCCAGGACCTCGATCGATGCATCCAGCAGAGCTTGTCTGCGTTCCGGATTCGTGCGCACCACTTGACACCACTCCATGTGTAGTACTACGGTCAAATCACTTCGTTCAGAGTACTACACGCTAGGCGGTTAAGTTGCGAAAGCTTGTCTACTACGTTGGCGTCTCCCTCGACGGCTACATCGCGGGGCCGCAGGGCGAATTCGACTTCTATCCGGTGTGCGACGACATGATGGCGTGGATCAACGAGCGGTATCCGGAGACGGTGCCGACGCCCCTCCGCGAATCCGTCGGCTTGCCCATCGACACGCCGAACAAGGTCTTCGACACCCTGGTCATGGGCCGCGGGACCTACGAACCGGGCCTCGCGATCGGCGCCACCAGCCCGTACAACCATCTGAAGCAGTACGTCTTCTCCAGCACCCTCGCACCGGTGGACAACCCGCAGGTGGAGATCGTCGACACCGATCCGGTCGAACTGGTCCGGCAACTGAAGAAGGAACCGGGCCTGGACATCTGGCTCTGCGGCGGCGGCAAGCTGGCCGGTCAGCTCCTCGGCGAGGTCGATGGGCTGATCATCAAGAGCTACCCGGTGATCGCTGGTGCCGGCGTCCGGGCGTTCACCGGCGATTTCCAGCCGACGCAATTCACGGTCACCCAGCGCCGAGAGTTCAGCAACGGCGCGCAGGTCACCTGGTTCGACCGCGCCTGATCCCGCCGGATCGTCCGGCATCTGCTTCACCAGCTTTTCGAAAGGCGGCACCCATATGCGAAAGCAACGCAGCACCTTCCCGGCCCAGAACAACCAGCAGCGCTTCGCGCCTCGCCCGGCGCATCCGCGAGCGGTGACCAACGCCAAGAGCGGGTGGCCCCGGCACGGCAGGTACGGGGCGCGGTAGTCCGAGTGACGACCTGGGTGCCCGAAGGATCGTTGGCCGCGGCTCGGCCGGAATGGGAGTTGACATGCATACCGACGTGATCATTGTGGGCGCAGGCCCGACCGGCCTGATGCTGGCCGCCGAGCTGCGCCTGGCCGGAGTGCGGCCGCTGGTGCTGGAGCGGCAGTCGCGGCCGCGCGACACCCCGAAGGCCGGTGGTCTCGGCGGGCAGATCCTGGAGCTGTTGCGCTACCGGGGCTTGCTGGATCGGTTCGAGGCGGCCTGCACCGATCCGATCCCCGCTCCGCGGTTCCCCTTCGGCGGTGTGCACGTGGACCTCACCCAGCTTCCCGCCTCCCCGCTGCACGCCTTGCCGCTGCCGCAACAGCGGCTGGAGCGACTGCTCGGCGAACGCGCACGCGAGCTCGGCGTCGACATCCGGCGCGGACATCAGGTGCTGGACCTGCGGCAGGACGCCGACGCGGTCACCGCGGAGGTCGGCGGTCCGGACGGGCCGTACCGGGTCACCGCCCGCTATCTGGTCGGCTGCGACGGCGCGCGCAGCCGGGTTCGCGACCTGGCCGGGATTCCGTTTCCCGGCACCGTCTATCCGGAAGTGAACCGACTGGCCCAGATCACCGTGCCGGATCTGGTGACGCGGCTCGACGACGGCGGCCTCGAGGTTCCCGGATTCGGCGCCATCCGCGCGGGCTTCACGCGGACGGACCGCGGTCTGTTCGGGATGGGTGCATCGCCCGCGTCGGAGGTGCTGTCGGTCTACACGATCGAGGACGAGGCCGTCGAATACGACGACGACGTGCCGATGACCGTGGCCGAGCTGCGGGACAGCATCCGTCGCGTGCTCGGCGCGGATCTGCCGGTGGCCGACACGCTCCGGCTGTCGCGCTTCACCTTCAAGGCCCGCCAGGCCGACCGCTATCGCGCCGGCCGGATCCTGCTCGCCGGTGACGCGGCCCATCTGTTCCCCGCCACGGGTGTGGCACTCAACGCCGGAATGCTCGACGCGGTCAACCTGGCCTGGAAGCTGGCCGCCGAGGTCCAGGGTTGGGCGCCCGGCGGCCTGCTGGACACCTATGACGAGGAACGTCGTTTCGCCGGAGCGCGCACCATGCTGCACACCCAGGCGCAGGTCGCGCTGCGGCGTGGGCACGACCCGGCCGCCGAAGCGCTGCGGGAGGTCTTCCAGGAACTGCTCACCGACGAACAGCCGCTGCGGCGGATGGGAGCCCTCATCGCGGGCGCCGATATCCGCTACCCGCTGCCCAACTCCGACAACCATCCCTTGACCGGCGCCTTCGCGCCCGACCTCACCCTGCGCACCGACGACGGCACGACCAGTGTCGCCGAACTCCTGCATGCCGCACGGCCCGTCCTGCTCGATCTCGCCGACCGCGCGGACCTGCGCGATGCCGCCCGGGACCGGCGGCACCGCGTGGACATCCGCACCGCGAAAGTGGAGAACCGCACGGCCGACGCCCTGCTGATCCGCCCGGACGGCCACATCGCCTGGGCCGCGAGCGTCGACGAGCCCGCCGACACCGCCGAGCGCGGTCTGCGCGCGGCGCTGTCGTTCTGGTTCGGCGCACCTGCGTCAGGCGCGATCCCGGCTGACGGCTGACGCCCTCCTGTTCGGCGTCAGTCGGCGGCCCTGCTGTCGTACTCCGTTACCGAGCGGGTACGGCGATTCGGCCGGTTTCTCGCGCCAGAGGCGGCCTGGTTCCGCACACCCGCGGCAGCGGCGATCCTGACCGGCGGCTGACGCTCCTGCCGCCCCCCGTTCGGCGTCAGTCGGCGGCCCTGCTGTCGTACTCCCTCATCGAACGAGTGCGGCGGTTCGGCCGGTTTCCCCGCGCCGAGGCGGCTGTCGCCGGGGCCGTGCTCGGCATGCGGGGCTGTCGCAGGGCTGTAATACGGTGGTGCGGTGATAGTCGCGCTCATCGACTCGGGTCTGGGGTTGCTGCCCACTGCCGCTTGGTTGCGCAAGTTGCGGCCCGATGTGGATCTGCTGCTGCAGTTGGACCCGGATGGCGCACCATGGGGGCCGAAGCCGGAGGAATGGGTGGTCGAGCGGGTGGTGAACGCCGCGCGGACGTCCCTCCGGTCGGGCGCGGAGGTGATCGTCCTTCCGTGCAACACCGCCAGCGTGACGGCGCTGGAGCATGTGCGGGCGGACGTCGGACCGGACGTGCCGGTGATCGGCA
Source organism: Nocardia implantans (assembly GCF_035544775.1). Classification (NCBI taxonomy): domain Bacteria; kingdom Bacillati; phylum Actinomycetota; class Actinomycetes; order Mycobacteriales; family Nocardiaceae; genus Nocardia; species Nocardia implantans. The sequence continues at coordinate 128,582 of NZ_JAYKYQ010000008.1, read as the reverse complement.
CCGTGCCCGCGATCAAGCCCGCGGCGGCCGTGTGCCGGTCGGTGGCGGTGTGGGCCACCGCGGCCACCACGGCGAGCCGGTACCAAGCCGATCTGATCGCGAAATTCGGCGGTGACGCCGACGTGGTGGGGGTGGCGTGTCACGGGTTGGCCGATGCGATCGACCGGGGCGATCTGGCCGCCGCCGACGAGGCGATCGCGGGCGCGGCGCAGCGCACTCCGCCCGGCGTGGAAGGGGTGGTGCTCGGCTGCACGCACTATCCCCTGGTGACCGACTCGATCGTGGCCGCGCTGCCCACCGGCGTCCGGCTGTTCGACAGCGCCCAAGCCGTTGCGGCGCAGACCATCCGGCGCATCGATGCGCTGGGCCGCCCGAGCACCGGCAACGGCGAGATCCGGGTGCTGAACAGCGGACGCCCCGGTGCGCTGCCCGCCAGCGCGGCCGCTTTCGAGTCCGGCCGCGTGCTGGGTGCGCAAGGGTGAACCACTGTTCGGCACCGCGTCCGCCGTGCTGACGACCGGCGCCACCGCGTGCGGTGCGGACTTCGCCGAAGGCGCGGCGCGGAGGGAGGGAACAGGAGCATGGCTCGATGACCGACTCGGTGACCGCGGCCGACGTGCGCGCGGCGCTGCGGGAACTGGCCGACCCGGCCGACGCGGCGAACCTGCGGCGATTCTTCAAGACCGGGCCAGGTGAGTACGGCGAGGGCGAGGTGTTCCTCGGGGTCCGGGTTCCGGCGAGCCGCCGGGTCGCCAAGCGTTTCGCTGCGCTTCCGCTCGAGGAGATCGATCGGCTGCTCGACAGCGACGTGCACGAGGATCGGTTCGCCGCGCTGGTCATCTTGAACGCGCGATTCGCCGCGGCGTCCAGGCCGCGCTCCTTCGACGACGCCGCGCGCGCCGCCATGGTGCGGCTGTATCTGGCGGCCGTGCGCCGGGGCCGGGTGAACAACTGGGATCTCGTGGACGTGTCGGCGGAGCACATCGTCGGCCCGTGGCTGCTGGACAAACCGCGTGATCTGCTGTTCGAGCTGGCGGAATCACAGTCGCTGTGGGAGCGGAGGGTGGCACTGCTGTCCACCTTCGCCTTCATCAAGGCCGGTGACGCCTCGACCACCTTCGCGCTGGGCGAACTGCTGCTCGGCGACCGGCACGATCTGATCCAGAAGGCGCTGGGCTGGATGCTGCGCGAAGTCGGCAAGCGCGTCGACCGCGACCTGCTGACCGGATTCCTCGACCGGCACGCCGCCGCCATGGGACGCACCGCGTTGAGCTATGCGACCGAGCATCTGCCGCAGGAACTCCGCGCGGAATACCGCGCGCGATAGGCCGCCGCAATGGATCGGCAAATCCCGCTATCGCGGCAGAACGCGATAGTGCGTTCGAACTACCGGCGCGCTCAGAACTGGATCTTCAGGTGGTCGGTCACCGGATGCGCCTGGCAGCCGAGGATATAGCCGTTCTCGATATCCTCCGGGTCGAGGATTTCGGCGTTGTCCATTTCGACCTTGCCCTCGAGTACCGTGCACGCGCACGAACCGCATTCGCCTTCCTGGCAGGAATAGGGCACGTCCAGTCCCTTGGCCAGCATGATGTCCACCAGTGTCTGCTTGCGGGGCCAGGTCAATTCGTGCACTTCGCCGTCGAGTTCGACCTCGACGGTCGCCGCGTCGGCCGCCTCCTCCGCGGAGATCTCGACCGGCGCCTGGTCGGCGAACGGGTCGCCGGCCAGCGAGTTGAACACCTCGGCGTGCGTGCGGCTGCGCGGCACGCCCAGTTGCGCGAGCGCGTCGTGCACCCGGTCCATGAACGGCTTCGGCCCGCACATGAACGCGTCGTAGCCGCGGTACGGGGCGACCAGGGTGGCCAGCGCGTCGGCCGTCGGCAGGCCCTGCAGGTACTCGAGCCAGTGGATCACGGTGAGCCGCTGCGGGTGCTTTTCCGCCAGATCGCGCAGCTCGCCTGCGAAGATCACGGACTCGTGGTCGCGGTTGGCGTAGACCAGCACGATGCGGCCGGTGCCGCGGGCCAGCGCCGACTTGAGGATGGACATGACCGGCGTGATGCCGCTGCCCGCGCCGAACAACAGCAGGTCGTCGTCGAGGTCGGCCGGGGTGAAGACGCCCGAGGGCGGCAGCACCTCGATCCGGTCGCCCTCTTTCACGTTGTCGCACACCCAGTTGGACCCGTAGCCGCCGTCGGTCCGCTTGACGGTCACCTTCGGGCGGTCGTCGGTGTAGGGCGAGCTGGCCAGGGAGTAGCAGCGCGCCACCGAGCCGGTCCGGTCGCTGGGAATGCGCAGGGTCAGGAACTGTCCCGGCTGGTAGCGGAACTTCTCGGCCAGCTCGTCGGGAACGTCGAAGACCAGTGAGCGGGTGTCGGCCGTCTCGGCGATGACCGCGGACACCCGCAGCACGACCGAGCGCGAGCCGTGGGGAACCTCGACAGTGGTCATGTCGTCCTCTCGAACCTGGCACGGGCATCCCGCGACGCCAAAACTAGAACGTGTTTCAGTTTCATCGTACGTCGGTGGCCGCCTGGCGGACAAGCTGGGCCTCCAGACCGGCGATCAGCACCTCCATGCCGAAGTCGTAGGAGTAGCGTCCGCGCAGGTCGCCGATGTACCGGGTGGCCCGCTCGACCACCGGTGGCAGCGTGACGTCGGCCGGTGCGGAGCGGTCGCGGGGGTTCACCCGGCTGCGGCCGAACAGGTAGGTGTGGATGGTGGCGTAGGCGGCGAGGATGTTGCGATCGCCGAACCCCGCTTCGTCGAGGATGTCCATGATCGCGGCGATCAGGTCCAGCTGTTTGCCCAGCATCTGCTCGATCAGGATGTCACCGAGGCCGGGATACTTGCGCAGCTTCTCGTCGATCTGGTCGACCAGATCGCGCAACCGGTGCTGCCAGGAGCCGGATTCCGCTGGTGGCGTGCGCACTCCGGTGAGTGCCGCGCTGGCGACCAGGTCGAGCAGCTCGCGCTTGTCGGCGACGTAGTAGTAGGGCGCCATGGGGGAGACGCCGAGTTCGCGCGACAGTCGCCGCATCGATAGTTTCTCCACGCCGTCCTCGCGTACCACCCGCAGCGCGGCCTCGACGATCTCGGACTCCGACAGTGTGCCGTTCGTGGTGCTCGCGGGCCCTCCGTGGTTACGCAAGGCGCTTCCGCCTCCGAGCCCGTCGCGCGCACGACCGTGTGCCGCCGCCCCCGTTCGCCTGCATTCGTCCGACTCCCATGCCACCTCTACCGCTGCGGGCGTGCCGCCCGTCACGTTCTGTTCAGCTGCTTGCCACCCGCAGTCTAGAGCGCCGTGCGCCGGCCTCGTCGCCGCCTGTTCCGCTCGGCTCCCGGACGCGGCGGCCTCTCGCCCGGCGCGCGGCGGCCGGTGCCTCCCCGCTCGCCGGAACTATGACTGAAACCTGTTCTTTTGTCAGTTCATGACGTTATTGTGTGAGCACGGACTGCGCCGTGCAGTTCGCACACGGATCGTCCTCGCGGAGGTAGCCATGCCGGAATACGGGTCCACCGGACACGCAGACACCGACAACACCGGACCGATGGAGGCCGCCGCGCGATCGGCCGAAGAGGCCCCGCTGGTCGAGGAGAGCCTCATCGAAGAGGTGTCCATCGACGGCATGTGCGGCGTCTACTGACGGGCGGTCGACGACGATGCTCGATCTCGATACCCGCTGGCAGCTGCATCCGAGAGTGGCACTGCGTCCGGAGCCGTTCGGCGCGCTGCTCTACCACTTCGGCACGCGCAAGCTCTCCTTCCTGAAGAGTCCGCGGATCGTCGAGATCGTCCGGTCGCTGCCGGAGCACGCGTCGGCCCGCGCGGCCCTGCGCGCGGCGGGCGTGGCGGACGCGAGCGCGGCGGCTTACGCCAAAGCGCTGACACAGCTCGCCGAATCCGACATGATCGTCGGTGCGCCGGCCGGCGCACCGACGGCATCCTCCGTCGCGAGCGCGGCCACGGCGCCGCCGTCGACGGCGGGGGTGGTCCCGCCGTCGGACGCGGCGGTCCGCCTGGTGGACCGCTTCGAGTCCGGTCTCGCCGCGCCGATCTGCCTGACCTGGGAACTCACCTACGCCTGCAACCTGTCCTGCGTGCACTGCCTGTCGTCCTCGGGGCGCCGTGACCCGCGCGAGCTGAGTACCGAGCAGTGCAAGGCGCTGATCGATGAGTTCGAGCGCATGCAGGTGTTCTACGTGAACATCGGCGGCGGCGAGCCCACGGTGCGCCCGGACTTCTGGGAACTGGTCGACTACGCGACCGCGCATCACGTGGGCGTGAAGTTCTCCACCAACGGGGTCAGGATCACTCCCGAGGTCGCGGCCCGGCTCGCGGCCAGCGACTACGTCGACGTGCAGGTGTCGCTGGACGGCGCCGACGCCGAGGTCAACGACGCCGTGCGCGGCCCCGGCTCCTACGCCATGGCCATTCGCGCGCTGGAGAACCTCGCCGCGGCGGGGTTCAGGGACGCGAAGCTGTCGGTGGTGGCGACCAGGCACAACATCGCTCAGCTCGACCAGTTCCGCGCCATCGCCGAAAGGTACGGCGCCACCTTGCGTCTGACCAGGTTGCGGCCGTCGGGCCGGGGCGCGGACGTGTGGGACGAGCTGCACCCGACGCCCGACCAGCAGCGCGTCCTCTACGACTGGTTGCTGCGCAATGGCGATGGCGTGCTCACCGGCGACTCGTTCTTCCACCTGTCGGCGTTCGGTCAGGCGCTGCCCGGCCTGAACATGTGCGGCGCGGGCCGGGTGGTCTGCCTGGTCGACCCGGTGGGTGACGTCTATGCGTGCCCGTTCGCCATTCACGACCGGTTCCGCGCCGGAAACGTGGTGAGCGACGGCGGTTTCGAGGCCGTGTGGCGATCCTCGGAACTGTTCGGGGAACTGCGCGAGCCCAGCGGCGGCGGCGCGTGCGCGTCGTGCAGTCATTACGACGCCTGCCGGGGCGGTTGCATGGCGGCGAAGTTCTTCACCGGGCTGCCCGCCGACGGGCCGGATCCGGAGTGCGTCCAGGGCTACGGCGAGGCGGCGTTGGCCGACACGGCGCGGATGATCCCGCGTTCGTCGGTCGACCATTCCCGCCGGGTCACGCCGCGCGCGGGTGGGCGCAGGAGCGGGCCGGTCCCGTTGACGCTCAGTGCGACGCGCCCGGCCGGATTCACGCCGGAACGCCGCCCCGCCCGGGCCTGCGACGAGAGCCCGCTGGCCTGAGGCCGTGAAATTTGCTGAAAGTATGCTCCAGTACGGGGATTGGCTATCGTCCGGTTGTGGGCCGGGCGATAGCCGTCACGTTGCCGGATGCTGGGAAGTGGGCGCGGGCGAACCCTCGGCATCGGGTGCGGCGCGCGGCCGTTCCGGTGGCGGGCCGGTTTCGCCCGAAATTCCGCCGTTTTTTCCGGACTGTTGATGTCTGCTCGCGAAAGTCCGCCTAGCATGCCAGGAATGCGCCATGATCGCCTGCCCGACGGATTCGGGGTGCGGATCGATCCTCGGGTACGCGCATACTCCGGCGGGCGGGTTCTGATCGGCGGTTCGCCGGCCAGGTTGCTGCGACTTGCCCCGGAGGCCGCCGAGATGATCGGCGACGGGTACCTCGAGGTGACCGGTCCCAAGTCCGCCGTCGTAGCCAGACGGCTGCTCGACTCCGGAGTGGCCAACCCCCGCCCCCGGCTGCTGCCTTCGCCGGAGGACGTCACCGTCATCGTGCCGCTGCACAACAACGCCGAAGGGCTGGCACGGCTGCTGTCGGCGTTGCGCGGGCACAACGTCATCGTGGTCGACGACGGGTCCGACCAGCCGGTCCGGATACCGCGTAACCGCGGCACCCGCTGCCGGGTGACCGTGCTGCGGCACGACCGCAAACAGGGCCCCGCGGCCGCGCGCAATGCCGGCTTACGGGCGGCGACCACCGACTTCGTCGCGTTCCTCGATTCCGACGTGGTGCCGCGCAGTGGGTGGCTGGAAGTGATGCTCGGCCACTTCAGCGACCCGGGGGTGGCGCTGGTCGCCCCGCGGATCGTCGCGCTGGACCCGGAGTCCAACGCGCTGGCGCGTTACGAGCACACCCGCTCCTCGCTGGACCTGGGCAGGCGGGAGGCGGCGGTGCACTCGCGCGGGCTGGTGTCCTACGTGCCGAGCGCGGCGCTGCTGGCCCGGCGCAGGGCGCTGCTGGAGCAGGGCGGCTTCGACGAGTCGATGCACGTCGCCGAGGACGTCGACCTGTGCTGGCGGCTGGAGCGCGCGGGCTGGCGGCTGCGCTACGAGCCCGCGGCGCACGTGGCCCACGACCACCGGGTGTCCTTCCGCGCGTGGTTCGGCCGCAAGCTGTTCTACGGCACCGGCGCGGCGCCGCTGGGCGAGCGGCACGCGGGAACGGTCTCGCCGCTGTCGGTGCCGTCCTGGACGGTGCTGGCCGCGTTCCTGTTCGCCACGCTCACCAAGTGGGGCCTGGTCGGCGGCATCGTCACGCTGATCACCGCGCTGGCCCGGTTGCGCCGCGTCTTCGCCGGGTTGGACAACCCGACCCGGATCGCCGCGATCTACCTGGCGCGGGGCTTCTTCGCCGGACTGTGGCGGCTGGCCTCGGCGATGTGCAGGCACTACTGGCCGATCACGCTGCTGGCGATGGTCTTCTCCGGGCGCGTGCGGCGCATCGCCATCACCATGGCCGTCGCCGACGGCCTGGCCGACTGGTTCACCCACCGCGACTCGGGCGGGCTGGACCCGGTGCGCTACGCGGTCTACAAGCGCCTCGATGACATCGCCTACGGCACCGGCCTGTGGCTGGGTGCGTTCCGCGCGCGCAGCGTGGAAGCGCTGAAACCGACCACACCATCCCACTGATCGACCCGATCGCCCGCGATGACCTGGATCTTGCCCGCACCCTCGCCGCGCCGCTTCCCGGCGACGCGGACCGCGACGAGATACTGAGACGGGAGTCCGAATGGCCGACACGCTCATCGTCGGGGGCGGTACCGCCGGGTGTGTCCTGGCGGAGCGGTTGAGCGCCGATCCGGCGCACACGGTGCGGCTGCTCGAGGCGGGGCGATTGTGGACCAGCCGCGACGCGATGCCCGCCGAACTGCTCGCCGCCGCGGCGCTGCCGATCGGTCCGGAGGCGGAATGGCTGTGGCGGTACGAGGTGGTCCTCGCCGACGACCCGCCGGTGCCGGCAACCATCGTGCGCGGCAAGGTGATCGGCGGCTCGGGGGCGGTCAACGGCGGGTACTTCGTCCGCGCCACGGTGGCGGATTTCGAAGCATGGAGCCGGGCGCTCGGCGGCTCGGACGCCTGGTCGTTCGACGCCGTGCTTCCGTTCTATTGCCGGATCGAACGCGACCTCGACTTCGGCGCGCAGCCCTGGCACGGCGATCGCGGCCCGATCCCCGTGGTGCGCGGCTCGGCTCCAGCGCCGGTGAGCGCGGCGTTCGAGCAGGCCTGCCGCGCGGCCGGATTCGCCGAGATACCCGACCTCAATGCGCCCGGCAGCGGTGAGGGAGTAGGCGCGGTGCCGTGCAATTGCGATGAGGGGAGGCGGATCGGTCCTTCGATCGGCTATCTGCTGCCCGCGCTGGCCCGCCCGAACCTGAGCGTCGCCGGGGGAACGCTGGTCACGCGCGTCCGCTTCGACGGAACCAGGGCGGTCGGCGTGGAGTACGTCCGCGACGGCGAGAGCGGCGTCGAGTGGGCCGACCGCATCGTGCTGTGCGCGGGCGCGATCGAGTCGGCCACGCTGCTGCTGCGCTCCGGCATCGGCGACCCGGAACAGTCGCGCTCCCTCGGCATCCCGGTCGTGCACGCCGCTCCGGTCGGCGCCTGGCTCAGCGACCATCCGGAAGTGGGCATCTCCTACCTGCTGAACGTGGCCCAACCGCCGACCGTCCCGCTGGAGACGGTGCTCGAAGTCGACGATGTCGAAATCCGGCCGTACGCCGTGTCGTTCACGCCCGGGGTGCACCGGCTCGGCGTCACCCTGATGCGTCCGCGATCCTCCGGGGTGCTGCGCTTGCGGTCGGCCGACCCCGCCGCCGCCCCGCTGATCGACTATCGCTACTTGAGCGCCGAAGCGGACCGCGCCCGATTACGCGACGCGGTGGCGACCGCCGGCGGGCTGCTGCGACGAATGAACGCGCGGCCGGTCGATCCGATTCCGCGACCGGCGGATCTGGACGGCTGGTTACGCGCGAATCTCGCCACCTCGCAACATTTGTCCGGCACCTGTCGAATGGGCCGGGAAAACGATGCGGCGGCCGTGGTGGACGAGCGGTGCCGGGTGCACGGAGTTACCGGGTTGTCCGTGGTGGATCTGTCCGTGGTCCCGGTGCCACTCGGTCGTGGTCCGCAGGCTACGACCATGATGATCGCGGAAAAAGCGGCCGCACACCTGTCGGCATGAAGTGAAAGACGGTTCGGTCACAATGTTCGGGGATGCGCACCGGGTGTGACCTGGCGGACAAAGCCCAACATCGGTCGTTGCCGCTTCGAATGCGCCGGTACAGTTTGGGGCGGGAAAGAAAGGCAAATGGTCAGCAACATCGCAGGTGGGCGACCCCCACGGCCGGGCGTCGAGCCGGGCGCCCAACTCGGTGCGCTCGAAGTCTACGCCGCGAAGGCGCACGGATATCTCGGCGCGGGTGGCGATCAACTTGCCCGCCTCGCCGGTCTGCTGCGTCCCGCCGTGCTGGAGTCCTGGCTGCGCAGCCTGCGCGGTGGAATCGACCCGATGGACGCGGTCGACGGCCGCGGTCTGCGCGGCGCCGACCTGCAGCGCTATTTCCAGGCGCATCCGATGGCCGCGCTCATGCCGCTGATCGACAAACTGCTCGTACAAGACACGGCCAGAACGGGTCTGATCGTCGTGGTGGCCGATCAGTTCGGCCGGGTGCTGTCCGTGCACGGCGGCGCCGAGCAGGTCGCGGCCGCCGCGGAGATCGGCCTGCGCGCCGGTGACGACCTGAGCGAACGCCGCATCGGGACGAACGCGGTCGGCCTGGTGGTGCGCACCGGGCGCGCCGCGTGGATCCACGGCCCGGAGCACTTCCTGCACCGGATGCATCAGATCACCGGAGCCGCGGCGCCGGTGCACGATCCGGACGGCAGGCTGGTGGGGGTGCTGATGATCGCAGGCGGTGTCCGCGTGGCGAAACCGGAGATCCTCGCCTTGGTCAAAGCCACCGCGACGGCCGCGGAGATGGACCTGCTGCTCACCGCGATGCGCTCCGGCGAGCGTCGCGCGGACGGTGGCGGCAGGCGCGACCCGGCGCAGCCGCACCCGGCCGGCCGGCTCGCGCTCGACGTGCTCGGTCTCGGGCAGCCGCAACTGAGCGTCGCGGAGGACCGGGTGCCCCTGTCGCAGCGGCATGCCGAGATCCTGCTGCTGCTGGCCGAACATCCGGAGGGGCTCGGCGCCGATCATCTCGCGCTGCTGCTCGACGACACCGATCTGGACAACGGCACCATCCGCGCGGCCGTGTCCCGGTTGCGTGCGGTGGTCGGACCGGCCGTGTTCGATTCGCGCCCTTACCGTTTGCGTGTTCCGGTCGCAACCGATGTGGAGGCGTTGCGCGCCGCGCTCGACTCCGGTGATGTCGATTCCGCATTACGTCTCCATGCCGGGCCGGTGCTGCCGCGCTCGACCGCGCCGGGCATCATCGACATTCGCGACGAATTGCGGGTCAGATTGCGCACCGCGGTACTGGCTTCGGGCGACGCCGCGGTGCTGCGCCGGTGGACCGCGTGCCCTGAGGGTCGCGACGACGCCGCGGCATGGGCCGCCTACCGCGCCACGGTCGATCGCGACTCGCCGCTGTACGCGCAGATCGAGGCCAAGATCCGGGTGCTGGACCGCCGTCTCGGCGCCGATGCAACGCGAATGCAACGTTTCGGCTCATAATCTGCACAGCCATCGGTGTCGCCGCGGTCGTCCGCGATCGCGCATCGCGCTTTGCCTGGACTTCCGGCCCTGGTAGCCGCGCTGGACGACCGTCCAGAAGTTTTTAGTGCAAATTGTTCCTTTTTATTAACGAAGCGCCTAATGTTCGCACTGCACGGATCAGGACCGTGTGACGTAGCTGACATAGCCGTGGCGCTCGCTCCACGGCGATGACGTTGGAGGATTGGCGGCTTTCCGCGCGAGCGTGCCCGAGCACCGCTCGCGCTCTCATCGAATCCACGTGGTGGCCGACGCCATGCGTCCGGGCTGGGCAGCCGGGCGCAGCGGCTTGTTCGTGCTGCTCGAAAGCGTTCGGACAGCCGCTTTTCCGCCGAGTAGGAGGCTCTGGTGCACGATACGGAGTTGGGTGGGGCCAGCGCGTTGCCGCCGCGTTCCGTCGGGCCGAAGCCGTCCGGGGCCGCCGAGCCGTTCGCCTTGGCGCCCGCGCAGCTCGGTGTCTGGTACGCGCAGCTGCTCGAGCCGGACGTGCCGGTCAACGTCGCGCAGTACGTGGACGTGCGCGGTGAGCTGGATGCCGGTCTGCTGCAAGAGGTCTCGGTCGAAGCGGCCCGCGAGTACCAGTCGGTGCTGGTGCGGATCGGGGAATCCGGCGGGGTGCCGCACCAGTGCGTCGACTTCGGCCTCTCGGTCGACATCCCGCTGATCGATTTGCGGGAGGAGACCGACCCGGTGGCCGCGGCGCACGCCTGGATGCGCGCGGACGCGAGCGCGCCGGTCGACCTGCGCGCCGACCGGCTGTTCGCGGGCGCGGTGCTGCGGGTCGCCGAGCAGCGGTACTTCTGGTATCTGCGGGCCCATCACATCGTGCTGGACGGTTACGGCGCGCTCACCAACACCAAGCGGGTGGCCGAGCGGTACACCGCGCGGGTGCTCGGCATCGAACCCGAACCCGTGCGGCCCGGCACCCTCGCCTCCCTGACCCAGTCCGAACTCGCCTACCGCAGCAGCCCCCGGTTCGAGGCCGATCGCGCGCACTGGGCCGGGCGGGTGGCCGGGCTGGACGGAGCGACCAGCCTCGCCGGTCGCCGCGCGCACCGCCGCGCGACCAACCTCACCGCGGGGCGAGGGCTCGCGCCCGAGCTCGTCGAGCGGATGAACGCCCTTGCCGCGAGCCAGGATTCGACGCTCGCGGTGGTGCTGCTCGCGGCGTTCGCCGCCTATCTGGGACGACTCACCGACCGGGACGAGGCGGTGCTGAGCCTGCCGGTGACCGCGCGGACCACCGCGGCGCTGCGGCGCTCGGCGGGCATGCTGTCGAACATCGTGCCGCTGCGGTTGCCGGTCGACGGCAGCTGGGGCGCGTTGCTGCGCGCCACCCGCGTCGAGGTCGCCGGGGCGCTGCGCCACCAGCGCTACCGCCACGAGGACATCCAGCGGGATGCCGAGCGCGCCGCGAGTCCGGCGCGGCGCGGGCTCTTCGGGCCGCTGGCCAACATCATGCTGTTCCGCAGCGACCTGACCCTCGGCGCCACGGCCGGGCGATACCACGTGCTGTCCACCGGCCCGGTCGAGGACCTGAGCCTCAACGTCTACTACGGCGACCTGGACCGCGTGCACGTGGACTTCGAGGCCAATCCGCACCTGTACACCGCCGACGACGTCGCACGGCAGCACGCCAGGTTCCTCCGCTACCTGGAGCGCCTGGTGGCCACCGAGCCGGACACCGCGCTCGCCGCGGTCGAGGTCGCGACCGAGCTGGAACTCGAGGTCAGCACCCGGATCTGGAACGAGACGGGATTCGACGTGGAAGCGCGGCTGCCGGGTCGCGGGCCCGGCTTCGCTCCCGTGGCGACGCTGGTGTCGATGTTCGAGGCGCAGGCGGCCCGCACGCCGAGCGCGGTGGCGCTGCGGGCCGCCGGTGCGCCCGACCTCACCTACCGCGAGCTCGCCGCGCGCGCCAACGGGCTCGCCCGCAGGCTGATCGCGCTGGGCGTCGGGCCGGAAACGCTGGTTGCGCTGCACCTGCCGCGCTCGCCGGAACTGGTGATCGCGATGTACGCGGTGCTCGCCGCGGGTGGCGCCTACCTGCCGCTCGACCCGGACCACCCGCCGGAGCGCACGGCGCACATCCTGGCGACCGCCCGTCCGGCGTGCGCGCTGATCACCGGGGACGACCTGCCGCCGGAGCTGTCCGGCCTGCCGGTGGTGCGGGTGGACCAGGCCGACGAGACGGCCGGGACGGGGCCGATATGGGACCGGGAACGAGTCGCGGCCCTGCGGCCGGAGCACCCGGCGTATGTGATCTTCACCTCCGGATCGACCGGTCTGCCCAAGGGCGTCGCCATCACCCACCGCGCGATCGTCAACCGGTTGGTGTGGATGCAGCAGACCTACCGACTATCGGCGCGAGACGTTGTGCTGCAGAAGACTCCGGCCACGTTCGACGTCTCGGTGTGGGAATTCTTCTGGCCGTTGCAGATCGGCGCGACGCTGGTGCTCGCCCAGCCGGACGGGCACCGCGATCCCGCTTATCTGCGCCGCGTCATCGACGAATATGGCATCACCACAGCGCATTTCGTACCCTCCATGCTCGCGGCGTTCCTCGCCGATCAGCCCGCCGCGTTCCGCACGCCGCTGCGCACGGTGTTCGCCTCCGGGGAGGCCCTGCCCGCGGCGCTGGCCCAGCGGATGCGCGAACTCACCGGCGTTCGCCTGCACAATCTGTACGGTCCGACGGAAGCGGCGGTCGACGTCACCTTTCACGAAGTCACCGACACCGATACCCTCTCGGTGCCGATCGGTGCGCCGGTGTTCAACACCAGGCTCTATGTGCTCGACTCGCGGCTTCGGCCGGTGCCGGTCGGGGCGCCGGGTGAGCTGTATCTGTCGGGGGTACAGCTCGCCCGGGGCTACGTGGCGCGGCCGGAGCTCACCGCGGCGCGGTTCGTGGCCGACCCGTTCGGCGGCCCGGCCGGGCCCGCGCGGGCCGGTGACCGGATGTATCGCACCGGTGACCTGGTGCGGTGGACCCCGCAGGGGGAGCTGGAATACCTCGGACGCACGGACTTCCAGGTGAAGCTGCGCGGCCTGCGCGTCGAGCCCGGCGAGATCGAGGCCGTGCTCGCCAGGGTGGACGGGGTCGATCGCGCGGTGGTCGTGGCGCGCGACGACGCGGGTGTCGGCGCGCAACTGGTGGCCTACGTCGTCGCGGCGCGGCCGGGAGCCGTGCGGACCGAACGGCTGCGCGCGGCGGCGGCCGAAGCGCTGCCCGGATATATGGCGCCCGCCGCCTACGTGCTGCTGGACACCTTGCCGGTGAACGCTTCCGGGAAGCTGGATCGCGCCGCCCTACCGGCTCCGAGCAGGGCTTCCACCGGTTACACCGCGCCCGCGACCCCTGTGGAGCGGGCGATCGCGCGGGTGTTCGCCGAAGTGCTCGGTAACAAGCTGGTCGGTCGCGACGACGACTTCTTCGCACTCGGCGGAAACAGTCTGGTGGCCACGCAGGTCGCCGCCCGGCTGTCCGCCGACCTGAACTGCCCGCTCGGAGTCCGCGACGTGTTCGCCGCCTGCACGGTGGCCGAACTCGCCGGGGTCGTCGAGCGGGCCGGTGGATCCGGCGGCGCGTCCTTGGTCGCGCAGCTGCGGGCACGGCCACGGCCGCCGCTGGTTCCGCTTTCCCCGGCGCAGCAGCGCATCTGGTTTCTGAACCGTTTCGAGCCGGGCGCGAGCTACAACATGCCGTTCGTGGTGCGGTTGCGTGGCGCGGTGGACGTCACCGCACTGCGGCAGGCGCTCGACGATCTGGTCATCCGCCACGAGGTGCTGCGCACGATCTTCCCCGCGCTGCCGGGCGACGGCACCGGTCCCGCGGCACGGCAAGTGGTGCTGCCCGCGGCGGAGGTGGCGGGCGCGCCGGAGGCGATCGCCGCCGCCGAGCTGGACGGGCGACTGAGGGCGTTCGCCGCCGGTGGCTTCGACGTGGAACGTGAGATCCCGATCCGGGCCCGCATCTTCGCGGTGGACGACGGCACCCACGCGCTCGCGCTGGTCCTGCACCACATCGCCGCCGACGGGCTCTCGCTGCGCGTGCTCGCCCGCGACGTGATGACCGCCTACGGGGCGCGGCGCGGCGGCAGCGCGCCCGCATGGGCTCCGCTGCCGATGCAGTACGCCGACTACAGCCTGTGGCAGCACGAACTGCTCGGCTCCGCGGACGGATCGTTCGCGGCCGCTCAGTCGTCCTTCTGGACCGATGCGCTCGCGGGCGCGCCCGACCAGCTCGACCTGCCCGCCGACCGGCCCCGCCCCGCGGTGGCCTCCGGTCGCGGCGCGGTGTTCGGCTTCGAGTTCCCCGGCGAACTGGTCGCCCGGATGCGCGAACTCGCCCGCGCGCACGGCGTTTCCTCCTTCATGCTGACCCACGCCGCGCTGGCCGCCTTGCTGGCGCGGCTGTCCGGCGGCGACGACATCGTGATCGGCACCCCGGTCGGCGGCCGGGGCGACCGCGCGCTCGACGACTTGATCGGCATGTTCGTCAACACCCTCGCGCTGCGGACCAGGGTCGAGGCGGCCGAGCCGTTCACCGCCTTGCTGGCGCGGGTGCGCGCGGGCGACCTCGCCGCCTTCGGCCATGCCGAACTGCCGTTCGAGCGGGTGGTCGCGGCGGTGGATCCGCCGCGCTCGCAGGCGCGCCATCCGCTCTTCCAAGTGCTGCTCGCCTTCGACAATGCCGAGGCAATCGCCTTCGAACTGCCCGAACTGTCGGTCGTCACCAGTACCCTGGACACCGGAGTGACCAAGCTGGATCTCCAGCTCACGGTCACCGAGAACGCCGCCGGCGCCGGACTCGGGGAAGGTTCGGCACCGGCGGGCGTTCCCGCGGAATTCACCTACGCCACCGATCTGTTCGACGAAGCCACCATCGCGGGGTACGTCCGCGGGCTGATCGGCTTCTTGTGGGCGATCACCGCTGATCCCGCGATCGCGGTGCGCGACCTGCCATTGCTCGACCCGGACGAGCAAGCCCGCGCGCTGGAGGCCGGGCGGGCTCCCGTGGCTGCGCACGACCCGGCGGAGACTCTGCTGGACGCGTTCGAGGCGCAGGTGCGCAGCACGCCGGACGCGGTCGCGGTGCTCGACGCCGAGCGGCGGCTGACCTATGCGCAGTTCGCGGGCGCGGTCAACCGGCTGGCGCGGCGGCTGATCGCCGCGGGCGTCGGCCCCGAGCGGCTGGTCGTGCTCGGCATGCGGCGTTCGGTCGATCTCGTGGTGGCCGCGTACGCGGTGCTGACCGCGGGGGGTGGGTACGTGCCGGTGGACCCGGACCAGCCCGCGGCCAGGATCGCCCAGGTGATCGCCGCGGCCCGCCCGACGTGCGTGCTCACTCGCTCGCGAGCGGATGCGGCCGAATTCGCCGATCGGTGCGCGCTCGCGGGCCTCCCCGCGACGCCGGTCGTCACGGCCGATGCCCCTGCGGTGGCCGGATACTCCGCCGCGCCGGTCGGAGACGCGGATCGCCTCGCCCCGTTGCGCGCGGCGTGCGCGGCGTACGTCATCTTCACGTCCGGATCGACCGGACGTCCCAAGGGCGTAGCGGTGCAGCATGATTCGGCGGTCAATCAGATCAGGTGGATCGCGGAGGAATACCGGATCGCCGCGGGCGACGTCGTGCTGTTCAAGACCCCTGCCACCTTCGACGTGTCGGTGTGGGAGCTGTTCGCGCCGCTCACCCGGGGCGCGCGGATCGTGGTGGCCGACCACGACGGGCACCGCGATCCCCGGTATCTCGCCGCGACCATCGCCGCGCACCGCGTCACGATGACCTCGTTCGTTCCGTCCGTGCTCACGGTGTTCGCCGGCGCCGCCGCGCCGGAGGAGATCGCGTCCCTGCGCACCGTGCTGGTCGCGGGGGAGGCGTTGACCGGTGAGGCCGCCGCCGCGTTCGCCGCGGTGAGTCACGCGCGGCTGCACAACCTCTACGGCCCCACCGAATTCACCGTGCACGCGACGCACGCCCCCGTCGACCCGGCCGCGAGCGGTCCCGCACCGATCGGGCTTCCGGTGCCGGGCAGCCGGGCCATGGTCCTCGACGATCGGTTACGACCGGTTCCGGACGCGGTGGTCGGCGAGTTGTACCTGTCCGGCGTGCAGCTGGCGCGCGGCTACCACGGCCGCGCCGACCTGAGCGCGCAGCGTTTCGTCGCCGACCCGTACGGACCGGCGGGCAGCCGGATGTACCGGACCGGTGATCTGGTGCGCCGCCGCCGCGACGGCGCACTGGAGTACCTGGGCCGCGGCGATTTCCAGGTGAAGCTGCGCGGGCAGCGGATCGAACTCGGCGAGATCGAGGCCGCCCTGCTCGCCATGGACGACGTGCGCGCGGCGGCGGTCCGGATCGTCGCGCAGCCCTCCGGGCAGACGCTGGCCGCTTACGTGGTCGGCGCGATCGCCCCCGACCGGCTAACCGCGGAGCTGGAGCGGCGGCTGCGCTCCGTGCTGCCCTCGTACATGGTGCCCACCGCGTACGTCCCGCTCGCCGCGATGCCGCTGACTCCCTCCGGCAAGCTGGACCGCAAGGCGCTGCCCGATCCCGTGCCGGTCACCAGGGCCTTCCGTGCGCCGGGCACCCCGGCGGAGCGGGCCGTCGCCGCGGTGTTCGGGCAGATGCTCGGCGTCGATCCGGTCGGCTCGGACGACGACTTCTTCGCTTTGGGCGGCAACTCGCTGGTCGCCACGCAGATCGCGGCCCGCCTGGCGGACGCGCTGGACGCCGAAGTGCCGGTGCGGGCGCTGTTCGAGCACCCGACCGTGGCCGCGCTGGCCGCGCACCTGTCCTGCGGCCGGGCGCGCAAACGGGCGCCGCTGGTCGCCGGGCCGCGTCCCGCGCTGATCCCGCTGTCCTACGCGCAGCAGCGCATGTGGTTCCTCAACCAGTTCGACGCGGACTCGGTGGCCGACAATCTGGTGGCTGCCATCCGGCTGCGCGGCGCGCTCGACCAAGCGGCGCTGGCCGACGCGGTGCTCGACGTGCTCGCCAGGCACGAGTCCCTGCGCACGATCTACCCGGCCGCGGACGGCATTCCGTATCAACTGGCGCTTCCGGTCGGGGAGGCGCGGGTCGCGCTGGTGGCGGAGTCGATCGACGAGCGGCGGCTGACCGAGCGGATTCGGGAACTGGTGGCCACGCCGTTCCGGGTGGATCGCGAGCCGCCGGTGCGCCTCGTCCTGCTGCGCGTCGGCGCGGAGCACCATGTGCTCGTCGTCGCTCTGCACCACATCGGCGCCGACGGTTGGTCGCTCGCACCGCTCACCCGTGATCTCATGCGCGCCTACGCCACGCGCCACGCGGGCGGCACACCCGAATGGACGCCGCTTGCCGTCCAGTACGCCGACTATGCGCTGTGGCAGCGGGAGACACTCGGTTCCGAGGACGACTCCGGTTCTATGCTGGCCGAGCAGATCCGGTTCTGGCAGGGCGAGCTGGCCGGTCTGCCGGACCTGACGACGCTGCCCGCCGACCGGCCGCGCCCGGCCGTCGCGTCGGGTCGCGGCGCGCGCCATGCGTTCACCGTCGATGCCGCGACGCTGCGCCGGTTGCGCGCGCTCGCGGACGGAGCGAACGCTTCGCTGTTCATGGTGCTGCACGCGGCGTTCGCCACGCTGCTGGCCCGATTGTCCGGACAGCAGGACATCGTGATCGGCACCCCGGTGGCCGGTCGCGGTGAGCGGGCGCTGGACGAACTGGTGGGCATGTTCGTGAACACCGTCGTGCTGCGCGCCGACGTCCGTCCCGAGCTGACCTTCGCCGGCTTGGTCGCGGCGGTGCGCGATCGCGACCTGGCCGCTTTCGCGAACGCCGACGCGCCGTTCGAGCGCTTGGTGGAGGTGCTCGCGCCGGAGCGGTCGGCGGCCAGGCACCCGTTGTTCCAGGTGATGCTGGACCTGCGGAACACCGCGCGCACCGAACTCGAGCTGCCCGGCCTGACCGCATCCGGGCTCGACATCGACACGGGCACGGCCAAATTCGATCTGCACCTGTCGGTGGCCCAGGACGAGTCCGGTCTCGCGGCGGTCTTCGAATACGCGACCGATCTGTTCGACCCGGCCACCGTCGCGTCGTTCGCGCTGCGCCTGCGCCGGGTGCTGGACGCGGTGGCCGCCGACCCGCAGGTGCCCGTCGGCGCGATCGACGTCCTGAGCCCAGGGGAGCGCGCCCGCATCCTGGACACCTGGAACGCCACCGGGCATCCGGTGGATCCGGGCGCGACGCTCGTATCGCTGTTCGAGGCGCAGGCGGCGCTGACGCCGGAAGCGATCGCGGTGACCTGCGACGGCGCATCGCTCACCTACGCCGAGTTCGCGGACCGGGTGCACCGGTTGGGCAGGCTGCTGGTGTCCGTCGGCGTGCGGCCGGACCAGCCGGTGGCGGTGGGCATGCGGCGGTCGGCCGATCTCGTGATCGCCCTGTACGCGGTGCTCGCGGCCGGGGGAGCCTACGTGCCCATCGATCCGGAGCATCCGGCCGAACGGATCGCCGACATGCTGCGGACGGTGCGTCCGGTCTGCGTGCTGACCCGCTCCGTGGACGGGCTCGACCTGTCCGGCCGGGACGCCGGGATGTGGGCGGTGCTGGATGTCGATCTGTTCGACACCGGCGATTACGCCGGTGCGCCGCTCACCGACGCGGATCGGCTGGGCACGCTCACGCCGTCGAACTGCGCTTATGTCATTTTCACGTCGGGTTCGACGGGTCGTCCGAAGGGTGTCGCGGTTCCGCATTCGGCGATCGTCAACCGCCTGGTGTGGATGCAGACTGCCTACCAGCTGACCGGTGCTGATGTGGTGTTGCAGAAGACGCCCGCGACGTTCGATGTGTCGGTGTGGGAGTTCTTCTGGCCGTTGCAGATCGGTGCGCGGTTGGTGGTGGCGAAGCCGGATGGGCATCGTGACCCGGCCTATCTGGCTGAGGTCATCAGTGCGGAGAAGGTGACGGTCACCCATTTCGTGCCGTCGATGCTGGCGGTGTTCGTCGCGGATGTGGCTGCGGCGCAGTGTGATTCGTTGCGGATGGTGTTCGCTTCGGGTGAGGCGTTGCCGCCCAAGCCCGCGCATCGTTTGCGGGAGTTGACCGGCGCGTCCTTGCACAACTTGTACGGTCCGACGGAGGCGGCGGTCGACGTCACTTTCCACGAGGTGGTGGATGCCGATGTCGAGTCGGTGCCGATCGGTGCTGCGGTGTTCAACACGCAGGTGTTCGTGCTGGATGCTCGGTTGCGCCCGGTTCCTGTCGGTGTCGCGGGTGAGCTGTATCTCGCGGGTGTTCAGCTCGCGCGTGGTTATGTGGCGCGTCCGGATCTGACGAGTGACCGGTTCGTCGCGAACCCGTTCGGTGAGCCGGGTGCGCGGATGTACCGCACGGGTGATCTGGTGGCGTGGACCGAGCACGGTGAGCTGGAGTATCTGGGTCGTACCGATTTCCAGGTGAAGTTGCGTGGTCTGCGTATCGAACTCGGCGAGATCGAACAGGCGCTCACGGGTCTGGACGAAATCGCGCAGGCAGTCGTGCTCGTGCGCGACGACGCCGGGACCGGCGAGCGGCTCGTCGCCTACCTGGTGCCCGCCTCCGGCGCGGACCTCGAGCTCGGGGCGCTCGAAGCGACGCTGACCCGGCGACTACCGGCGTACATGATTCCCTCGGCATACGTCGTCCTGCCCGAGTTCCCGGTCAACGCCTCCGGCAAGCTGGACCGCCGCGCCCTACCGGCGCCCGCGGCGGAGCCCGCGCGGTTCCGTGCGCCCGCCACACCGGTGCAGCGGCTCGTCGCCGCCGCGTTCGGTGAGCTGCTCGGCGTCGAACGGGTGGGCCTGGACGACGACTTCTTCGCCCTGGGCGGCAATTCGCTCACCGCCGCCAGGGTGGTGGCCCGGCTCGGCTCCGCGCTCGATACCCGGATACCGGTGCGGGCGCTGTTCGACGCGCCGACGGTCGCCGCGCTGGCCGTCCGCGCCGAAACGCATCGAGGCGAGGGCGGACGCGTCCCGCTGCGCCCCCGCCCGCGGCCGCGGCGCGTCCCGCTGTCGCCGGCCCAGCAGCGCGTCTGGTTCGTCAACCGCTTCCACGCCGCCGAGCAAGCCGCCGCCGCCGACGCGATCGACAACATCCCGGTCGCGCTGCGCCTGTCCGGTGAACTGGACATCGCGGCGATGACCGCCGCTCTCGCCGACGTGGCCGCCCGGCACGAGATCTTGCGCACCGTCTACCCGGACGGTCCGGAGGGGCCCGAACAACGGGTCCTGCCGCAAGCCGCGCCCGGACTTCCCGTCACTCGACTGGCCGAAACCGCTGTGCCGGATAGGCTTCGGGAGCTGGCTGCCGCGCCGTTCGATCTGACCACCGACACCCCGCTGCGCGCCGCGCTGTTCGCGATCGACGGCGCGCCGAGCACGGAGCACGTGCTCGCCCTGGTGCTGCACCACATCGCCGCGGACGGATTCTCGCTCGGACCGCTGGCCGAGGATCTGATGACCGCCTACTCGGCGCGCCGGGCCGCCGCCGCGCCCGCGTGGGACCCCCTGCCGGTGCAGTACGCCGACTACACGCTCTGGCAGGCCGACCTCGCCGACACCGAGCGGCAGCTCGACTTCTGGCGCACCGCCCTGGACGGCCTGCCCGAGCAACTCGAACTGCCGACCGATCGCCCGCGTCCCCCGGTCTCCTCCTATCGCGGCGCGACGCACCGCCTGCGGATCGATTCCGATCTGCACAGCGAACTGGGCGAGCTGGCGCGCAAACGCGAGACCACGCTGTTCAGCACGGTGCACGCGGCGCTGGCGGTGCTGCTGGCCCGGCTGTCGGGCCGCTCGGACATCGCGATCGGCACCCCGGTCGCCGGACGCGGTGACGCGGAGCTGGACCGGCTCGTCGGCATGTTCGTGAACACGCTGGTGCTGCGCACCGCCGTCGACACCAGAGCCAGGTTCGAGACCTTGCTCGACGCGGTGCGCGATCAAGACCTCGACGCGCTCTCGCACGCCGACGCGCCGTTCGAACGGCTCGTCGAACTGCTCGCGCCGGCCCGCGCGCGCAACCGTCATCCGCTGTTCCAAGTGGCGCTGACCTTCCAGAACTTCACCCTGCCCGACCTGGAACTGCCCGGCCTGCGGGTGCGCGCGCAGGAGTTCGACGCGCCCGTCGCCGAATTCGACCTGCAGTTCACCGTGCTCGAGTCGAACGACCCGGACGGGCGCGCCGACGGCATGCAGGTCGAGATCCGCTACGCCGTCAACCTTTTCGACGCGCCCTCGATCGCCGTGCTCGGCAGGCGGTTCACCCAGGTGCTGGCCGCCATCGCCGCCGATCCCACGGTGGTCGTGGGCGACATCCAGTTGCTCAGCGCCGAGGAACAGCATCGCGCCCTGTACGAATGGCCCGTCGGTGCGGCGGGCGTCGTGGACGTCACCGGCAGCCTGGCCGAGCGTTTCGCGCGGGCCGCCGCGCTGGACCCGGCCGCCGTCGCGGTGCGCGACGGCGCGCGGTCACTGGCCTACGCCGAACTCGATGACTGGTCCAACCGGTTGGCGCGACGGCTGGTCGCCGCGGGCGTCGGGCCGGAAGCGCTGGTGGCCGTCGCGCTGCCCCGCTCGGCGGAGTTGGTGGTCGCCTTGCTCGCGGTCCTCAAAGCGGGCGGCGCGTACCTGCCGATCGATCCGGCCTACCCGGACGACCGCATCGAATACGTCCTGGACGACGCGAGACCGATCTGCGCGATCGCAGGAGCCGCCACCGAGTTGCCGCGCGGCTGGTTCGGCGGACCGGTGATCGATGTCGACGCGCCGAATCTCACCGAATTCAGCGGCGCGCCGATCACCGACGCGGACCGTCGCGCCCCGCTGCGCTCCGGCGACGCGGCCTACGTCATCTACACTTCCGGCTCCACCGGCAGGCCGAAAGGCGTTGTGGTGCCGCATCGCAACGTGCTGCGGCTGTTGGACAACACGCGACGGCGCTTCGGCTTCGGCCCGGCGGACGTGTGGACCATGTTCCACTCCTACGCCTTCGACTTCTCGGTGTGGGAACTGTGGGGTCCGCTGCTGTCGGGCGCGACGGTGGTGGTGGTCGACTACTACACCTCCCGCTCGCCGCGGCAGTTCCGCGAACTGCTGATCGCCGAGCGAGTCACCGTGCTCAACCAGACCCCGTCGGCGTTCTATCAGCTCGTCGCGGTCGATCTGGCCGAGCCGGAACCCGCCGCGTTCGCCTTGCGCACCGTCGTCTTCGGCGGCGAGGCGCTGGAGCCGCAGCGGCTCGCGGGTTGGTTCGCCCGCTACCCGGACGCGCCCCGCCTGGTGAACATGTACGGCATCACCGAGACCACGGTGCACGTGTCCTACCGCGAGATCGACGGACGCACCGGCTCCGCGAGCGTGATCGGCGCGGGACTGCCAGGACTGACCGTCCGGCTGCTCGACGACCGGTTGCGGCCGGTCCCGGTGGGAGTGCCCGGCGAGATCTACGTCTCCGGCGGCCAACTGGCGCGCGGCTACCTGCACCGTCCGGCCCTCACCGCGGGCCGCTTCGTCGCCGACCCGTACGCGGGCGACGGATCGCTCACCTACCGCTCCGGTGATCTGGCCCGGTGGACCGCCGACGGGGAACTGGAGTACCTCGGGCGCGCCGACCAGCAGGTGAACCTGCGCGGCTTCCGCGTCGAACTCGGTGAGATCGAGGCCGCGCTGCTGGAGGCGTCCGAAACGGTGCGGGAAGTGGCCGTTGTGGTGCGCGCGGATCTGGTGGACGAACCGCGCATCGTCGCGTACGTGGTCGCCGCGGACGACTCGATCGACCCCGCCGCGCTGCGCCAAGCCCTGGTGTACCGCCTGCCCGAGCACATGGTGCCCGCCGCGATCGTCCCGGTGCCGCATATCCCGTTGACGGTCAACGGGAAGCTGGACCGCGCCGCGCTACCCGCGCCACGGTTCGAATCGACCGCCTACCGGGCGCCGTCCACACCGAGCGAACGGGTCGTGGCGCAGGTGTTCGCCGAAGTGCTCGGCGCCGAGCGTGTCGGCGCCGACGACGACTTCTTCGCGCTCGGCGGCAGTTCTCTGCTGGCCGCCAAAGCGGTCACCCGGATCGGTGCGGCGCTGGGCCGGACGGTCGGTGTGCGGGCGCTGTTCGAAGCGCCCCGGGTCGCGGACCTGGCGGCGGCGGCGAGCGCGGTGGCGATGGGAGGCAGCAGGCCCGCGCTGGTGGCGGCGGCGCGTCCGGAGCGGGTGCCGCTCTCGCCGGCGCAGCAGCGCATGTGGTTCCTCAACCGGTTCGATCGGTCCTCCACCGCCTACAACATCCCGGTGGCTCTGCGGCTGTCCGGTGAGCTGGACGTGCCCGCGTTGCTGGCCGCGCTCGGCGACGTGGTGGCACGGCACGAAACGCTGCGCACCCGCTACCCCGAAATCGACGGGGAACCGGTGCAGCTCGCCGAACCCGCCGTCGCTCCCGCGCCGGCGCCCATCGATGTCCCGGCAGACGAGCTGCCGCGGCGGGTGCGGGAGCTGGCGGAGACGACCTTCGACGTCACCGCCGAGATTCCGGTGCGGATACGGCTGTTCCGCGTGGTCCGCACCGGTGCGCGGAGTGAGTTCGTGCTCGCCGCGGTGCTGCACCACATCGCCGCCGACGGCTCCTCCATCGCGCCGTTCGTGCGGGACCTGATGGTCGCCTACACCGCGCGTCGCGACGGCGCCGCGCCGGACTGGACGCCGCTGACCGTGCAGTACGCCGATTACGCACTGTGGCAACGCGAACTGCTCGGCGCCGAGGACGACGCGGAATCGGTGGCGGCGCGCGAGATCCGGTTCTGGACCAGGACGCTGGCCGGACTGCCGGATCAGCTGGCGCTGCCGACCGACCGTCCTCGCCCAGCGAAGCAGACCCTGCGCGGGGACAAGGTTCCGCTGACCATCGGCGCCCGGCTGCACGCGGATCTCGCCGCCCTCGGCCGACGGCACGGCGCGACGCTGTTCATGGTGATGCACACCGCGTTCGCCGTGCTGCTCGCGCGCTGGTCGGGCACCGGTGACATCGCGATCGGCACGCCGGTGGCCGGACGCGGCGCGGCCGAACTGGACGACGTGATCGGGATGTTCGTCAACACCCTCGTGTTGCGCGTCGGCGTCGACGGCGGCGAGTCGTTCGCCGGACTCCTGGCCCGGGCCCGGGCCGCCGACCTGGCGGCGCTGGAACACGCGACCGTGCCGTTCGAACGTCTGGTGGAAGTGCTCAACCCCGTGCGCTCCACCGCACGGCACCCGCTGTTCCAGGTCGGCTACTCCTTCCAGAACCACGAGCGCGGACAGCTTCGGCTGCCGGGCCTCGACGTCCGCGAGTTCGACTTCGACACCGGCGTGGCGCAATTCGACCTGCACCTGTTCGCGGTGGACGCCTACGACGCCGACGGCGAGCCCGACGGCATCGAGCTGTCGCTCGGGTACGCCACGGATCTGTTCGAGCGGGCGACCGCGCTCCGGTTCGCCGCTCAGCTGCGCCGGGTGCTCGAAACGATCGCGGT
Organism: Nocardia implantans; assembly: GCF_035544775.1. Lineage (NCBI taxonomy): Bacteria > Bacillati > Actinomycetota > Actinomycetes > Mycobacteriales > Nocardiaceae > Nocardia > Nocardia implantans. The sequence continues at coordinate 104,108 of NZ_JAYKYQ010000008.1, read as the reverse complement.
ACGGCCGGAATCGCCGGTCGGCGACATCGACCTGCTCGGAACCGACCGTTCACAGGTGCTCGCCGAATGGAACCGGACCAGGCAGCCCGTCCAACGGGCCACGCTGGCGGATCTGATCGACGCGCGGACCGCGCGCAGCCCGCACGCGGTCGCGCTGGTGGACGCGACGACCGGCGACCAGCTGCGTTACGCCGAGTTCGACGACCGGGTGAACCGATTGGCGCGCAGGCTCATCGCATCGGGTGTCGGACCGGAGTCGACGGTGGTGCTGGCGATGCGCCGCTCGTTCGAACTGGTGGTCGCGATGTACGCCGTGGTGCGCGCGGGCGGGGCCTATGTGCCCGTCGATCCGGATCATCCCGCCGAGCGGGTCGCCCATATCGTGACCACCGCTGCGCCCGCTGTCGTGCTGACCACCTCGCGCGATGGTTTTCCGTTCGACATCGGCTGCGCCGTCATGGAGATCGATCGACTCGACGGCACGGAGTTCGCCGCGACCCCGATCACCGACGCGGAACGGGTCCGTCCGCTGCGTCCGGAGCATCCGGCGTACATCGTCTTCACCTCCGGATCCACGGGCCTGCCCAAGGGCGTGACGGTTCCGCACGCCGCGATCGTCAATCAGCTCGCCTGGCTGGCGGCGCGATACGGCCTCGGCCCGAATGATCGCGTGCTGCTGAAGACACCCGCGACCTTCGATCTGTCGGTGTGGGAGTTCTGGTCCGCGCTGGTCACCGGCGGCCGGCTGATCGTCACCTCGCCCGGCGCCGAACGCGACCCGGACCTGCTGCGCGCACTGCTGCGCCGCCACGGCGTGACCGTGCTGCACGCGGTGCCCGCCCTGATCGGCATGCTGCTGGCGGCCGAGCCCGCCGCCGCGCTGCCGGAAACCCTGCGCCACGTGCTTGCCATCGGCGAAGCGCTGCCCCAGGCAACGGCCGCCGATTTCCTGCGCCGCCACCGCGACCGGACCGCGCTGGACAACCTCTACGGCCCCACGGAGGCGGCGGTGTCGATCACCGCGTTCGCGGTCGACGCCGAGCCGGAGCACACCGTCCCGATCGGCTCGCCCGCCTGGAACAGCCGGGTCTATGTGCTGGACAGCCGGCTGCGGCCCGCGCCGATCGGGGTGCCGGGCGAGCTGTACCTCGCCGGGGTACAGCTGGCGCGCGGCTACCAGAACCGTGCCGCGCTGACCGCCGACCGCTTCGTGGCCGATCCGTTCGCGGCGGAACTCGGCGCGGCGGCGGGCAAGCGGATGTACCGCACCGGCGACATCGTGCGCTGGCGTCCCGACGGCGCCCTGGAATACCTCGAGCGCGCCGATTTCCAGGTGCAGATCGGCGGCTTCCGCATCGAACTCGGTGAGGTGGAGGCCGCCCTGCTGCGGCAGCCGGGGGTGACCGCGGCGGTGGCGGTGGCGAAAGCCGACGAGCGCGCCGGGGCCCGGCTCATCGCGTATGCCGCAGTCCCCCAAGCTGATCCGTCCACCTACGCCGACTTCGCCGCGTCGCTGCGCGCGGCGGTGGCCGCCCGGCTACCCGGGTACATGACGCCCGCCGCCGTCGTCGTGCTGGCCGCGCTGCCGCTGACGCCCAACGGCAAGATCGATCGCGCCGCGCTGCCCGCGCCGGTGTTCGCCGAGGCGGCGGCCTTCCGCGCACCGGCCGGTGCGCTGGAGCGCCTGGTCGCGGACGCGTTCGCGGAGGTCATCGGCGTGGAGTCGGTGAGCGCGGACGACGACTTCTTCGCCAGGGGCGGCAACTCCCTGATGGCCACCCGGCTCGCGGCCCGGCTCGGCGCGGCACTCGGCGGCCATGTCCCGGTGGCCGCGATCTTCGAAGCCCCGACGCCGTCCGCCCTCGCCGAGCGCATCGCGGCCGGCGAGCGCGGCGCGGCGCGGCCCGCCCTGGTCCGCAGGGACCATGCCGGACCGGCGCCGCTCGCGCCCGCGCAGCAGCGCATCTGGGTGGTCGACCGGCTCGCGCCGGACTCGTCGGCCTACCACATCCCCACGGCGCTGCGGTTGCGCGGCGAGCTGGACGTGGCGGCGCTGACGGCGGCGCTCGGCGATGTGCTCGAGCGGCACGAGACCTTGCGCACCAGATACCCCGACACCGATGCCGGACCGGTCCAGGAGGTCGTGCCCGCGTCCCCGGTCGAGCTGACGCCTATCCCGGTGACGGTCGCCGAACTCGACTCGCGCATAGCGGAATTGGTGTCACTCGGCTTCGACCTCGCCGCCGCGCCTCCGGTGCGCGCCGCCCTGTTCGCCACCGCCGCCGACGAATACGTCCTGGTGGTCGTGCTGCACCACATCGGCGCGGACGGGTACTCGATCGCGCCGCTGACCGCCGATCTGGTACGCGCCTACCTGGCCAGATCCGCCGGGCACGCCCCGGACTGGGCGCCCCTCGCCATCCGGTACCGCGACTACAGCCGCTGGCAGCACGAGCTGCTCGGCGACGCCGCCGACCCGGACAGCCTGCTGACGCGCCAACTATCCTTCTGGCGCGCCGAATTGGCCGGTGCCCCGGAACTGCTCGCCCTGCCCACCGATCGCCCGCGACCGGCCCGACGGAACACGCGGGGGGCGAGCGTTGCCCGCGTGATCGACGCCGAGCGCACCGCCCGCCTGGAGCGACTGGCCCGCGAACACGGCGGCACACTGTTCACCCTCGTGCACAGCGCGCTCGCGGTGCTGCTGGCGAAACTGTCCGCCGCGGGGGAGGTCACGGTCGGCGTACCGGTCGCCGGGCGCGGAGTCCGCGAGCTGGACGAGCTGGTCGGCATGTTCGTCAACACCGTGGCGTTGCGCACCGAGCTCGACCCGAGGGCGAGTTTCGGCGAGCTGCTGCGGCAGGTCACCCGGCGGGACCTGGCGGCGTTCTCGCACGCCGACGCCCCGTTCGATCAGGTGGTCGAGGCGCTCGGCGTCACCCGTTCCGGCTCGCACGCGCCGCTGTGCCAGGTGCTGCTCACCTTCCAGAACCTGCCACGCGCGGCGGTGGAGCTGCCCGGACTGGCGGTGGAGGCGATCGATCTCTCGCCGGCGGAGGCGAAATTCGACTTGCAGGTGACCGTGCTGGAGCGCTTCGCCGCCGACGGCGCACGGGCCGGTCTGGAACTGCGCGTCGGCTATGCGACCGACATCTTCGACGAGCCGACGGCGCACGCCTTCGGAGACCGGCTGCTGCGGGTGCTGGAGACGGCCGCCGCGGATCCGGCGGTGGCCGTGCGCGCGATCGACATCCGATCCGCGGCCGAACGGCTGCCCCGGCCCGCCGCGTCGATGGCGGAACTGCCCGCGCTGATCGCCCGGGCGGCGCAGGCGGACCCCGCCGCCATCGCGTTCGAGCACGGTGACCGGCGCATCTCCTTCGGCGAACTCGACGCCAAGCTCGCGACCGTCGCCAAAGCGATGGGCGCGGCGGCCAAACCCGAAGCCATGATCCATGTCTCGCTCGCCGGGCTGGTGCCCGGCCTGCTCGCCGCCCTCGGCGGCAGCGGTCTCGCGGCCTTGCTGCGGACCCTGCCCGCCGCCGCCGAGGCACTGCTCGCCGACTCGGCGGCGGCCATCGATTCGGAAGGAAACCGCTGATGACCCACGCAGACGCCGTGCGCCGCGGCTACGGCATCGAGGACCTGCCCGGTCTCATCGCGACCGTCGCCGGGTCGGCGCCGGGGCGGGTGGCGCTGCGGCACGGGGAACGCACCGTCACCTACGCGGAGCTGGCCGCCGAACTCGCGGCGCTGTCCGACGCCATGGGCGCGGGGGTGGGCGCGGACGCGCTGGTCCCGGTGGTGATCTCCGGTCTCCTGCCCGCGCTGCTGGAATCCGGTGACGGCGCGCTCGGCGCGGTGCTGGACGCGCTGCTCGGCGACGCGCTCGCGATCGCGCCCGGCCTTCCGGTCGCCGCCGCGCCGGTCGAGACGTTGGTGAGCCTGTTCGAAGAGCAGGTGGCGCGGACCCCCGACGCGATCGCCGTCGAATACGGGGGCGGCGCCCTCACCTACGCCGAGTTCCACGGGCGGGTGAACGCGCTTGCCCACCGCCTGGTCGAACTCGGGGTCCGGCGGGACACGCTGGTGGGTTTGGCCGTCCGGCGGTCGATCGACCTGCTGGTGGGCATGTACGCGATCCTGCGGGCGGGCGGCGCGTATGTGCCGATCGACCCGGACCATCCGGCCGATCGCATCGCGTACGTACTCGCCGTCGCCGAACCGGTGCTCGTGCTCACCACCACGCGCGACGAACCCGACTTCGGCCGCACGGTCGCGACGCTGCGGATCGACGAATTCGCGGGCGCGCCGACGTCTGAGGCACCCGAGGTCGCCCGGTCGGCCGACGACCTCGCCTATGTGCTCTTCACCTCCGGGTCGACCGGCAGGCCGAAGGGCGTCGCCGTGTCGCACCGCGCGATCGTGGCGAATCTGCGCTGGCGGCAACGGATCTACCGGTTGCGCGCCGACGACGTGGTGTTGCAGAAAACGCCGTTCACCTTCGACGTGTCGGTGTGGGAGTTCTTCTGGCCGTTGCAGGTCGGCGCCCGGCTGGTCGTCGCGCAGCCGGACGGTCATCGCGATCCGGCGTACCTGGCGCGCGTGATCGCCGAATGTGGTGTCACGGTGGCGCATTTCGTGCCGTCCATGCTCGCGGTCTTCGTCGCCGAGCCGGGGGCGGCGGCGGTGGACTCGCTGCGGTTGGTCTTCGCCTCGGGCGAGGCGCTTCCGGCCGCCACCGCCGCGGCCTTCCGCGACGTCTGCGGCGCGACGCTGCACAACCTGTACGGGCCCACCGAGGCGGCGGTCGACGTGACCGGGCACGAGGTGACCGGCGCTGACGTGACGGGCGTGCCGATCGGCGTCGCCGCCGACGACACGGAACTGCTGGTGCTCGACGACAGCCTGCGCCCGGTGGCGCGCGGCGTCGCCGGCGAGCTGTACCTGGCGGGCGTGCAACTGGCCCGCGGTTACGTCGCCCGCCCCGGTCTGACCGCCGAGCGTTTCGTGGCCAACCCGGAGGGACCGGCCGGGGAGCGGATGTACCGCACCGGCGATCTGGTGCGCTGGGCGCCCGGTGCGGAAGGCGGGCCCGACGAACTGGAGTACCTGGGCCGCACCGACTTCCAGGTGAAGTTGCGCGGCCTGCGGATCGAACTCGGCGAGGTGGAGGCGGCGCTGCTGCGTCATCCGCGCGTCACCCAGGCGGCGGTGCTGCTGCACCGGCATGCGAGCGGCGATCATCTGGTCGGTTACGTGGTCGGTGCGGGGGTCGTGACCGCCGAGGTACTGGACTCCGTCCGCCGCGAACTGCCCGAGTACATGGTGCCGTCGCTGCTCGTCCCGCTGGCGGCGATGCCCTTGAACGCCAACGGCAAGCTGGATCGCAGGGCGTTGCCCGAACCGGAATTCGGCTCGCGCGCACCGGCCTATCGCGCGCCGGAAACCGAAGCGGAGGAGGCGGTCGCCGCGGTCTTCGCCGAGCTGCTCGACCTGCCGCGGGTGGGCGCGGACGACGATTTCTTCGCCATCGGCGGCAATTCGCTGCTCGCCGCCCGCGCCATCGCCCGGATCGCCGCGGCCATCGGCGCGACCGTGGACGTGCGCGATTTCTTCGACCGTCCGACCGTGGCCGCGGTGGCCGCGTCGGCGCGTCCGGTCGCGCCGCGTCCGCCGCTGGTGGCCGGTCCGCGCCCGGAGCGGATTCCGCTCTCGCCAGCGCAGCGGCGCATGTGGTTGCTCAACCGGTTCGACGCCGACACCGAGCAGTCCCGCGACCTGGGCGCCGCCGCCGTGGACAACATCCCGGTGGCGCTGCGCCTGCGCGGCCCGCTGGACGTCGCGGCGCTGTCGGCGGCGATCACCGATCTGGTGGCGAGGCACGAAGTGCTGCGCACCGTGTATCCGCAGACCACCGACGGGCCCGCGCAATCGGTGCGGCGGGTGCACGCGGTGTTCGACCTGTCGCCCGCCGAAGTGCCGCAGGAGCGGTTGGCCGCCGCGATCCGCCGGGCGGCGGCGCAAGGCTTCGACGTCGCCGAGGAGATCCCGGTACGGGTGCGCCTGCTGCGCTGCGGGCCCGAGGACCACACGCTCGTGCTCGTCATCCACCACATCGCGGCCGACGGCTTCTCGCTCGGGCCGCTGATGCGCGACCTGGCCACCGCCTATGCCGCGCGCCGGGACGGCCGCGGCCCGCAGTGGGCTCCGCTGCCCGTGCAGTACGCCGACTACGCGCTGTGGCAGCAACGGGTCCTCGGTGCGGAGACCGACGCCGATTCCGTTGCGGCGCGGCAACTCGCCTTCTGGCGCGCCGAACTGGCCGGACTGCGCGCGCAACTGGATCTGCCCGCCGATCGGCCGCGTCCGGCCGCGTCCTCGTACCGGGGCGCCACCTATGAGTTCGCCGTCGACGCCACGCTGCGCTGCGGTGTCGAGGCGCTGGCGGCACGGGTGCGCGCGACGCCGTTCATGGTGCTGCACGCGGCGCTGGCCGCACTGCTGGCCCGGCTGTCGGGCACCGCGGACATCGTGATCGGCACGCCCGTCGCGGGCCGGGGCGAGGCCGCGCTGGACGACCTGGTCGGCATGTTCGTCAACACCCTCGTGCTGCGCACCGAGGTGGACGCGGCGCTCGGCTTCGCAGACCTGGTCGCCCACGCCGCCGACCGCGATCTGCGCGCCTTCGCCCATGCCGACATCCCGTTCGAGCAATTGGTGGAGGCGCTGAACCCGCCGCGTTCGGCCGCCCGGCATCCGCTGTTCCAGGTCGCGCTGTTCATGCAGAACATCGGGCCGATCGCGCTGAACATGGCCGGTCTCGACACCGAGCAGGTGGACTTCGACTCCGGTTTCGCGAAGTTCGACCTCCAGCTCACGATCTCGGACGCCGCCGACGGCTACCGTGCCGAATTCACCTACGCCACCGACCTGTTCGACGCGCCGACGGTGCGGGAGTTCGCCGCGAAGTTCATCCGGCTGCTGAGCGCGGCCGTCGACGACCCGGACGCGCCGGTGGGCGACCTGCCGCTGCTGGACGCGGGCGAACTCGACTACGTCACCGCGAGCTGGAACGCCAGCGGACACAAGGTGCCCGATCGCTTCCTGCACGAGGGTTTCGACGCGCAGGCGCGCCGCACCCCGGATGCCGTCGCGGTGGTCGCCGACGGCGAACAGCTCACCTACGCCGAGCTGTCCGACCGCGCCGACCGGCTGGCCAGGATGCTCATCGGCATCGGCGTGGGGCCGGAAGCGCTGGTCGTGCTGGCCTTGCCGCGCTCGGTCGAGCTGGTCGTCGCCATGTACGCGGTGGCGCGGGCGGGCGGCGCGTACGTTCCGGTGGACCCCGCGCACCCGGCCGAACGCATCGGCCACATCCTCGCCATCGCGCGCCCGCACGCGGTACTGACCACCAGTCGGTTCGCCTTGCCCGCGACAACTGCCGCGCCGGTGTATCACCTCGATGAACTCGATCTCTCCGCGTATCCCTCCGGCAAGATCGGCGCCCGCGAACGCCACGGCACGCTGCACCCGCAGCACCCCGCCTACGTGATCTTCACCTCCGGGTCGACGGGCAAACCGAAGGGCGTGGCGGTCAGCCACCAGGCCATCGCCAACCAGTTGGCCTGGATGCACGCGGAGTACGGTCCGCGTGCCGGCGATGTCTACTTGCAGAAGACCGCGAGCACTTTCGACGTCTCGCTGTGGGGCTACTTCCTGCCGTTGCGGGCGGGCGCGACCCTGCTGCTGGCCGCGCCGGACGGGCACCGCGATCCGCGCTATCTCGCCGAAACCGTCGCCCGCCATCGCGTCACGCTCACCGACTTCGTGCCGTCGATGCTCGCGGTGTTCGCCGCGCACGCCGAGCCGGGCGAACTGGACTCGCTGCGCGAGGTGTTCGTCATCGGCGAGGCGCTGTCGCCGGAGACGGTCGCGGCGTTCCGGCGAGTGTGCGGCGCGGGGTTGCACAACCTCTACGGCCCTACCGAGGCGGCGGTGTCGATCACCAATCGCGAGGTCACCGAGCTGGACTCGCCGCAGGTGCCGATCGGCGAGCCGGAGTGGAATTCGCAGGTCTATGTGCTGGACGGCCGGTTGCGGCCCGCGCCGATCGGTGTGCCGGGCGAGCTGTACCTGGCCGGAGCGCAGCTGGCGCGCGGCTACCACGGCCGCGTTGACCTCACCGCTGACCGTTTCGTCGCCAACCCCTTCGGCGCGCCGGGCGCGCGCATGTACCGCACCGGCGACCTGGTGCGCTGGAGCCGTGACGGCGAGTTGATCTATCTGGGCCGCACCGACTTCCAGGTGAAATTCCGCGGCCAGCGCATCGAGCTCGCCGAGATCGAGGCCGCGCTGCTGGCGGCGGACGGGGTCGGTCAGGCGGCGGCGCGGCTGGTCACCGGACCGGCGGGCGAGTTCCTGGCGGGCTATGTGATCCAGGCACCAGGTGCGGCGCTCGATCTCGACGTGGTGAAAGGCGCTGTAGCTCAACGTATACCCCACTACATGGTGCCGACCGCGTTGGTCGAGCTGGACGAGTTCCCCCGCAACACCAGCGGCAAGCTCGATCGCGCGGCGCTGCCCGCGCCCGTGCTCGCGGCCGAGCGCTTCCGTCCGCCGGTGAGCGCAGCGCAACGTCTGGTCGCCGCCGTGTTCGCGGAGGTGTTGCGGGTCGAACGGGCCGGGCTCGACGACGACTTCTTCGCTCTCGGCGGCAGTTCGCTGGACGCCACGCGGGTCAGCGCACGCACCGGCGAGGCGGCGGGCGTGCGCGTGCCGGTGCGCGCGCTGTTCGACGCGCCGACGGTGGAGGGCTTCGCCGCCGCCGTCGAGCGGCTCGGCGACACCGGGGCAGCGCGACTTCCCCTGGCGCGCCGCCCACGGCCGGAGCGGGTGCCGCTCTCGCCAGCGCAGCAGCGCCTGTGGTTCCTCAACCGCGTCGAGAGCCAGGACGGCGCCGACAGCGTCTACAACCTGCCGATCGTGCTGCGGCTGACCGGCCGTCTCGACGTGACCGCGCTCGAGCGCGCCGTGCTCGACGTGCTGGCCAGGCACGAGACGCTGCGCACCACCTATCCCGACACCGACGAGGGCCCGTGCCAGTCCGTTCGCGACGCCGCCGACATCGGTCTGAGCCTGCACCCGGTGCCGATCGACCGCCGCGCGGCGGAGGACGCCGTGGCGGGCATCGTCCGCGCCGGATTCGACGTGACCGCCGAGTTGCCCTGCCGGGTCGCGTTGCTCGCGGTGGACCGGGTGGACGAGGCGCGCGGCCGCACCGGCGACGAATACCTGCTGGTGTTCGTCGTGCACCACATCGCGGCCGATGCCATGTCGATGGTCCCGCTGGTCACCGATCTGGTGCGGGCCTACCGAGCGCGCCTGACCGGCGGACGGCCGGACTGGGAGCCGCTGCCGGTGCAATACGCCGACTACAGCCTCTGGCACCGGGAACTGCTCGGCGCCGAGGACGTTCCCGGCGACCTCGCCGCTCAGCAGTTGCGTTTCTGGCGCGACGTGCTCGACGGCGCGCCCGCGCAACTGCCCCTCCCGGCCGATCATCCGCGCCCCGCCATCCCTTCGCACGAGGGCGCGGCCGTCGAGTTCGTGATCGAGCCCGAGGTGGCGGCGGGCTTACGTGCGCTGGCCCGGCGCGGCGGCGCGACGCTGTTCATGACACTGCACGCGGCCTTCGCCGCCACGCTGGCCCGGCTCAGCGGCAGCTCCGACATCGTGATCGGCTCGCCCGTCGGCGGACGCGGGGAGCGGGTGCTCGACGGCCTCGTGGGCATGTTCGTCAACACCCTCGCCCTGCGCACCCGGGTTTGCGCCGACGCCTCGTTCGCCGCGCTGCTGACCGAGGTGCGCGACGCGGACCTGGCCGCGTTCGCCAACGCCGACCTGCCGTTCGAGCGCCTGGTGGACGCCATGGCGGTGGATCGCTCATCGGGCGCGCACCCGCTGTTCCAGGTGATGTTCAGTTTCGAGAGCGCGACGCCCGCGTTCGACACGGTGGAGGTGCCGTGGCTGTCGGTGCGCCCGGTCGAGATCCCCGATACCGGAGCGAAGTTCGACCTGCACCTGGTTATCGCGGAAAACGGGAATTCCGCGGGGCTTTCGGGCGCCTTGCGCTACGCGACCGATCTGTTCGACGCCGCGACGGCCGAGTCCTACACCGAGCGCTTCCAGCGGATGCTGGCCGCCGTCGTGGCCGACGCCGCCGCGCGGATCGGTGACATCGAATTGCTGTCGGACGCCGAACGCGCTCGCGTACTGCGGGAGTGGAACGACACCGCGCACCCCTTGCCCGACTCCGACACGCTCGCTTCACTGTTCGCCGACCAGGTCGCCCGCACACCGGACGCGCCCGCCATCACTTTCGAGGCGACGACCCCGTCCCAGCTGTCGCCCGACGACCGCGCCCAGGTGGGTGGCTCCGCGCCGCTGGCCCATCTGTCGCCAGAGGACCGTGGTGCGCTGGGTGGCTCCGCGCCCCCTGCTCGCCCGTCGTCCGACTACGACCCCGCGACCAATCGCTCCGCGACGCTGACGTACGCCGAATTCGCGGGCCGGGTCAACCGCCTGGCGCGGTGGCTCGTCGCGCAGGGTGTCGGCCCGGAAACGCTGGTGGCGCTGGGTATGCGCCGATCTGTCGACCTGGTGATCGGCATGTACGCGGTGACCGTCGCGGGCGGCGGATACGTGCCGCTCGACCCCGACCACCCGGCCGAACGCACCGCCGACATCCTCGCCACCGCCGCGCCGGTGTGTGTGCTGACGGCGGGCTCGGACCTGAACTGCGGCCTGCCCGAGACGCGGATCGACCGGCTGGACCTGTCCGGCTACCCGGACACCCCGCTCACCGATGCCGACCGGCGCGCTCCGCTGCGCGCGGCCGACACCGCCTACGTGCTGTTCACCTCCGGCTCGACGGGCAAGCCGAAGGGCGTCGCGATGAGCCACCGGGGCATCGTGAACCGGTTGCGCTGGATGCAGTCGGCGTATGCACCGCTCGGGCCGGGGGATGTGCTGTTGCAGAAGACGCCCGCCACCTTCGACGTGTCGGTGCCGGAGTTCTTCTGGCCGTTGCAGGTCGGCGCGCGCATGGTGCTGGCACGGCCGGATGGGCATCGCGACCCGGCGTACCTGGCGCGCGTCATCCGCGCCGAGGGCGTCACCGCCGCGCATTTCGTGCCGTCCATGCTGGCCGTCTTCGTCGCGGGCGAGTTCGACGTGCCGTCGCTGCGCGAGGTGTTCTGCTCCGGCGAGGCGCTGCCCGTCGGCGTCGCCCAGCGGATGCGCGAAACCGGTGCGCGGGTGCACAACGGCTACGGCCCCACGGAAGCCGCGGTGGAGGTGACCTTCCACGAAGTGCGCGACACCGACTTCGAGACCGTGCCGATGGGCGTGCCGATCTGGAACACCAGAACCTATGTGCTCGACGCGCGGCTGCGGCCGGTGCCCGCTGGTGTGCCGGGGGAGTTGTACCTCGCGGGCGTGCAACTGGCGCGCGGCTATCTGGGCCGCCCCGACCTCACCGGCGACCGGTTCGTCGCCGACCCGTTCGGCCCGCCCGGCGAACGGATGTACCGCACCGGCGACCTGGTGCGGTGGACCGCGACGGGCGAGCTGGAGTTCCTGGGTCGCAGCGACTTCCAGGTCAAGATCCGCGGCCTGCGCGTCGAACTCGGTGAGATCGAGTCGGTGCTGCTCGCGACGCCGGGCGTGACGCAGGCCGTCGTCCTGGTCCGCGACGATCGCGGCGTGGGCGAGCGCCTGGTCGCCTACGTGGTGACGGACGGGCCGGTCGATGTGACGGCGGTGCGTGACGCGGTGGCCCAGCGGCTTCCCGGCTATATGGTGCCGCGAGAGGTCGTGGTGCTGGACCGGTTCCCCGTGAACGCGTCCGGCAAGCTGGACCGATCGGCGCTGCCCGCGCCCACCGTCGCCGCCGCGGCGTTCGAGGAGCCGAGCGGGGAAGCGGAAAAGCTGGTCGCCGCCACGTTCTCGGCCCTGCTCGGCAGCTCCGAGGTCGGAGCGGACGACGATTTCTTCGCCCTGGGCGGCAACTCGCTCAGCGCCACCCAGCTCGCCGCCCGGCTGGGCAAGGCCACCGGGGCCGAGGTGGCGGTACGCACGATCTTCGACGCGCCGACGGTGCGGGCGCTGGCGCGGCGGATCACCGTCGACGCTCCGGCCGAGACCGGGCCCGTCGCGTTACCGCCGCTCACCCCGCAGGAGCGCGGCGGGTCCATCCCGCTGTCGATCGCCCAGCAGCGCATGTGGTTTTTGAACCGGTTCGACACCACTAGCGGCGCGTACAACATCCCGTTCGCGTTGCGCCTTACGGGAGCGCTGAACGTGCCCGCCCTGGAGGCGGCGATCGCCGACGTGATCGCCCGGCACGAAACCCTGCGCACGATCTACCCCGAACACGACGGCGGCGCGACGCAGCTGGTGCTCCCCGCCGGGACCAAGCTGGTCGAACTGGTCGCACGGCCGGTGCCCGCCGCGCAGGTGCCGGAAATCGTCGCCGCCGCGGCGCGAGCCGGGTTCGACGTGACCGCCGAGGTGCCGCTGCGCGTGCGGCTGCTGCGGGTGGAGGACGACGCGGCCGCAGGCGCACATCGAGTGCACGTCCTGCTGTTCGTCGTGCACCACATCGCCGCCGACGGGTGGTCGTTCGCGCCGCTCACCCGGGACCTGGCCAACGCTTACGTCGCGCGGTGCGCGGGCACGGCTCCGGCGCCGGGAGCGCTGCCGGTGCAGTACGCCGACTTCGCGATCTGGCAGCGCGCCGCGCTCGGCTCCGCCGACGATCCGGCTTCGGCGCTGGCAGGTCAGCTGGCCTACTGGACCGAGCGGCTGGCCGGGCTGCCCGACGTGCTGACGCTCCCGTCCGACCGGCCCCGCCCCGCGGTCGCCACCAACCGGGGCGGCGCGCTGACCGCACGGCTCGACGCCGCCCTGCACGAGCGGATCCAGGAACTCGCCGCCGCCCACCGCGCGACCCCGTTCATGGTGCTGCACACCGCGCTGGCCGTGCTGCTGAGCCGCTCCGGCGCTGGCCGCGACGTCGTCATCGGCGCTCCGGTCGCCGGCCGCGGCGAGGAAGCGCTGGACGAGCTGGTCGGCATGTTCGTCAACACGCTGGTGCTGCGCACCGAGGTCGATCCGGGTGCGACCCTGGCCGAGTTGCTGGAGTCGGTGCGCGCGGCCGACCTGGCCGCCTTCGACCACGCCGCGGTGCCGTTCGAGCAGCTGGTCGAGGTGGTGAACCCGGTCCGCTCGCAGGCGCACGCCCCGCTGTATCAGGTCGCGCTGACCTTGCAGAACCAGACCGCGCCGGAGTTCCGGCTGCACCGGCTGGCCATCGCGGCGCTGGAGGTGGGCGCCGCGCCGATCCAGCTCGACCTGGACTGGACGCTGACCGACCGCTACACCGCCGACGGCGCGCCCGACGGCATCGACGTGCACCTGCACTACGCGCTCGACCTGTTCGACGAACCGACCGTCGCCGGGTTCATCGCCGCCTTCGAACGGGTATTGCGCGCCATGGCGCGCGACGCCCGCACCCCGGTCGGCGCGGTCGAGCTGATGTCGCCGGCCGAACGCGGCCTGCTGCTGTCGGATCGCAACGCCACCGCGCACCCGCTGCCCGCAGAGACGCTCGACGACCTGCTCACCGCCCGCGTCGCGGCCACGCCCGACCGCGTCGGCGTGCGCTACGAGCACGAAGCGGTGACCTACGCCGAGTTCGCCTCCCGCGTCAACCGCTTGGCCCGCAGGCTGATTCACGCCGGTGCCGGCCCGGAGGACATCGTCGGGCTGGCCGCGGCGCGCTCGATCGACATGCTCGTGGCGATGTACGCGATCGTGCGCGCGGGGGCGGCGTATCTGCCGATCGATCCGGCGCATCCGGCCGACCGCTCGGCGCAGGTCGTCGCGAGCGCGGCGCCGCGGCTGATCCTGACGGCCGGTGGGGCGAGGCTGCCCGCGCTCGACGGGGTGCCCGTGCTCGATCTCGCCGATCTCGACCTCGACGACATCGCCGACGGACCGGTGGCCGATGCCGAGCGGACGGCCGCGCTGCGCCCGGACAACACCGCCTATGTGTTGTTCACCTCCGGCTCCACCGGACGGCCCAAGGGCGTCGCGGTCACCCACCGCGCGATCACCAACCAGCTGCGCTGGCTGGAATTCCGCTACCAGGTCACCGCGTCCGACCGCATCCTGCAACGGGCCCCGCTGACCTTCGACGTGTCGGTGTGGGAGTGCTTCCTACCGATCGCGGTCGGCGCGCCGCTGGTGCTCGCAAGGCCCGGCGGGCACCTGGACCTGGCCTACTTCGCGGATCTGCTGCGCGAACACCGGATCACCATCGCGGAGTACGTGCCCTCGGTGCTGGCCGCGCTGCTCGGCGAGGGCATGGGCGACGCGCTGCGGTCGTTCCGGCACCTGCACTGCGGCGGCGAGGCGCTCACTCCGGACCTGCTCGCCGCGCTGCGCGGCAGTTTCGACGGCGCGGTGCACAACGCCTACGGTCCGACCGAGGCCGCGATCTCGGCGATCTACCACGAATTCACCGACGCCGACGCCGAATCCGGGCGGGACGTGGCCATCGGCCGCCCGTGCTGGAACACCAGGGCCTACGTGCTGGACGCCCGGCTGCGCCCGGTGCCGATCGGCGTCACCGGCGAGCTGTATCTCGCGGGCGACCAGTTGGCGCGCGGCTACCACGCCCGCCCAGGGCTGACCGCGCAACGATTCGTCGCCGATCCGTTCGGGGTGCCCGGCCGAATGATGTACCGGACCGGCGACCTGGCGCGCTGGAACCGCGACGGCGATCTGGTGTATCTGGGCCGCAACGACTTCCAGGTGAAGTTGCGCGGCCAGCGGATCGAGCTGGGCGAGATCGAGGCCGTCCTCGCCGCCGCGACCGGCGTGACCAACGCGGCGGTGCTCGTCACCCGCGACGGCGCGGGACAGGAATGTCTCGTCGGTTACGTCACCGGTGCGGGCCTGACGCCCGAGGCGGTGCTCGGCGCGGCGCGGGCCCAGCTGCCCGCCTACATGGTGCCCGCCCACATCGCCGTGCTCGACGAGATGCCGTTGACCACGGTGGGCAAACTCGATCGGTCGGCGCTGCCCGCCGTCGAGTTCACCGCCGCGACGGGGGCGTTCCGCGCGCCGCGGGAGGGGACCGAGGCGGTGCTCGCCACGCTGGTCACCGACCTGACCGGCGCGGAGCGGGTCGGCGCGGACGACGACTTCTTCGCCCGCGGCGGGAATTCGCTGCTGGCCATGCGGCTGATCGCGCGGGTCAACGCGGCTTTCGGGTGCGCGCTGACCGTGCGCGAGGTGTTCGAAACGCCGACCGTCGCCGGGCTGGCCTCGCGAGTGACGGGATCGGAACGGGTGGACGTCGACCGGCCCGCGCTCGTTCCGCGAGAGCGGCCCGAGCGCATCCCGTTGTCGCTGGCGCAGACCCGGATGTGGCTGCTGCACCGGCTCGATCCCGACTCGGCGGTCTACCACATCCCGATCACCATCCGGCTCACCGGCGCGTTGGACCTCGCGGCATTGCGCGCGGCCGTGCGCGACGTGATCGAGCGGCACGAATCGCTGCGCACCGTCTTCCCCGCGGATGCCGACGGGCCCGCCCAGGTCGTTCGCGGCGGCGCGGATGTGCCCGAACTGCCGTTGCCGCCGATCGAGGTGGACGAGCCGAACCTGCGGGAGGCGGTGCTCACGGCGATCGGCGCGAGTTTCGACCTGCGCACCGCTGTTCCGGTGCGCGCGAGCCTGTTCCGCGTCGCCCCCGAAGATCATGTGCTTGCCGTGGTGGTGCACCACATCGCCGCCGACGGCGTCTCCGCCGCGCCGCTGGCCCGCGACCTCATGACGGCCTACACCGCGCGCGTCGCGGGTGATGCGCCGTCGTGGCCGCCGCTGCCCGTGCAGTACGCCGACTTCACCCTTTGGCAGCGCGAGGCGCTCGGTTCCGCCGACGACCCGGATTCGCCGCTGTCGCGCCAGATCGCCTACTGGAGAGCCGAACTCGACGGCCTCGCGCCGGTGCTGGAACTGCCCGCCGACCGTCCCCGCCCAGCGGTGGCCTCTGGGCGCGGCGCCACCGTCGAGTTCGCGATCCCCGCCGATCTCACCGGCTCGATCGCCGAACTCGCCCGTCGGCACGGCGTCTCGACGTTCATGGTGCTGCACGCGGCCTACGCCGCGCTGCTCGCCCGCCTCACCGGGGTCGGCGATGTCGCGATCGGCACTCCCGTCGCGGGCCGAGGCGAGGCCGAACTCGACGACCTCGTCGGCATGTTCGTCAACACCCTGGTGCTGCGCACGCCGATCGCGGCGGACGCGTCGTTCGCCGCGTTGCTCGGCCGGGTGCGCGAGGTCGACGTGCGGGCCTTCGCCCACGCCGACCTGCCGTTCGAGCGTCTGGTCGAGGAGCTGAACCCGGTGCGCTCGCAAGCGCATTCGCCGCTGGTGCAGACGTTGCTCACCTTCGAGCAGCACGACGACACCGCGCTGCGCCTGCCCGGTCTGACGGTGTCGGCCTATCCGCTGGACAACCGCGTCGCGCAGTTCGACTTGGCGGTGGAACTGACCGAACACCGCGTCGAGACCGGCTACGCGCTGCGCGGCGTGCTGCGATACGCCACGGACCTGTTCGACCGCGCCACCGTCGAGACGTTCGGGGCTCGTTTCACGCGCGTGCTGCGGGCCGCGGTGGCCGACCCGTCGGCGCGCGTCGGCGACCTCGAACTCATGGACGACGCCGAACGGGCGCTGGTGCTCGACCACTGGAACGACACCGCGGTCCCCGCCGACCCGGCCGCCACGCTGATCTCGCTGTTCGAAGCCCAGGTGGCCAGGACTCCGGACGCGCCGGCGGTGACGGTGGAGGGGCGCACCCTGTCCTACGCCGAGTTCGCGGCGCGGGCGCGGCGGCTGGCGCGCTGGCTGGCCGCCCATGGCGTCGGCCCGGACACGCCGGTCGCGCTCGGCATGCGACGGTCGCTGGACCTGGTGGTCGGCGTCTACGCGGTGATCGTCGCGGGCGGCGCGTACGTCCCGCTCGACCCCGACCATCCGGCCGAGCGGCTGGAGTACGTGCTGTCGACCGCCAGGCCGGTGTGTGTGCTCACCTCCGGCCTCGATCTGGACACGGGAGCGGCGCGGCAGGTCCGCATCGACCGGCTCGATCTGTCCCGCTACTGCGACGACCCGCTCACCGCCACCGACCGGCTCGGCACGCCCGCCCCCGGCCACACCGCGTATGTGATCTTCACCTCAGGATCGACCGGCCGCCCCAAAGGCGTGGCCGTCACCCACGCGGCGATCGTGAATCGCCTCACCTGGATGCAGTCGGCCTATCCGCTGGCCGCCGACGATGTGGTGCTACAGAAGACCCCGGCCACCTTCGATGTCTCCGTCTGGGAATTTTTCTGGCCGTTGGCTTTCGGCGCACGCTTGGTGGTCGCACGTCCAGATGGGCATCGCGACCCGGCGTATCTGGCCCGGCTGATCGTCGGGCAACGCGTCACGATCGCGCACTTCGTACCCGCCATGCTGGCGGTTTTCCTGGCCGATCCGCACACAGAAAAGTGCATTACGCTGCGCAACGTCTTCGCATCGGGCGAGGCATTGCCCGCGGTCGCCGCGCAGCGGGCGCGAGAGGTGATCGGAGCGCGGGTGCACAACCTGTACGGCCCTACCGAGGCCGCCGTCGACGTCACCTATCACGAGGTGACCGATCGGGACGTGGTGTCCGTGCCGATCGGCAGGCCGGTGGCCAACACCCGCCTGCTGGTGCTGGACGCCCGGATGCGGCCGGTGCCCGTCGGCGTCGCGGGGGAGCTGTACCTCGCGGGCGCGCAACTGGCCCAGGGGTATGTGGCGCGCCCGGAGCTGACCGCCGACCGGTTCGTGGCCGATCCGTACGGGCCCGCCGGTGCGCGGATGTACCGCACGGGTGATCTGGTCCGCTGGACGGGCCGAGGGGAGCTGGAGTACCTGGGCCGGACGGACTTCCAGGTGAAGCTGCGCGGCCTGCGCATCGAGCCCGGCGAGGTGGAGTCGGCGCTGCTGGCGCTGGACGCGGTCGCGCAGGCGGTGGTGCTGGTCCGTTCCGACGGGCGGCTGGGCGATCGGCTCGTGGCCTACCTGGTGGCGTCGGACCGCCACGCGATCGACACCGATGACGTGCGCGCCGCGCTTAGCGCCGAGTTGCCCGCCTATATGGTGCCCACCTCGTTCGTGGTGCTCGAGCGGTTCCCGGTCAACGCGTCCGGCAAGCTGGACCGCGCGGCGCTGCCCGCACCGCAGGTCGCGACCGCTGGTTACCGGGCTCCGGCCACGCGCACCGAGGCGACCGTCGCGCGGATCGTCGTGGCGCTGCTGGGCGTCGAGCGGGTCGGAGCGGACGACGACTTCTTCGCCCTCGGCGGAAACTCCCTGATCGCGACCCAGGTCGCCGCCCGGCTCGGCGCCGAGCTGGACGCCGAGATCCCGGTGCGCCTGCTGTTCGAGGCGCCGACGGTGACCGCGCTGGCCGCGCGCGCCGAACGGCTCGCGGGGACCGGCGGCAAGCCCGCGCTCGCGCCGCGGCCGCGCCCGGAGCGCGTTCCGCTCTCGCCCGCGCAGCAGCGCATGTGGTTCCTCAACCGCTTCGATCCCGCCGAGACCGTGCACAACATAGCGGTGGTGGTGCGGCTCGCCGGCTACCTGGACCAGGACACCCTCGCCGCCGCCGTCGGCGACGTGGTCGCCAGGCACGAGACGCTGCGCACCGTCTACCCCGACCACGAGGGCATCGGCTACCAGCGCGTTCTCGACGTCGATCAGGTGCCCGCGATCCAAGCGCTGGAGGCCGGCGCGCTGCGCGAATTCGTCGCGGTCCCGTTCGACCCGACCGCCGAGGTGCCGCTGCGCATCGGCCTGGTGACGCGGTCGGATCGCGACCACCTGCTGGCCCTGGTGGTGCACCACATCGCGGCAGACGGCTTCTCGATGGGCCCGCTGGCCCGCGATCTCGCCGCCGCCTACGCGGCCCGCGCGACCCGCACCGCCCCGGACTGGACCGAACTCGACCTGCAGTACGCCGACTACGCGCTCTGGCAGCGCGAGGTGCTCGGCGCCGAGGACGACCCCGGCTCCGTGGCCGCGCGCCAGCTGGCGTACTGGCGCGAGACGCTGCGCGCACTGCCCGCCCAGCTCGACCTGCCCGCCGACCGACCGCGCCCCGCCGTCGCCTCGCACGCCGCGGCGAGCACCACCGTGGCGCTTCCGCCGGAAATCGGTGCAGGCATCGCCGACCTGGCCGCGCGCTACGAGGCCACACCGTTCATGGTCGTGCACGCCGCGCTGGCCACCCTGCTGGCCAGGCTGTCCGGCACGGCCGACATCGCGATCGGCGCGCCCGTCGCGGGCCGAGGCGACGCGGCGCTGGACGATCTGGTGGGCATGTTCGTCAACACGCTGGTGCTGCGCGCGGAGGTTCCCGGCTCGGACACCTTCGCCGCCGTGCTGCGCCGGGTGCGCGAACGCGACCTGGACGCCTTCGCCCACGCCGACGTGCCGTTCGAGCGCTTGGTCGAGGTGCTGGACCCGCCGCGCTCGCAGGCCAGGCACCCGCTGTTCCAGATCGCGCTGTTCTTCCAGAATCTCGCGCCGGTCACCCTGGACATGGCCGGTGTCACCGTGACCGAGCACGACATCGACTACGAGACCACGCCGTTCGACCTCCAGCTCACCGTCACCGGTGACGCGCTGCGCTTCACCTACGCCACCGACCTGTTCGACGCGGCCACCGTGGCGACCTTCGGCGCGCGCTTCACCCGCCTGCTCGGCGCGGTCGCCGCCGACCCGGAACAGCTGGTCGGCGACATCGATCTGTTCGGCGCGGGGGAACTGCATCGCGTGGTCACCGAGTGGAACGACTCCGCGCACACCGCGCTGGCCGACGAACTGCTGCTCGACGAGTTCGAGGCGCAGGCCGCCGCGACGCCGGACGACCCGGCGCTGGTGTTCGTGCCCGACAGCGCGACGTCTGCGGTCACCGTGACCTACGGCGAACTCGACCGGCGCGCCAACCGGCTGGCTCGCCACCTGATCGCGACGGGCGCCGGCCCGGAAACGCTGGTGGCGCTGGCGATCCGGCGCGCACCGGAGCTGGTGATCGCGATGTACGCGGTGCTCAAGGCGGGCGGCGCGTACGTGCCGATCGACCCGGATCACCCCGCCCAGCGCATCGCCCACATTCTCGGCACCGCCACGCCCGCGGCCGTGCTCACCACGACGGCCGACCGGATCGATGTCGGCGAATCCGTCGTCACCGTCCTGGTCGACGCCGTCGCCCTGGACGGCTACTCCGACGACCCGATCACCGCCGAGGAGCGTCGCGCGCCGATCCACCCGGACAACCCGGCGTACGTGATCTTCACCAGCGGCTCCACCGGGAAACCCAAGGGCGTCAGCGTGTCGCACGCCGCGATCGTCAACCAGATGACCTGGATGCAGGCGCGGTACGGGCTCACCGCCGAGGACGTGTACCTGCAGAAGACGGCAACCACCTTCGACGTGTCGCTGTGGGGCTACTTCCTGCCGCTGCGCGTCGGCGCCACCCTCGTGCTGGCCGCCCCCGACGGCCATCGCGACCCGGCCTACCTCGCCTCGGTGATCGGCGAAAGACGGGTCACCGTCACCGATTTCGTGCCGTCGATGCTGAGCGTCTTCGCCGGGTACGTCGCCTCCGCAGGGTGCGGCGCCGCGCTCGCGTCGCTGCGGACGGTGTTCCTGATCGGCGAGGCGCTGCCCGCCGAGACCGTGCGGGCATTCGGCGCGGTGAGCGCCGCGCGGCTGCACAACCTGTACGGACCCACCGAAGCGGCGGTGAGCATCACCCACCGCGACGTCACGGGCGACAGCGGCCACACCGCCGTGCCGATCGGCAATCCGGAATGGAACAGCCGGGTCTACGTGCTGGATTCGCGATTGCGCCCGACATTGCCCGGCGTGGCGGGAGAGCTGTACCTCGCGGGTGTCCAGCTCGCGCGCGGCTATCACGGCAGGCCGGACCTCACCGCGGAACGGTTCGTGGCCAACCCGTTCGGCGCGCCGGGCCGGCGGATGTACCGCACCGGCGACCTGGTGCGCTGGCAGATCCGGGGGGACACCGCCGAATTGGTGTACCTGGGCCGCACCGACTTCCAGGTGAAGTTCCGCGGCCAGCGCGTCGAGCTCGGCGAGATCGAGGCCGCGCTCGCGGCCGCGCCAGGGGTGGCGCAGGCGGCGGCACGGGTGGTCACCACCGTCACCGGCGAGGACCACCTGGTCGGTTACGTCACCGCCGAACCGGGAACGGTGGTTCCGGACGCCGAGGTGCTGCGTGCCGCCGAGCGCACGCTGCCGTCGTACATGCTCCCCTCGGCGTTGGTCACGCTGGACGCATTCCCGCTCAACGCCTCCGGCAAACTGGACCGGAAAGCGTTGCCGGACCCGGTCTTCGATCGCGTCGCCTATCTCGCCCCCGTCACCCTGGCCGAACGGCTGGTGGCCGAGGCATTCAAAACAGTGCTCGGCGCCGGGCCGATCGGTGTGGACGACCACTTCTTCGCCCTGGGCGGCAACTCGCTCAGCGCCACCCGCGTCGCGGCCAGGCTGGCCGACCGGCTCGGTCGCCGTGTCCCGGTGCGGCTGCTGTTCGAAGCGCCGACGGTGGGAACGCTGGCCGCGCTGCTCGGCGCGCAGGCCGCCGCGACCGAACAGGCGGTGCCCTTGGTGGCCGGTCCGCGACCGGACCGGATTCCGCTCGCGCCGGTCCAGCGCGGCATGTGGTTCCTCAACCGGCTCGATCCGGCGTCCGCCGCACACAACATCCCGGTCGCGCTGCGCATCGAAGGGGAACTGAACGCCGACGCCATGATCGGCGCGTTCGCCGACGTCGTGGCCAGGCACGAGACCTTGCGCACGGTGTACCCGGCCGACGCTACCGGCGCGGGTCACCAGGTGATCCTGCCCGTGGACGCCGCGGCGGTGCGCTTGACGGTCGAGGCGCTGGACGGTCGCGCCGCCGAGGACCGGATCGCCGAATTCCTCGACGCGGGCTTCGACCTCACCGCCGCCGTTCCGGTGCGCGCGGCGCTGCTGCGGGAACACGCCACCAGTCACGTGCTCGTCGCGGTGGTGCACCACATCGCCGCCGACGGTTACTCGATGAGTCCGCTGCTGCGCGATCTGCTGACGGCCTATCTCTCCCGCGTGCTCGGCACGGAACCGGCCTGGCCCGCGCTCGCCGCCCAGTACGCCGACTACGCCCTGTGGCGGGCCGCCGAGCTGGAAACCACTGCCGCGCCCCAGCTCTCGTATTGGGCCGAGACGCTGCGCGACCTGCCGGGCGAGCTGGAACTGCCCACCGACCGTCCGCGTCCGGCGATCGCGAGCAAGCGCGGCGCGAACGTGCGGGCCAGGATCGGCGGCGGCGTCGTGGGGCGGGTGCGCGAGCTGGCGCTGCGCCACGAGGCGACGCCGTTCATGGTGGTGCACGCCGCCCTCGCCGTCCTGCTGTCGCGGCTGTCGGGCTCCGGCGACGTCCCGATCGGCACTCCGGTGGCCGGACGCGGCGCCGCGCCTCTGGACGACCTGGTCGGCATGTTCGTCAACACCGTGGTGCTGCGCGCCGACGTGCGCGCCGACGAGTCCTTCACCGAACTGCTCACCCGGATCAGGGCCGTCGACCTCGCGGCGTTCGAGCACGCGGGCGTGCCGTTCGATCGGGTGGTGGACTCGCTCGGCGTCGAGCGTTCCCCGGCGCGGCATCCGCTGTTCACCGTGGCGCTGAGCTACCCGAACGCGGCCGCGGACGCCTTCACCGTGCCCGGTCTCGACCTCACCGCCGTCGCATTCGACGAGCCGGTGGCCCGTTTCGACCTGCAATTCACCGTGTCCGCCGAGCCGGATGCCGACGGTCACCTCGCGGTCGAGCTGGACTACGCCACCGACCTGTTCGACGGCGCCACCGCGCGCGCTCTGCTGCGCCGGTTCGGCAGACTGCTCGGCGCGCTCACGGCGCGCCCGGACGCGCCGATCGCCGCCGCCGACCTGCTCGCGCCCGCCGAGCGCGCCGACCTGCTCGGCCGCGGCGGCGACGCGCCGGTGCCGCCGCGCACCCTGGCCGAACTGCTGGCCGCAGCGGTCGCGGTCGATCCGGGCGCGGTCGCGCTGGTCGCGGGCGAGCGGCAGCTGACCTACCGGATGCTGGACGAGCAGTCGTCGCGGCTGGCGCGCATGCTGATCGGGCACGGACTCGGCGCCGAGGACGTGGTGGCCGTCGCGGTGCCGCGCTCGATCACCTCCGTGCTCGCGGTGTGGGCGGTGGCCAAGACCGGCGCCGCGTTCGTCCCGGTCGACCCGACCTATCCGGCCGAGCGGATCGCGCACATGCTGACCGATTCCGGCGCCGCGCTCGGCCTGACGATCGCCACCTGCCGCGCGGCGCTGCCCAGCGACGTGGACTGGCTGGTGCTCGACGCCCCGTCCACCGCCGCGCGGATGCGCCGCAACAGCGGAGCGCCGATCACCGCCGCCGAACAGATCCGTCCCGTCCGGTGCGAGAACCCGGCCTGGATGATCTACACCTCCGGCTCGACCGGGACGCCCAAGGGCGTGGTCGCCACGCACACCGGCCTGGCCGGCGTCGCCCTCGCCCAGCGGGACCGGTACCTGGTCACCGCGGACGCGCGCGTGCTGCACGTGGCCTCGCCCAGCTTCGACGCGTCCATGCTGGAACTGCTGCTGGCCGTCTCCGCGGGGGCGGCGCTGGTGATCGCGCCTCCCGGTGTCTACGGCGGCGCGGAACTCACCGCGCTCATCCGCGATCAGCGGGTGACGCACGCGTTCCTCACCCCGGCCGTCCTGCCCACGCTCGACCCGGCCGAGCTGGACTGCCTGCGGCGGCTCACCGTCGGCGGCGAGTCCTACGGCCAGGACACGGTGCGCCGCTGGGCGCCCGGCCGGTCGTTCCACAACACCTACGGCCCGACCGAGACCACCGTCATCGCGACGATCAGCGCGGCGATGCGGCCCGGCGATCCGCTCGATCTCGGCACGGCGATCCACGGCATGTCCGCCGTGGTGCTGGACGGCGGATTGCGACCCGTCCCGGTGGGCGTCACCGGGGAGCTGTATCTGCGCGGTCCCGGTCTTGCCCGCGGATATCATGCGCGGCCGGGGCTTTCGGCGTCCCGGTTCGTCGCCGATCCCTATGGTCCCGAGGGCGGGCGGCTGTATCGCACCGGAGATCTGGCGCGCTGGACCAGTTCCGGCGCCCTGCGCTATGTCGGGCGTTCCGACCACCAGGTGAA
Organism: Nocardia implantans; assembly: GCF_035544775.1. Classification (NCBI taxonomy): domain Bacteria; kingdom Bacillati; phylum Actinomycetota; class Actinomycetes; order Mycobacteriales; family Nocardiaceae; genus Nocardia; species Nocardia implantans. The sequence goes on along the minus strand of NZ_JAYKYQ010000008.1, from coordinate 79,725 downwards.
GGTGCGCGGCCTGCGCGTCGAACTCGGTGAGATCGACGCCGTGCTCGCGGCGCACGAGACGGTGCGCACGGCCGTCACGGTCGGACACACCGACGCTGCGGGCGCGGTGTCGCTGGTCGCCTATGTGGTTCCGGCGGAGGGTCACACGATCGACACCGCCGACCTGCTGGCGCATGCCGCCCGCTCGCTCGCCGGGTACATGGTGCCGAGCAGCGTGCTGGTGCTCGACGAGCTGCCCCTGACCCCGGTAGGCAAGCTGGACCGGAAAGCCCTGCCGCGACCCGAGTTCCGCGCCGCCGAGTTCCGCGCCCCCCGCACCGCGACCGAGCGGGCGGTGGCGCGGACGATCGCCGAGGTGCTCGGGCTCGACGGCGGCGTCGGGCTGGACGACGACTTCTTCGCCCGCGGCGGCAACTCGCTGACCGCCACCCAGGTGGCCGCACGGCTCGGTGACCGGCTCTCGGTCGCCGTCGGCGTCCGTGCGGTGTTCGAGCACTCGACGGTCGAAGCGCTGGCCCGCGCGCTGGACGGCTCCGGCGCCTCCGCCCGCGCCGCGCTCACCCGGCGCGCGGTGACCGGCCCCGTGCCGCTGTCGCTCGCCCAGCAGCGCATGTGGTTCCTCAACCGCCTCGATCGGCAGTCCACCGCCTACAACATCCCGCTGGCGGTGCGGCTGACCGGCGAACTGGACGTGGCGGCGCTGAACGCGGCGATCGGGGACGTGGTCGCCCGCCACGACGTGCTGCGCACCGTGTATCCGCTGCACGCGTCCGGCCCGGTGCAGGTCGTCCTGCCCGTCGCGGACTGCACGCCCGTGCTCGCGCCGATCGCGGTGCAGGCCGACGACCTGGCCGCGGCGGTGGCCGACTTCGTCGGCGGCGGCTTCGACGTCACCGAGACCGTCCCGGTCCGCGCCCGCTTGTTCGCTCCGGTCGACGGCGACGCGGCGGGCACCGAGCACGTGCTTGTGGTGGTGGTCCATCACATCGCCGCGGACGGCTCGTCGCTGGCGCCGTTGGCCCGCGATGTCATGACCGCCTACGCCGCACGCAAACGCGGCGTCGCCCCGGACTGGTCACCGCTTCCGGTGCAGTACACCGATTTCAGCGTGTGGCAGCGCGAATCACTCGGCGCGGAGGACGATCCCGATTCGCCGCTGGCGCGGCAGATCCGGTTCTGGACCGAGACGCTGGCCGGTTTGCCCGCGCAACTGAGCCTGCCCGCCGATCGGCCGCGCCCCGCCGTCGTCTCCACGCGCGGCAGGCATGTCGATTTCGCGATCGCGCCCGAGGTGCACACGCGCCTGGCCGATCTCGGCCGCGCCTGCGGTGCGACGCTGTTCATGGTGCTGCACGCGGCGTTCACGGTGCTGCTGGCTCGCCTGTCGGGCGCCTCGGACATCGCGGTGGGCACCCCGGTCGCCGGACGCGGCGCGGCCGAACTCGACGACGTGGTAGGCATGTTCGTCAACACGCTGGTGCTGCGCGCCCGCGTGGACGCGGGCGAGGACTTCACCGGCCTGCTCGCTCGCGTGCGCGCCGCCGACGTCGCGGCCTTCGCGCACGCCGACGTGCCGTTCGAGCGTCTGGTCGAGGTGCTCAACCCGGAGCGCTCCACCGCCCGCCACCCGCTGTTCCAGGTCGGCTTCTCCTTCCACAACCAGGCGGAGGCCGACTTCTCCCTGGACGGATTGACCGCCCACGCGGCCGATTTCGATTCCGAGGTCGCTCAGTTCGACCTGCACTTGATCGTCACCGATCGTTACGGCCCCGACGGAACTCCGGCGGGCATGGCGGCATCGATCACCTACGCCACCGCCCTGTTCGACGAGTCCACGGTGGCCGGTTTCGCCACTCGCCTGCACCGGCTGCTGGACGCGGTCTGCGCGGACCCACGGCTGCCGGTCGGCGATCTCGCGCTGCTGGACCCGGCGGAGACCGAGCGCGTGCTGGTCACCTGGAACCGGGCCGAGCTCGCCTTCGCCCCGGCCACGCTGGTCACCGCGTTCGAGGAGCGGGCGGCCCGGTCGCCGGGGGCCGTCGCGATCGTCGACGACGACGTCACGGTCACCTACCAGGAGTTCGGCGCGCGGGTCAATCGCCTGGCGCGCGTCCTCATCGATCGCGGCATCGGCCCGGAAAAGCTGGTGGCGCTGGCCATTCCGCGCAGCGTAGACCTGCTCGTCGCGATGTACGCGGTGGTGACTGCCGGTGGCGCGTACGTGCCGCTGGATCCGGCGCATCCGCTGGAACGCACCGCGAGCGTGCTGGCCGCCGCCGCGCCGCAGCTGGTGCTCACCTCGGCGCGGGCGCCGATGCTGCCCGCGACGGCGTCGGAGCACAGCGTGGTGCTCGACATCTCGGCCGTCGCCGACACCGTGCCCGACGGCCCGGTGCGCGATGCCGAACGGATCGCCGCGCTCTCGCCCGCCGATACCGCCTACGTCATCTTCACTTCCGGTTCGACCGGCGCGCCGAAGGGCGTCGCGGTGCCGCACGCTGCGGTCGCGCACCAGCTGGACTGGATGCAGTCGGAGTACGCGCTCGGCAAGGACGACGCGGTGCTGGTGCTGACCTCCGCCGCCTTCGACCTGTCGGTGTGGGAGTACTGGTGGGCGCCGCGCACCGGAGCCCGGCTCGTGCTCGCGCCCCAGGACGCGCAGCGTGATCCGGCGGGGTTGCTCGATCTGGTGCGCCGCGCGTCGGTGACGACGCTGACGCTGGTGCCTTCGCTGCTGGCGATGCTGGCCGAAGCGCCCGGCGAGCGCCGCCTGCCGCGTTCGCTGCGCCGGCTGCTGGTCATCGGCGAGGCGTTGCCCGCCGCGACCCTGCGGCGGGCCGAGGCGCGCACCGCGGCCAGGATCGACAACCTCTACGGCCCCACCGAGGCCGCGGTGTCGGTGACCCGGTTCCGTACCGCCGCGGGCGTCCGGCAAGCGCTGGCACCCATCGGCACACCGCAATCCGGCAATCGGGTCTACGTCCTCGACGACCGTTTGCACCCGGTGCCCGCCGGGGTGACCGGCGAGCTGTATCTCGGCGGCGCGCAACTGGCTCGCGGCTACCACGGCGGCGCCGCGCTCACCGCGGAGCGGTTCGTGGCCGACCCGTTCGGACCGCAGGGCGCCCGCCTGTACCGCACCGGCGACATGGTGCGCTGGTCCGCCGACGGCAACCTCGAGTACGTCGAGCGGCGCGACTTCCAGGTGAAGATCCGGGGCTACCGCATCGAACTCGCCGAGATCGAGCACGCCATGCGCTCGCTGCCGGAGATCGGCGACGCGATCGTCGTCGCCTACGCCACCGACGGCGCGAACGCCGTGCTGGCAGGCTATTTCACCGCCGCGCAGCGGCTCGAGCCGAGCGCGTTGCGCGCCGCGCTGGCCGATGTCCTGCCCAGCTACATGGTGCCCGCCGCGCTGCGGCAATTGGAGACCTTGCCGCTCACCGCGAACGGCAAGGTCGACCGCGCCGCCCTGCCACGGCCCGAAACGCACGCCAGGGAATTCCGCGCCCCCGGTACCGACTTGGAGCGTGCCGTGTGCGCGGGCTTCGCCGAAGTGCTCGCCGCCGAGCGAGTCGGCCTGGACGACAACTTCTTCGAGCTCGGCGGCAACTCGCTGCTGGCCACCCGCTCGGCCGCCCGGCTGAGCGCGGCGCTCGGCGAACAGATCCCGGTGCTGTGGCTGTTCGCCGCGCCGACGCCCGCCCGCCTGATCGCCCAGCTGGAGCAGCACCGGTCCGGTCGCGGCCGGGTGGACGCGGCAGCCGCGTTCGACGTCGTGCTTCCGCTGCGGACCGGCGGCGCGCGCGAACCGCTGTTCTGCATCCATCCGGCAGGCGGTGTCGCGTGGTCGTTCGCGGGTCTCGCGGCGCACTTGGAGCAGGACCGCGACGTGTACGGCATCCAGTCGCCGGTGCTGAACTCGGCGGCGGCGCTGCCGGAATCCATCGACGACTGGGCGAGCCGCTACGTGCGCGAGATCCGCGCCGTGCAGCCCGATGGCCCGTATCACCTGCTCGGCTGGTCGCTCGGCGGCGTACTCGCGCACGCGGTCGCGGTGCGGCTGCAAGAGCAGGGCCAGCGGGTCGCGGTGCTGGCCATGATGGACAGCTCGCTGCGCGTCCCCATGGACACGGCAGCGGCATTGCCGCTCGCCGACCTGCTCGGCGGGTTGCTCGGCGAGGCGGCCGACGACCAGGACGCCGAACTCGACCTGCCCCGCTTGGCCCGCAGGATCGCCGACCTGCCCGAGCCGTTCGCCTCCTTCGGCGCCGACCGCCTCGACCGTGTGCTCGGCGCGGGCGCCAGGTCACTCGAGTTGATCCGGCGCTACCGCCCCCGCCCCTACAAGGGCAACCTCGTGTACTTCACCGCCGCGCTGGACGATCCCACCGGCGCCGCGGGCGCGGCGAGCTGGGCGGACGCCGTGGACGGCACCGTGCACAACCACGCGGTGCACGCCTCGCACTGGCGGATGACCTCCGAATCCGCGCTGGCGCGCATCGGCCACGTCCTCACCGCCGCGCTGGCCGACACCGACCGCCCCTAGCCCCCACGAACCGACTCAGGAAGGAAATCCGAAATGACCAACCCGTTCGACGACGACAACGCCAAGTTCTACGTCCTGATCAACCAGGAGGGCGAACACTCGCTCTGGCCGGTCTTCGCCGCCGTCCCCGGCGGCTGGTCCATCGCCTACGGCGCCGCCAACCGCAAGGCCTGCCTGGAGTACGTCGAGACGCACTGGGTGGACATGCGTCCCAAGTCGCTCATCGAGGCCATGTCCACCGAGGGGAAGTGACCACCTGAATGCGCGGGGCGCGCCGGTCCACATCCCCCCTGCCGACCGGTGCGCCCCGCCTCGTCCGCCGGCTCAGACCTCGACGTGCGCCGCGTCGATCACCGCGTGCGCGTGCTGCCGCCATTCCGCGACGGCTTTGGTGCGCAGGCCGCCGAGCGCCGAGTCGAACTGTTTGGCGCGCTTGGTGACCGTGAGCCCGACGTAGGTGTGCGCGTTGGTGATGGCGCCGGTCGCCACCGCGCACGCCTCCTCGACTTCGCCCGAGGCCAGCAGCGCCGTGGCGTGCTCGAAGCGCACCAAGGCCGGTTCCATGGTCTCCGACGGGTCGTACAGCGCCATCGCGCGCGCGGCCGCCACGGCGGTCTCCTCGGCGCGGCCGAGGCGGGAATATCCGATCGCCTGATAAAAAGCGAGTTTCTCCGGGCGGAAAGAGAAGATACCGACCGAAAGGTCTTCTGTGCCGACGTCCTCCAACGCCGATGCCGATCGGGTTATACACCGTGCGAATTCATCGGCGTGGCCGAGACTGGCGTGCGCACGCGCCGCCATTCCCCACAACCACGCGGCGGCCGGGCCGTAGGACGGATTTTCTTGCAAGCGCCCGTCGAGTAACTGCAAAACTTCCTTCGGTTTATCGCTATACGTCGGCAAATACGCGAGCCCGGCCAGGGCGATGTCCTCCGAATAGCGGTCGCCGATGTCCTGCGCGGCGTGGATGGCGGTGGCGTACCACATGCGGGCCTGACCGAAGTGCCCCTCGTTGAACAGGATCTCGCCGACCACGTTCGCCAGCCGCCCCGCCGTGCGCACCAACCGGACCTGATGATGGGTCGGCTGCCGTTCGCCGAGACAGCCACGCACCAAACGGAATTGCTCCAGCCCCGTCTGCAACAGCTCGTGCGGCGGGACCTGCACCACCCGCGTGCCCAGGACCTCGGCCGACTGCTCCAGGAACGCCAGCCGCCGTTCGCTGATGGACCCCGCGTCGAGGGTTGCCAGCATCCGTTCGGGTTCACTCGCCACCAGGTCCGCCGCCTGGCCTGCCAGGCCCGCGCCGATGCAGGCCAGCAGTTCTCGCCTTCTCACGTCGTCTTCCTCGACTTCCTTGTCGAGCCCGATTTCCCTACCGAGCTTGGTGTGCCTTTCGGGCGCCGAATCGGCGCTTTCGTAGTCGGGGGCCGTCTCCTGGCGCGTGGTGATCGCGCGTTCGAATCGTTCGGCGACGACGGAATCGACGCCCGACAGGACCCTGTCCAGGAGACGCTGGCTAGCGGCGTGCATCCGGGTTGTTCGGCCGTTCTCCCACAGGACCACGGTGCGCGGTGTGACGCCCACCAGACGCGCGAATTCGTAACGGCTTCGCTTCATCGCCGTGCGAAGCGCATGTACAGCTTCGCCCGTCCAGTCGACCTCCACCATAGGTCTCTCTTCCTCGCTCCAGGCCGCTACAAACGGAAAGTACTCGCAATTACCGCATTCGGGTCTGTTATCTACCGAATCGCAACGCGCACTGTTGAATCGCACCCGGCATCGGGGGTCCGCCCAAACCCTGTCGAGGGCGCCCGTTGCCCGGAGCCCGGCGCACGGTCCCGACACGGCCCGATCCATCCGTGTCGAGCGCGGCTCCGGCGGCGCCTTCTCGATGCCGGGTGCACTGCGCTGATGGAGGTTGACGATGGACGTGTTGCACTCGGATGTCCGCGAGCTGTGGTTGATCCAGAGCCGCGACTGCACGCAGGAGCCGCTCGGTCTGACCTATGACCGCGCGCGTTTCCTGTGTGCTGTCCACGCCGGGCACGGCGCGCAGTGCAGGCAGTACCTATCCGCGTCGGCATTCTGTTCCCGGCAGGCCGCGGGCCAGTGAGCGGTCGTGAATCCGCTGCTGAGCATGCTCGGCGCGTGCACCTTGCTGGTGGCCGCGATCCTCGGCGTCGGCTCCTGCCTGCCGCGCGGCGGCGCCGAGGACGCGCACCGGCCGCCCGATGAGCCGTTCACCGTCGAACAGGCGCACCGGGTGATGCAGGGCCACCGGCCGTGCCGCGCCGACGTCTGCCCGCGCAAGCGAGCGGCCTTCCGCGCCCTGGTCGCCTCCGGCCGCGTCGTCCCGGACAACCGGGCCGACGGATACTCGCGCTGACCGAGCGTCGGCGTGCCGAACTCGTTGCCGTCCGGCGTGATCCGCCCGCCAACGAGATTCACCGCTGCCCGGGACTACGGCGAGGGAGCCCCGGCAGCGCCGGCGTCCTCGTATCCCCGTACCGCGGGGCTACGAGGACGCCCCGGTGCCCGCCGACGCGAGTCGCCGCGTGCCCGCCGCCGGGTCACGCACCGGGAGGGGTCCGAGGGCCGATGACGGAGAGAAGCCTCAGTTTCTCGTAGCTCTCACTGCCGGGGGCGGCGGTGTAGACGAGCAGGAGATGCGACTGCTCCGGGTCGACCAGTGTCTGGCAGGTCAGCTCCAAGGAGCCGACCTCGGGGTGTGTGTAGCGTTTGACGCCGTTGTAGTGGACGCCGATTTCGTGCTCGTTCCAGACGGCGCGGAATTCCTCGCTGCGGTCGAGCAGCAGGTCCATGAGGTGAGCGGCCCGTGAGCCCGGTCCGCGGAGTGTGACCATCTTGCGTAGTCCGGCGGCGAAGACGCGGGAGTGCAGCGCGTGGTCGTCCGGGTGGTACATCGCCCGGGTGGCCGGGTCGGTGAACCACCGGTAGCCGATGCTGCGGGACGGACCGGTGTATCGGGTGGTGTCGCCGGTGAGCGCGACGCCGAGCGGGGTCTGCCGGAGTGTCTCGCCGAGTTCGGTGACGATCTCGGCGGGGGTGTCGCCGAGCCGGTCGAAGATGCGGAGCAGTCCGGGACTGATGTGTTCGCTGGTCGCACCTCTCGCGGGCGGATTGTGCCCGGCGAGGCGGAACAGGTGATCGCGTTCTTCCAGGGACAGATGCAGACCCTGCGCGATCGAGGCGATCATCTGCTCGGACGGGTGCGGTCCGCGTTCCCGCTCGAGCCGGCTGTAGTAGTCGGTGGAGATGTGGCAGAGCGTGGCGACTTCCTCCCGCCGCAGACCGGCGGTCCTGCGCCGTCGCCCGCGGGGGAGACCGACGTCTTCGGGTTGCAGTGACTCCCGCCGGCGGCGCAGGAACTCGGCGAGCCCCGCTCGATCGATCACGGCTGCTTCCTCCCTTTCGGTCCGCTGCTGTTCAGTCTGCCTTCGTTGCCGGATGGCTGCCTGAGCGAGCCTGGGATCGAGAGGCCGTGGATATCCCGGTTGATCGGCCGCAGCCTGAGAGCGCATCCACTTTCCAGGGAACCAGGAGCAGCACATGGCACGCACCCGACCGGACGTCACCGTTCCCGACCTGTCCGGGAAGCTCGCCGTCGTCACCGGAGCCAGCGACGGGGTCGGCCTGGGCCTGGCGGCTCGCCTCGCCGCCGCCGGTGCCGAGGTCGTCATGCCCGTCCGCAACTCTCGCAAGGGCGAGGCGGCGATCGCGAAGATCAGGCAGCGGCACCCGGAAGCCGTGGTGTCCCTGCGGGACCTCGACCTGTCGTCGTTGGACTCGGTCGCCGCGCTGGGAACCACGCTGCGCGAGGAGGGCCGACCGATCCACATCCTGGTGAACAACGCGGGCGTGATGACTCCACCGGACCGGAAGACCACCACCGACGGCTTCGAGCTGCAATTCGGCAGCAACCACCTCGGGCATTTCGCTCTCGTCGCCCACCTACTGCCCCTGCTGCGCGCGGGACGGGCGCGCGTGACCTCGCAGATCAGTATCGCCGCGAACGAGAACGCCATCAACTGGGACGATCTGAACTGGGAACGGTCCTACCACGGCCGCCGCGCCTACAGTCAGTCCAAAATCGCGTTCGGCTTGTTCGGGCTCGAACTGGATCGGCGCAGTGCGGCCGGAGGCTGGGAGATCACCAGCAACCTCGCCCATCCCGGTGTGGCTCCCACCAGCCTCCTGGCCGCGCGCCCCGAGGTCGGCCGGGCGCATGACACCGCCGCCGTGCGTGCCATCCGTGCTCTCTCTCGCCGCGGCATCGTTTTCGGGACGGTCGAGACCGCGCTGCTACCTGCCCTGCTGGCCGCCACCGCACCCGAAGCGCGCGGCGGCCGCATGTACGGTCCGAGCGGTCTCGGGCACCTGTCCGGCCCGCCCGCCGAGCAGGCCGTCTACTCCCGCCTTCGCAGCGAGGACGACGCCGAGCGCATCTGGCGGGTCTCCGAGCGCCTCACCCACATTCGCTTTCCGGCCATCGAGTCCGCCAGGCTCAGTTCGGCATCGATAGGTCCTCGCGGTCCGCGGTGATCGCGCTGCTTCTTGCTGTGGATCGTCCAGCGTCGATATTGATCGCGTTGCACATTTCGCTGCCGGAATCGGCACTGTCCGCACTGGGCGACCACGTATCCGGAGCGCCGGGCGCCGCCTCGGGCGTTCCGAATCGGGGAGACGGTGCGACTTCGAGGGTTCCTCGTCCCAGAACCCTCAACCACCGGCCGCGCGCCTAAGGTTGGTCCTGTGCCACAGTCACGTACGGTGCGATGGCTGCTCGGGGGGATCGTCGTTCTGGTCCTGCTCGGGGCGGTCTTCGTGGATACCACCTTCGGTCATACCGAGGTACGTAAGGTCCATACCCAGCCGGAGACCGTCGAATACGACGGGGCCACATATCACGTCGGCGTGGTCCGTCGCGAAAGCGCGCTGCTACGGCGGCGGTCTCCCGACGAGGTATGGGTGAGCCGGCAACCGGATATGAGCTACGGGCATGCGGTCGAAGTACGAATCACGGGCACGCCGGATCTAGTGATACTGGAGGCGCAATGGCGGGCCGACGGGGTTTCCGTCCGCTTCGAATCCGGACACGAACTGTTCGTTCCCGCACGGTTTTTCATCGGCGGTCGCTGAGTGCGTGCCCCTGGCGGGAGCGATGACGTGCGCATCGCCGCGCGGGCGTGACATGCCGCCATCGCTCGGCGCCGAGCATCATCCGCGCATGCGGTTGGCGACGCCATCGATGAGGGCGGTCAGCCCGAACTCGAATACCGCTGCCGCAGCGGCGTGCGCACCTTCCCGCTCCGGTGCGCCCTCGGCGGCGACGGCGATGAGGGCCGGAAAGCGTTCGGCGCCACCGAACTCGGTCATCACCGCCGGATCCAGGACCGGCCCCGCGTGGCGGGGAGCGCCACGCCCCTTGGTCGGGTCGATCTCGAGGCGGGTCACTCCCGCGGTGAACGCGCTCATCGACAGCAAGGTCTCGGTCACCAGACTCGGCGGCAGGCCTCCGTCGAGCAATGCGCGCGTGGCGACTTCCCCCCACAAGGCTTCGTTCGGTCCCAGGTAGCGGTTGCCCGTGCCGACGGCAAGCACCCAGGGGTGGCGCAGATACAGCTGCCGCATCGCGCGGGTCCATTGTTCGATCGCCCGCCGCCAGTCACCGGACGGCAGCTCCGGGGGCGTTGCCATCGCCGCGTCGAGCATGAGCGAGATCAGGTCGTCTTTGCTGGGCACGTGCCGGTAGAGCGACATGGTCGCGGCACCGAGTTGCTTGGCGACCCGCTGCATCGACAGTGCTCCGATGCCGTCCGCGTCGGCCAGCGCGATCGCTTCGGCGACGATGCCGTCGAGCGTCAGCGCGGGGCGCGGCCCGCGCCCGGATCCCCGCTGTCCCGACCACAACAACCGCGCGACCGCGGGTAGCTCATCGCTCACAAGTCACTCCTCATGGGCATTGCGTATGACATACGCATCTGCGTATGTTATACGCAGTCATGCTTCTCGGTTACTCCCGGATGGTCCCTCATGAGTGTTCCGCCCCGGCAATCGCCTCGTCCCGCCCCCACGTCCTGGTGGCGACGCCCGTGGACGGGGCCGCTGCTGGTACTGGTGTTCGCTTTCGTCGCGTTCTCCCTTCCGCCCTACCTGACTTTCGATCGTTCCCTGTCGCGAGTGCCCGACCCGGGTCTCGCCCTGCACTATCCCCTGCTGGTGGTGCACGTGATCTGTGCGTCGGCGGCCATTCTGAGCTGCGGCTTCCAGGTCTGGCCGTGGTTTCGCGCGCGGCATCCGCGGCTGCATCGGATCCTCGGCCGCGCCTATGTTTTCGCGGGCGTGCTTCCGGCCGGGCTCGCCGGGTTGGTGATCGGCGCGACCAGCCCGTTCGGTCCGGTCGCTCGGGTGAGCAATGTGATGCTGTCGCTGCTGTGGCTGGTCACGACGCTCGCCGGTCTGCGGGCGGCCCGTGAGCGCCGGTTCGGCGACCACCGGCGGTGGATGATCCGCAGTTTCGCGCTGACTCTGTCGATCATGCTCAACCGCGTGCTGGGGGCGATCTTGTTCCTGATGCTGAACCCGCTGCTGGACACCACCTTTCATGGGGACGAGACGCTGCTCATCCAGACCATCGCCGGCATCGGCACCTGGCTGGGCTGGACCTTGTCGCTGCTGATCGCGCAATGGTGGCTGGACCGGCGACCCGGCCCCGCGACGGTTTCCCCGATGAGGCGGCGCCGCCTCGATCCGGCTGCCTGATCCTGTGCGGTTCTCGGGCCGCCTCTCGCCACATACAAAGGCCGGCTGTGAATCCGGCGAAGCTCTGGCCGCAGGCGTTTCAGGGAGAACGCGGCGTGCGGCTGTAGTCCGCCGACCGAATCCGGCGGCGGCATCGATATTTTGAATCGACCGCGCTCAACGGGCGGCAAAGTGAGAAGGAGCATCATGACTACGGAGAACACGGTGCGGCGCTGGTTGATCACCGGTGCCAACAGCGGCTTCGGTGCGGCGTTCACCCGCGCCGTGCTCGCGGCCGGCGACGAGGTGGTCGCGGCTGTGCGCCGACCCGAGACGATGGCCGAGCTCGCTGCCGCACAGCCGGACCGGGTGCGGGTCGTGCCGCTGGACGTGCGGGATCCGGCGGCCGCCGAGCGCGCGGTGAAGGAGGCCGGGCGCGTGGACGTGCTGGTCAACAACGCCGGTTACGGCGTCGTCGGCGCGATCGAGGAAACCGATGAGGCCGATGAGCGCGCCGCCATGGATGTCATGTTCCACGCCCCGCTGCGACTGACCCGCTTGGTGCTGCCCCAGATGCGGGAACGCCGATCGGGCGCGATCGTGCAGGTGACGAGCATGGGCGGGTTCATGTCCTTCGCGGGCGTCGGCATCTACAGCGCCGCCAAGGGCGCGCTGGAACTGGCCAGCGAAGCCCTTGCCCAGGAGGTCGAGCCGCTGGGCATTCAGGTGCTCATCGTCGAGCCCGGCGCGTTCCGCACCGGTTTCGCCAAACCCGCCGCGCTGGCCGTCAGCGCCGCGATCCCCGACTACGCCGCCACCGCCGGCGTGGTCCGCGACGGGTTGCCCGAGTCCGATCAGCAGCAGGAAGGCGACCCCGACAAAGCCGCCGCCGCGGTCTTGGCCACCGTCGGCCGGCCCGGCGCACCGCTGCGCCTGGCACTTGGCCCGGATGCCGTCCAAGGCATCCGGGGCAAGCTGGCTCGAGTCGCCGCCGAGCTGGATGCGACCGCCGAGCTCGGGTTGAACACCGGCTTCGATTCCTGAAACCACACGCGAACCACCAAGTGGTCGCGTTCGGCGGCGCCCGCACACAGCGGGTGCCCCTCCGACGGCCGTGCCGACTATTTCCCGGCCGACCCGGTGGCGGCCGACAGTGCCTCGAATTCCTTGTCGGTCAATTCGATTCGCGCGGCGGCGATGTTCTCTTCGACGTGCGCGACGCTGGAGGTGCCCGGGATCGGCAGCACGACGGGGGAGCGGCGCAGCAGCCAGGCCAGGGCGAGCTGGGCGGGGGTCGCGCCGTGCCCGGCGGAGATGGCCGCCAGCGGACCGCCTGGGGCGGCGAGTTCGCCCGTGGCGATGGGGAACCACGGGATGAAGCCGATGTTCTCCCGCTCGGCGTAGTTCAGCACATCCTCGTCGGCGCGGTTGGCGAGGTTGTACAGGTTCTGCACCGAGACGATGGTGGCGAGTTCGCGCGCCTGCCGCAGCTGTTCGACGGTCACCTGGGAGAGGCCGATGTGCCGGATCTTGCCCTCCTGCTGGAGCGCCACGAGTTCACCGAGCTGATCGGCCAGCGGCACCTGCGGGTCGATGCGGTGCAGCTGGTAGAGGTCGATCCGGTCGACGCCGAGATGGCGCAGGCTGAGTTCGGCTTGCTGACGCAGGTATTCGGGTCGCGCGACCGGACGCCACTCGTTGGGACCCTGCCGGGTGAGACCGGCCTTGGTGGCGATCACCAGGCCCTCCGGATACGGGTGCAGGGCCTTGCGGATCAGTTTCTCGCTGACGAACGGGCCGTAGGAGTCGGCGGTATCGATGAAATTGACGCCGAGTTCCACCGCGCGGCGCAGCACCCGCACCGCCTCGTCGGGGTCCTTGGGATCACCCCATACGCCGGGGCCGGTCAGCTGCATCGCGCCGTACCCCAGCCGATGCACCGGTAGATCGCCGCCGATGGCGAAGGTTCCGGAGGCCGCGGCGGGTTGCGCGTCGAGATCTGTGCTCATGGATTCGTCCTTCCGAAGTCGGAAAACTACATCGATGCTCTACGAACGCCGCGCCGGTCGGGCCGCGCGCTCTTCCTGCCCCAACAGCGCTGTCGGCGGCTCGATTCCCGCCGCGCTGTTCGCCGGCGGCGTAAACCGCCCGCATCCTCGAGCCGGCCGAGGGCCTGCGCCCGAAGTCCGGCCTACCGGCAACGCCCAAGTAGCCGGCACGAGTCCCACCGTACTTCGGACGCGATGACCGAGCACCCCGAGCGACCGGCACCTGAACGCCGCGACCCCACCCGGACCGCCTCCCGGCGGGTACGTCCGGCCTCCCGTGCGCCGGGCTGGTCGACGTCGGTGGAGTGACACACCGTCGCGGGCCGCACTCGCGATTCGCCGCATCCATGTGCCACTCGCGGTGGACGCGCTGTGATGGGCTCAGCCGGTGCGTCACCGCCTCCGTCCGTGGATCGGTGGACGTCGCCGTGGAGCGTCGCGCTAGTGCGCTGGGCGGCCGAAGAGGATCACTTGCATCAGGCGGATGACGCGCCGGGGGGAGCAGGCCGGGTCGGTGGAGCCGAAGCGTTCGCCCAGGTCGACTACCAGGGCGAAGGCGGCGTGGACCAGTAGCCGCGCCTCGGCGGCGGACAGCTCGGGCCGCACATCGGCCAGTAGTTTGGCCCATTCCTCCACGTTGAGGCGCTGGATATTGCGCAGGACGGTGCGCTCATCCGGCGGCACGTTGCTGATCTCGGCGTAGTAGACGAAGGTGAGCTCGCGCTCGGCGAACGAGCCCGCCACATACAACTCGATCAGCGTGTCGAGCGCTTGTTCGGGCGTCTCGGCCGCGGAGACGGCAGGGCCGATGGCGGCCGACACCCGTTCCGCCGCGCGGCGGAACGCCGCCGTGAGGATGTCGCCCTTGCCCCGGTAGAACCGGTACACCGCCGAGGAGGCGGGCAGTCCGGCTGCGGTGGCGATGTCCTCCACGCTGACGTTCGGGTACCCGCGCTGGTGGAACAGTTCGACCGCGCGCATCAGCAGCAGCTCGTGTTTGAAGGTCAGCGGGATCTCGGTCGCGGTGAAGCGCTCGGCTTCGGCGCTGCCGGGCGGCGGCAGCTCGCACGCGGCAAGCGCCTGGCAGGCCGCGGTCAGTCGTGTGGTGAGTGTCCGTACCGGGATCGACACGTGGTGATCGCCGATGCTGCTGAGCACGCTCAGCTCCGCCGCGGCGAGCACGGCGCGGTCGGCCTTGGACAGCGCGGGCCTGGTCTCGGCGAGCAGGGAGGTGAGCGTCGCGTTCACGCCCGCGAGCTGATCGGCCAGCGTCGCCGCGTCCTGTTCCTCCAGGTAGCGCCGCTGCCAGCGCAGCAGTGCGGCGCTGCGCCGGTTGGCGATCGCGGCCTCGATCAGGGCGTCGAGCACCCGCGCAAGGCGTTGCTCGGCGGGCAGCTCGGTGGCATCGGGCAGCCGGACCGCTTCCGCGCTGACCGTGCCCAACCGGAGCACTTCCTCGCGGAACAGCGCGTATTTGCTCGGATAGTGGCGGTACAGCGCCGCGGAGCTGATGTCGAGCCGCGAGGCGATGTCGTCCATGCTGACGCCGTGGTAGCCCAGAGCCCCGAACGCCTCGGCCGACGCCGCCGCGATCTGGGCTCGGCGGTCGCGTGGTCGGCGCCGGATCACCCGTGCCGGTGTCCCGTCGGCCGCCTTGTCCGCCGCGTGGCGATCCTGGGCACCCATGCCGCGATGGTAGCCCACCACAGCGTTCGGTACGCCAACGCTACCCTGTGCCGAGAAGAAATGAATGGTAGATCACAAAAATCCTGTGATCAGCTTGCCAGGTCGCACTATGCGGCCAGAAGAATGTGAATATCGGCTAACTTATAGCGCTATCGCGCGGGCCGTCCGAACAGCACCAGCTGCATCAGCAGGCGCACCCGGTCCTGGGCGGCCAGTGGTTCGTCGCCGAACGCGCGGCCCAGGTCGACGACCACCGCGAAGGCCGCGTGCACGAGGATGCGCGCCTCCGCCGGAGCCAGTTCCGGACGCACCTCGCGCAGCAACCGGGCCCACTCCTCGACGCTGAGCCGCTGGATATTGCGCAGCACCGTGCGTTCTTCGGCGGGCACGTGCTGGAATTCGGTGTAATACACGAAGGTCAGAGCGCGCTCGGCGAACGACCCCGCGACGTATTGCGTGATCAGCGCGGTGAGCGCGTCCTCGGAATCGGTGGCGGCTGCCACGGCCGGGCCGACGGCGCCGGACACCCGTTCGGCGGCACGGCGGAACGCGGCGGCCAGGATGTCGCTCTTGCCCCGGTAGAACCGGTACACCGCCGAGGCCGCCGAAAGCCCTGCGGCGGTGGCGATGTCCTCCACGCTGACGTTGGGATAGCCGCGCTCGTGGAACAACTCGACCGCTTTGCGCAGCAGCAGTTCGTGTTTGAACGAATTCGGAATCTCCACCACCGCGACCGGCTCCACCGCGCCCGTCGCGGGCAGCTTCGCGTGCGCCACCGCCCAGCATGCCGAATGCAGCAGGCGCGCAAGGGCTTTCGCCGGGAGGGCGGCATGGTGGTCGGCGATGCTGGTGATCGTGCTGAGCAGCGCGGCGCGCAGCACGCGCACGTCTTCGTCGGAGAGTTCCGGGCGCAGCGCGGCCAGCTGGCCGCCCAGCGCGCCGAGCACCGTTGCCTGCTGTTCGTTGAGCGTGACCTGGTCGTCGGGCTCGAGGTACCTGACCTCCCAGCGCACCAGCGTGACGGTGGGGCGGTTGTCGATGGTGACCGCGATGAGCGCGTCGAGCACGTGCCGCAACCGCTGCTCGGCAGTCCACTCGGCCGCCGCCTCGGGCAACTCGACCGATTCGGTCATCGCCTGGCCGACGCGCAGCAGTTCCTCCCGGAACAGCGCGTACTTGCTCGGATAGTGGCGATACAACGCCGCCGAGCTGATGCCGAGCCCGGAGGCGATGTCGTCCATGCTCACGCCGTGGTAGCCGAGCGCGCCGAACGCGGCGGCCGACGCCGCGGCGATCTGGGCACGGCGGTTCTTCGGCCTGCGCCGGATCTCGCGGGGTGCCGAGTCGCCGGTGCTCGCCTTCCGCGCCGTACGGCGATTGTCGACACTCATGACGAACATCGTAACGACCTGGCCGTATGGCCGGGCCCGCCGTGTCACGGGATACGGCTCCCGGGGATGAGCGGCCCCCGGGAGCTGTACCTGTTCTCCGGTGTGCGCCGGCGCGCGACAAGGCGGGATGCGCGCGCCGGCGCGTCCGGAGGTCGACGACCGGACTCGGCCGAAGCGCGGGGCACCGTGCGCGCCGTGCCGTGGTTCGGTCTGTCGAACAGAGACCAACTTACACGAATATAGATCCAGTACAAGAGCTGCACTGGCAAAGAATCATTGTTCACATACTGGTTGGCTGCCGGTCGACCACCACCCGCGCCCTGCCGCGCGGCACGGTGGTGATGTTGCGGATCTTGCCGCGCTCCGGCGCGCTTCCCGCGGGGAGCGAAAGGTTGTGGCGGACGAGGATTTCCCGCAGCACCGTGGTGCCTTCGAGCAGTGAGAACCCCGCGCCGATGCACCGCCGCACGCCGCCGCCGAACGGTAGCCAGGTGTTCGGCGCCACTTCGCCGTCGAGGAAACGGGCCGGGCGGAAGACGGCGACGTCGGGGTAGGCCTCGGTACGCCGGTGTGCGAGGACTATCGAGGTGGCGACCACGGTGCCGGCCGGAAGCCGCTGCCCGCCGATCGTCATGTCTCTGGTCAGTTTTCGATTGGTGCCGGAGATGATGGTGCGCAGCCGCATGGCCTCCTTGAGCACCGCGTCCAGATATCGCTCGTCGCCGGTGCGCGCCGCCTCCGCCGCCTGCCGCTGGATCCCGGGATCGGCGGCGAGTTCGTAGAGTGCCCAGGACAGCGCCGACGCGGTGGTCTCGTGCCCGGCCAGCAGCAAGGTGATGAGCTGATCGCGGAGTTCGGCGTCGGTGAGCGGCGCGTCGCCGTCGTCGACTTGGAGCAGGCGCGAGAGCACGTCGGTACGCCCGGCCAGATCGGCCGCCCGCCGCCGATCGGCGATTTCCGCGTAGAGCAAGGCGTCCACCGCCGCGAGGTTCTCGGCGAAGCTCTTCCATGGCCCGATCCGGCGCAATCGGTCGCTTTTGAACCCGAGGAAGACCAGCGGGTTCAGGTGGACGATCCGGTTCAGGCGCGGGTTCAGCTCGGCCCTGATCCGCTCGTCGGTGACGCCGAAGACCACCCGGGTGATCACCTCGAGGGTGAGCGCGTTCATCCGGTCCAGCATGCGCACCGTGGATCCGGCCGCCCAGCTGCCGGCCTCCGCGGCCGCGATCTCGGTGATCAGCGCCCGGTAGCCGCGCAGCGCCGCACCGTTGAACGCGGGCATGAGCAACCTGCGCGCCCGCGCGTGCTCGGCCTCGTCGGTCAGCAAGAGCGAGTGCGGACCCATGATCGTTCCGAGGATCTGGTTGCCCTCGCCCGCGTGCAAGTCGCGCGGATCGCCCGCGAAGATCTCCTTGATGTGTTCCGGCCGCGAGTACACCACGACGTGGTCGGCGAACGGCGGGATCCGCAGCGTGAAGACGTCACCGTAGCGGCGGGTCATCGCGGTGAGGAAGCGGGCCCGGTCCCGCTGGAACAACGCGCTCTGCACGAGCGGCGGCAGCGCCGGTCCCGGCGGAAAGCCCGCGGGCCCGGTGCGTTCTCGGACGTCCTGTGCGGCCACGATGCCACCTCCACGCGGATGTCGAACCATCTGTCGCTTCCACGCTAGGAGAAACCCCGACGCCGGTCCATGCCACCTGCGAAAGCCGGATCGCCATCCGGCGCTCTCGTGCGTCCGGACGCGGCGAATCAGATGCCCGTGCCGGAGCGCCACCGCTTCGATTCAGTCGAATTCGCCTGTACCGGTGCGTCTTTCTGGTAAGGAGTTCGTCATGGCGTTGGCTTTGCGCCCGGTGGACCCCATACCGGTGCTCGGCGCCGTGATCGCCGCGGTACGGCGGATCACGGCGCGCTATCGGCTCACCCCGCAGGAGAAGCGCAACCTGGAAGCCGCTCGCGGCGCACGTGCGGCGGTCTTCACCGCGTCCATCGGCGGCCGCGCCTACCGCGGATAAGACCCTGCGCCGCAGCCGAACTCGTAACAGCCCGGAAGCCTCACGTTCGGCATCCCAATTCGGTCCAGGTCGGGCGGGTAGTCGTGCGCAGCCCACCCGCACGCACCGTGACCGTGCACTTCCCGCGCCGGGTGCGACCACGCCGGTGCGAAAGTATTGCTGCCAAGGTTTCGCTGGATATATCCTTGCATATATGAAGACGATGATCGATCTCAACGACGAAGCTCTAGCCTTAGCCGCCAAGGAGTTGGGCACCACCACCAAGAAGGACACGGTCAACGCGGCGCTGGAATTCGTCGCCGACCGGCGCCGCCGGATCGAGCAAGTGTTGACCGACCCGTACGGGTTCGGAGTCGGCCCTGACATAGGTGACGCGGACGTCATGCGCGAGGCCCGCCGTTGACCGAGACCACTCCGCTCCGTTTGCATCTGGTGGACACCTCCGCGAGCGCCAGGCTCGCGTATGAGCCGGTACGCACGGTCATCGCCGGCCTGATCGCCGACCGTGCGGCCGCGACCTGCGTGACGGTGGACTTGGAGGCCGGTTACTCGGGGCGCAACCTCGCCGACGTGCAGAACGTCGCACAACGACGGCGCTCCCTCTACGTCAACCTCCCGATCAATGAGACGATCGCCGACCGTGCGCGCGAAGTTCAACAATTGATGGCGCGCAAAGGTCACCATCGAGCCGCGGGGATCGTGGATCTGCTCACCGCCGCGGTGGCCGAGTTCCACGGGGCCGTACTGGTCCACTATGACGCGGATTTCGAACACATCGCGTCGGTGACGAGGCAGCCCCATGTCTGGGTGGTGCCACAGGGCAGCCTCAACCAGGAAGTCGCCGTACGTGGTCCCGGACGCGCGCCGTCGTAGTCACCCGCGCACGCTGGGCCGGATGGTGGCGTACCAGTCGAGCAGGTCCGGGTTGTCCACGGCGCTGCGTTCGACGACGCGGCTCGGGTCGGCGCCCTGGAACAGTTTCTTGATCGGTACCTCGAGCTTCTTGCCGGTGCGGGTGTGCGGGATGCCGGGGGCCAGGATTATCTCGTCGGGCACGTGGCGGGGGGATACCTCGGTGCGAATCGTGCCGGCGACGCGCGCTTTCAGCTCGTCGGTGAGTTCCGCGCCGGGCGCCAGGGTGACGAACAGCGGCATCCAATATCCGCCGTCGGGTTGCTCGGCGCCGATCACCAGCGCTTCGGCGATCTCCGGGAGCCGTTCGACGGACTGGTAGATGTCGGCGCTGCCCATCCGGATGCCGTGCCGGTTGAGCGTGGAGTCCGAGCGTCCGTGCACGATCACGCTGTGGTGGTCGGTGATGGTGATCCAGTCGCCGTGCCGCCACACGCCGGGGAACATGTCGAAATACGCGTCGTGATAACGCTTGCCGTCCTCGTCGCGCCAGAAGGAGACCGGCATGGACGGCATCGGCGCGGTGACGACGAGTTCGCCCACCTCGCCGCGCACCGGCTGCCCCGCCGGGTCGTAGGCGTCCAGCGCGACGCCGAGGTAGGGCGCGGACAGCTCGCCCGGCCACACGGGCACGGTGCGCACGCCGCCGATGAACGCCGACACCACGTCGGTGCCGCCGCTGATGGACGAGACCTGGACGTGCTCGCCGACGTTCTCGCCCAGCCACAGCGCCGATGAGGTGGGCAGCGAGGAACCGGTGATGCCGACGGTGCGCAGCGCCGACAGGTCGTGGTCGGCACGCGGCGCCGAGCCCGCCTTGATGCAGGCCAGGACGTAGCCGGGACTCGCGCCGAGCACGGTGGCGCCGACCTCGGCGGCGATCCGCCACAGCGCGTCCGGCGCCGGCGCGGTGGGGCTGCCGTCGTAGGTCACGATGGTCGCCCCGGTCAGCAGGCCCGCGATCTGGAAGTTCCACATCATCCAGCTCGGGCTGGTGTACCAGAAGAAGGTGTCCTCGGGGCCGATGTCCGATTGCAGGGCAACGGCTTTGAGGTGTTCCAGCAGCACGCCGCCGTGGCCGTGCACGATGCCCTTCGGCAGGCCCGTCGTGCCGGAGGAGAACACGATCCACAGCGGATGGTCGAAGTCGACCGACTCCGTGGTGATCACCGGAGGCGGCGAGTCCGTGGTGGTCACCGCCTCGTCCCAGGAGGTCGTGTCCGGCACGTCGAGCCCGAGCCGGGAGACCGCGATCGTGCCCTTCAGCGAGTCCAGGCCCGCTCGCAACGCGGCGATGTCGTCGCGCTTGTCGTGCGCCTTGCCGCCGAAGCGGTAGCCGTCGGCGGTGACCAGGACGGTGGGCTCCAGCTGTCCGAGCCGGTCCAGCGCGGCTTTCGGCGAGTAGTCCTGTCCGCAGGCGCTCCAGACCGCGCCGATGCTCGCGGTGGCGAGGAACGCGATCACCGCCTCCGGGATGTTGGGCAGGTAACCCGCCACCCGGTCGCCCGGCCGCACGCCCAGCGAACGCAGCGTGCGCGCGAAAGCGGCGGTGTGGTCGATCAGTTCGGCCCAGGACACCTCCCGGATCGGTGCGTCCTCGCTGACCGCCTTGATCGCGGGCCGGTCGGTGCGCAGCTGCCGGATCACCTGGTCCACATAGTTCAGCCGGGTGCCGGGGAACCACTGCGCGCCGGGCATCCGCGCGCTCGCCAGCACTTCGCCCGCGATGTCGCCGAGTTCGAAGTAGTCCCACAGCGCGTGCCAGAACCCGGCGAGATCATCGACCGACCACTGCCACAGCGCGTGATAGTCGGCCGCGCGCACACCGGTGCGCTCGGCCACGAATCGTGCGAAGTCGGTGATCCTCGCCGCGGCGATGTCCGCTTCGGTCGGCACCCATTGTGGTTGCATCGCGGTCCTCCTGACTGTGGAAACTCGGTGCTCAGGCGCGGTCGGCGCGCCGCACGATCTGCTCGGCGTGCCGGAACACGGGGCCATCGACCATCCTGCCCTCGAAGGCGAAGACGCCGCGGTGGTTCGGCGCTTCCGCCAGCACCCGGCGGGCCCAGGCGACCTCTTCTTCGGAGGGTGCGTAGGCGGCCCGCAACACCGGCACCTGGCGCGGGTGGATCGCGACCTTGGCGTCGAATCCGACGGCGACCGCGTCCTCGGCTTCGGTGCGCAGCCCGTCCAGATCGCGAATGTCCAGGTACACCGAGTCGAGCGCGAACTTGCCGTACGCCTTGGCGGCCAGCAGCGCGGTGGAGCGCACGTGCCGGGCCACGTCTCGATAGCCGCCGTCGGCGTGCCTGCTCGCGGTGCCGCCGAGCCCGGCGACCAGATCCTCCGCGCCCCACATGACGCCGATCGCGTTGCGCGCCGTCATCGCCGCGCCGACGGCGAGCGCGCCGAGCGGCGACTCGATCAGCGCGATCACCTCGTAGTCCGCCAACGTCGTCACCTGTTCGGCGGCTTCGCATTTCGGCAGCATGAGCCTTCGATAGGAGGTTTCGGCGATGGCCGCCAGATCGAGCGCGTGGTCATCGGTGCCCGCGGCGTTGACCCGCACCACCGTGGTCTCCGGATCCATGGGGGTATCCAGCAGCGCCTTCCGTGCCGCGGCCTTGTCGTGCGCGGCGACGCCGTCCTCCAAATCGAGGATCACCACATCGGCCGCGTCCGCTGCCTTCGCGAAGCGCTCGGGGCGGTCGGCGGGGCAGAACAACCACGCCGGGCCCGCCATCTCCCAGCTCACGCGGCATCATCTCCGGCATGCGCGCGGCACTGCCATCCCGAGGTCCGACCGCTCATGCCAGGTTGATCATGGGTACGTGCGCAGCCCGTGCCGACGCCGCGCTGTCGCCCACCCGGCCCCCTCATGCGCCGCCCTCCGGCGCCTTGCGCACCAGCGTCTTGCGCACCGCGGTCGCGACGATGTCGCCGTGCTGGTTGCGCGCCGTGTGCGCGAAGGTCACGATGCCCTCGCCGGGACGGCTCTTCGACTCGCGCTTGCCGGTGACCACGGTCTCGGCGTACATGGTGTCGCCGTGGAACAGCGGCTTGGGGAACGCGACTTCCGAGAAGCCGAGATTGGCCACGATGGTGCCCTGGGTCAGCTGCGCCACCGAGAGCCCGATCAAGGTGGACAGGGTGAACATCGAGTTCACCAGCCGCTGGTTGAACGGGGGCAACCGCTCGCTGAACGCCGCGTCCAGATGCAGCGCCTGGGTGTTCATGGTCAGCGTGGTGAACAGGACGTTGTCCGCCTCGGTGATGGTGCGGCCGGGCCGGTGCTCGTAGACCACCTCGGTGTCGAACTCCTCGAACCACAGGCCGCGCTGCACGACCGTCCGCCGGGTCACAGGCCCAGCTCCCGTCCGATCAGCATCAGCTGCACCTCCGTCGTCCCCTCGCCGATTTCCAGGATCTTGCTGTCGCGATAGTGCCGGGCGACGGCGTACTCGTTCATGAACCCGTAGCCGCCGAAGATCTGTGTCGCGTCGCGGGCGTTGTCCATGGCGGCCTCGCTGGCCACCAGCTTGGCGATCGACGCCTGCTTCTTGAACGGTTTGCCCGCCAGCATCAGCGCCGCCGCGTCGTAGTAGGCCGTGCGCGCCGCGTGCGCCCGCGCCTCCATCCTGGCGATCTTGAACGCGATGGCCTGATTGCGCCCGATGACCTGGCCGAACGCCTCGCGCTCCTTGGCGTAGCGCACGCTCTCGTCGACGCAGCCCTGCGCGGCCCCGACCGCGAGCGCGGCGATGGCGATGCGGCCCTCGTCGAGGATGCGCAGGAAGTTCGCGTAGCCGCGCCCGCGTTCACCGAGCAGGTTCTCCTCGGGCACGCGAACGTCGGTGAAGCTGAGCGGATGGGTGTCGGAGGCGTTCCAGCCGACCTTGTTGTAGGCGGGCTCGGCGACGAAACCGGGCGTGTCGGTGGGCACCAGGATGGTCGAGATCTCCTTCTTGCCGCCGGTGGTCCCGGTCACCGCGGTCACCGTGACCAGCTTGGTGATGTCGGTGCCGGAGTTGGTGATGAACTGCTTGCTGCCGTTGATGATCCATTCGCCGCCGTCGGCGACCGCGGTGGTCCTGGTGCCGCCCGCGTCGCTGCCTGCGCCCGGCTCGGTGAGCCCGAACGCGGCGAGGTTGCGGCCGCTGGTCAGCTGCGGCAGCCATTCCTGCTTCTGCTTGTCGTTGCCGAAGCGATAGATCGGCATCGCGCCCAGCGAAACGCCCGCCTCCAGCGTGATCGCCACGCTCTGGTCGACCTTGCCCAGTTCCTCCAGCGCCAGGCACAGCGCGAAGTAGTCGCCGCCCATGCCGCCGTACTCCTCCGGGAACGGCAGCCCGAACAGGCCCATCTCGGCCATCCCCGCGACCACCTCGTACGGGAAGGTGTGGTTCGCGTCGTGCTCGGCCGCCACCGGAGCGACCACCGACCGCGCGAAGTCGCGCACGGTCAGCGCGAGATCGCGGTATTCCTCCGGCAGCGTGCCGGTGGACAGGAAGTCGGTCATGCGGAAATTCCTTCTCGTTCGGGGTGATTCGTTGCGTCCTGCGCGACGATGCGCGCCAGCACTTGGTCCAGGCGCACTTGGGCGCCCGGTTCGACCAGTAGTTCGACGGTTCCCGCGACCGGCGCGGTGAGCGAGTGCTCCATCTTCATCGCCTCCACGATGACCACCGGATCACCCGCGGCGACGGTGGCGCCGGAGGCGACCGGCGCCGCGATCACCGAGCCGGGCATGGGGGAGCGGATCTCGGCGTCGCCCACGTGCTCGTCGCCGCCACGCACGTTGACTTCCGCCACTTCGCGCAGCGCCGCGATGCCGGAGGGCCCCGCCACCCACAGCAGACCGTCCTGCTCGGCGACCCGGTAGGTGCGGCGCAGGCCGTCCAGCGTGAGCGTGAGAACGCCCGCGCCCCGATCGCCGGATGCGGTGAACGATGCGGTCAGCGAACGACTTTCGCCGTCGTCGACCCGTACCGTGCCGTCGTCCGGGGTGCCGGAGAGATAGACGTGCTCGATCCGTTCGCCGCCCGCGAGCCGGATCGGCGTGGGCGCGTCGGCCCCGATCCGCCAGCCGGACGGGATCTCCCACGGATCGCGCGGCGCGGCGGGCCAGCGGCGCAGCCAGTGCCAGGCCGCCGCGGCGGCGAACTCGTCGTCGCCTACTGCGGAGGGCCGGAAGTCGGTGACGCGCCGGTCCAGCAGGCCGGTGTCCAGCCGTCCCTCGGCCACGTCCTGGTCGTCGAGCAGGAAGCGCAGGAATTCGATGTTGCTGGTCACGCCGAGCAGCACGGTGTCGGCCAGCGCCCGATCGAGTTTCGCGAGCGCGGCCGAGCGGTCGGCGGCGTGCGCGATGACCTTCGACAGCATCGGGTCGTAGTCGCTGCCGACGCGCGTGCCGATCCGCAGACCGGAATCGACCCGGACGCCGGGACCGTCCGGCTCGTCGAGGTCGAGCACCGTACCGCCGGTGGGCAGGAACCCGCGACCGGGATCCTCGGCGTACACCCTGGCCTCGATCGCGTGCCCGACCATGCGGATGTCGTCCTGCGCCACCGCCAGTTTCTGCCCCGCCGCCACCCGGACCTGGCATTCCACCAGGTCGACGCCGGTGACCAGCTCGGTGACCGGATGCTCGACCTGCAGGCGGGTGTTCATCTCCATGAAGAAGAACTCGTCGGGCCGGTCGGCGGAGACGATGAACTCCACGGTGCCCGCGCCGACGTAGTCCACGCTGCGCGCGGTGTTGCAGGCGGCCGCGCCGATCCTGGCCCTGGTGGCCGCGTCCAGCAACGGTGACGGCGCTTCTTCGATCACCTTCTGGTGGCGGCGCTGCAAGCTGCATTCGCGCTCGCCCAGGTGCAGCACGTTGCCGAACTGGTCGGCGAGGATCTGCACTTCGATGTGGCGCGGCTGGGTGACGAACCGTTCCAGAAACAGCGTGTCGTCGCCGAACGCGGCGGCGGCCTCGCGCCGGGCGCTGCGCAGCGCCTCCGGCAGCCGGGCCGGATCGTCCACCCGGCGCATGCCCTTGCCTCCGCCGCCCGCGGACGGCTTGACCAGCACCGGATAACCGACTTCGGCGGCCGCGGCGATCAGGTCGTCATCGGTCAGGCCGGGTGTGGCGATGCCTGGCACCACCGGGACGCCGAACGCGGCCACGGTGTTCTTCGCGGTGATCTTGTCGCCCATCACCTCGATGGCGCGGGCGGGCGGGCCGAGGAACACGATCCCCGCCTCGGCCAGCGCGGCGGCGAAAGCGGCGTTCTCCGAGAGGAATCCGTAGCCGGGGTGCACCGCTTGCGCGCCGGTGCGCACGGCGGCGGCCACCACCCGGTCGATGTCGAGGTAGCTCTCCCGTGCCGGGGCCGGGCCGAGGCGCACCGCCGTGTCGGCTTCGTGGACGTGGCGGGCGTCGGCGTCGGCGTCGCTGTAGACGGCCACCGAGCGGATGCCCAACGCGCGCAATGTGCGGATCACCCGCACCGCGATCTCGCCGCGGTTGGCGACGAGCACGGTGTCGAACCCCACGGGAACGGATTTGTTCAGCATCGTCATCACATCCGGAAAACGCCGTAGGAGACGGGTTCGAGCGGAGCTTGCGCGCACACCGACAGCGCCAGCCCGAGCACGGTTCTGGTGTCGGCGGGATCGATCACTCCGTCGTCCCACAACCTGGCCGTCGAGTAATAGGGATTGCCCTGGCTCTCGTATTGCTCCCGGATCGGTGCCTTGAACGCCTCCTCGTCCTCGGGCGACCAGGGCCGCCCGCTGCTGTCGAGCTGGTCGCCGCGCACCGTCGCCAGCACCGACGCCGCCTGCTCGCCGCCCATCACCGAGATCCGCGCGTTCGGCCACATCCACAGAAACCGCGGCGAATACGCGCGCCCGCACATCGAGTAGTTGCCCGCGCCGTAGGAACCGCCGATGACGACGGTGAGCTTGGGCACCCGCGCGCAGGCGACCGCGGTGACCATCTTCGCGCCGTGCTTGGCGATGCCGCCCGCTTCGTAGTCGCGGCCGACCATGAAGCCTGTGATGTTCTGCAGGAACAGCAGGGGGATGCTGCGCTTGTCGCACAGCTCGATGAAATGCGCGCCCTTCATGGCGGATTCGCTGAACAGCACGCCGTTGTTGGCGACGATGCCGACCGGATGTCCGTGGATGCGCGCGAACCCGGTGACCAAGGTCTTGCCGTATCCGGCCTTGAACTCGTGGAAACCGCTCTCGCCCTCGGCCGTGCCGTCGACCAGGCGGTGGATCACTTCGCGCACGTCGTAGGGGGTGCGCAGGTCGACAGGAACCACGTCGTAGAGCTCGGATTCCGGCGCGGCGGGCGCGATGACCGGCCGCACGTCCCACGGAACGGGGGTGCGCGGGCCGAGCGTGGCCACGATCCGGCGCACGATGCGCAGCGCGTCCTGATCGTCCTCGGCCAAGTGGTCGGTGACGCCGGAGGTGCGCGAGTGCAGCTCGCCGCCGCCGAGTTCCTCGGCCGTGACCACCTCGCCGGTCGCGGCCTTCACCAGCGGCGGGCCGCCGAGGAAGATGGTGCCCTGGTTACGGACGATCACGGCCTCGTCGCTCATCGCGGGCACGTAGGCGCCGCCCGCCGTGCACGAGCCGAGCACCGCGGCGATCTGCGGAATCCCCTTGGCGCTCATGGTCGCCTGGTTGTAGAAGATGCGCCCGAAATGCTCCCGGTCGGGGAACACTTCGTCCTGATGCGGCAGGTACGCGCCGCCCGAGTCGACCAGGTAGACGCACGGCAGCTGGTTCTGCAACGCGATCTCCTGCGCGCGCAGATGCTTCTTCACCGTCATGGGGTAGTAGGTGCCGCCCTTGACCGTCGCGTCGTTGGCCACGATCACGCATTCCCGCCCGGAGACCCGGCCGATCCCGGTGATGATCCCGGCGCCGGGGGACTCGTCGCCGTACATCCCGGTCGCGGCCAGCGGGGACAGTTCGAGGAACGGGCTTCCCGGGTCCAGCAGTTGGTCCACGCGCTGCCTCGGCAGCAGCTTGCCGCGCGCGACGTGCCGATCGCGCGCCTTCTGGGGTCCGCCCAACGCCGCGGCGGCCAGCCGGGCGCGCAGGTCGTCGACCAACGCCGCGTGCGCGGCGCGGTTCCCGACGGCCTCTTCGGTAACGGTCATCACGCCATCCTGTCGTCCAGTTAGTCGACGATAACTGGAATTCAGGTTAGTGTTGATTAACCGAGTTGTCCAGATCGGCGGAAAGGACCGCGTGTGACCAGTGCCGAATCCGTCGCGCCCACGCGTCGTGAGCAGTTGAAGGCGCAGCGAAGGGCGCAACTGCTGGAAGCGGGAGCGCGCTTGATCGCCGACCGCGGCTTCCTCGGCATGCGCCTGGACGACCTCGGCGCCGCCGTCGGCATCAGCGGTCCCGCCGTCTACCGGCACTTCCCGAACAAGGAGGCGCTGCTGGTCGAGCTGCTGGTAGGGGTGAGCCAGCGCCTGCTCGACGGCGGCAAGAAGGTGGTCGCGGGCACCGATTCCGCCGAGCAGGCGCTGGCCGGACTGGTCGATCACCACCTGGACTTCGCGCTCGGCGAGCCGGAGCTGATCCGCATCCAGGACCGCGACCTGGACAACGTGCCCGCCCCCGCCCGCCGCGAGATCCGCCGCACCCAGCGCCAATACGTGGAGATCTGGGTGGGCGTGCTGCGCGAGCTGCATCCGGACCTACCCGAGGAGGCGGCGCGGGTGCAGGCCCACGCCGCCTTCGGACTGATCAACTCCACCCCGCACAGCGCTAGCGAGGCGACCGCGGCGCGGGCCCGGCCGGTGCTGCGCAGGATGGCGCTGACCGCGCTGGGGTGAGCGCGCCCTCATCGCGCGCTCCACCCGCCGTCCATCGTGTAGGCCGCGCCGTTCACCATGCCCGCCTCCGTCGACGCGAGCCAGGCCACCAGCGAGGCGACCTCCTCCGGCTCGACGAGCCGCTTGATCGCGCTCTCGGTGAGCAGGATCTTCTCCACCACCTCCTGCTCGGGCACGCCGTGCGCCCTGGCCTGATCGGCGATCTGCTTGTCCACCAGCGGCGTGCGCACATAGCCCGGGTTCACGCAATTGCTGGTGACGCCGTGCGGGCCGCCCTCCAGCGCGGTGACCTTCGACAGGCCCTCGAGCCCGTGCTTGGCCGTCACGTAGGCGACTTTGTATTCGGAGGCGCGCAGGCCGTGGATCGAGGAGATGTTGACGATCCGTCCCCAGCCCTGCCGGTACATGTGCGGCAGCGCCGCGCGCACCAGCAGGAACGGGGCTTCGACCATCAGCGTGAGCAGATCGCGGAAGCGCTGCGGCGCGAAGTCCTGGATCGGGCTGACGTGCTGCACCCCGGCGTTGTTCACCAGGATGTCGGCCTCGAGTTCCAGCGTCTCCAGCGCCGCGACGTCGAGCAGGTCCACCGCCCACGATTTCCCGCCCAGTTCCCCGGCCACGGTCTTCGCGCCGGCCTCGTCGACGTCGGCCACCGTGACGGTGGCGCCGCGCGCCGCGAGCGCGCGGGCGCATGCCGCGCCGATGCCGCTCGCGCCGCCGGTGACCAGGGCGCTGCGCCCCGCCAGATCGCTCATCGCACGGTCACTTCGGCGCGCGCGCCGACGGTCTCGGCGTCGGCGTGGTCGATGCTCTCCAAGGTCAGCCCCTTCGTCTCTCGTGCGACGAGCACGGCGATCGCGCTCACCGCCGCCGCGCCCGCCAGGTACCAGGCGATCGGCACCGCGGAGTGGTAGGTGTTCAGCAGCCGGACGGCGATGATCGGCGCCAGCGAACCGGCCACGATCGAGGTCACCTGATAGCCCAGGGACACACCGGAATAGCGCATCCGGGTGGGGAACATCTCGGCCATGATGGCGGGCTGCCCGGCGTACATGAAGGCGTGGAAGATCAGGCCGATGATGATGGCGGACATGATGACCGCGTTGTGGCCGCTGTCCATCATCGGGAAGGCGAAGAAGCCCCAGGTGCCTGCGGTGAGCGCGCCGATCAGATAGACCGGTCGCCTGCCGATGCGGTCGGACAGGCCTCCCACCAGCGGGATCACCGCGAAGTGCACGGCGTGCGCGGCCAGCAGCCACCACAGGATCACTTGGGTGTCGGCGTGCACCTGCGTCTTCAAGTAGGTGATGGTGAACGTGACCACCAGGTAGTACATGACGTTCTCGCCGAAGCGCAGCCCCATCGCGGTGAACACGCCGCGCGGGTAGCGGCGCAGCACCTCGACCACGCTCAGTGAGGTCGCCTTGATCTGCTCGGCCTCCCGCTGCGCCGCGACGAAGATGGGCGCGTCGGTGATCTTGGTGCGGATGTAGTAGCCGATCAGCACCACCACCGCGGACAGCCAGAACGCCACCCGCCAGCCCCAGCCGAGGAACGCCTCGTCCGACAGCGTAGAGGTGAGCACCAGCAGCACCACCGTCGCCAGCAGGTTGCCCGCGGGCACGCCTGCCTGCGGCCAGCTCGCCCAGAAGCCGCGACCGCGACTCGGACTGTGCTCGGCCACCAGCAGCACCGCGCCGCCCCACTCGCCGCCGACGGCGAAGCCCTGGATGAATCGCAGGGCGACCAGCAGCGCGGGCGCCCAGTAGCCGATCTGCCCGAAGGTGGGCAGGCAGCCCATCAGGAACGTCGCGCTGCCCACCAGTACCAGGCTGAAC
Source organism: Nocardia implantans (assembly GCF_035544775.1). Taxonomy (NCBI): domain Bacteria; kingdom Bacillati; phylum Actinomycetota; class Actinomycetes; order Mycobacteriales; family Nocardiaceae; genus Nocardia; species Nocardia implantans. Next base: position 49,663 of record NZ_JAYKYQ010000008.1, on the reverse strand, counting down.
TGGAGCAGCTTCTTGCGGCCGTACTTGTCACCGAAATGCCCGAACACCACGCCGCCGAGCGGCCGCGCCGCGAAACCGACCGCATAGGTGACGAACGCGGCCAGAATGGCGTCCAGGTCGCTGGTGCCCTTGGCGAAGAACACCTTGCTGAACACCAGCGTGGCGGCGGTGCCGTACAGGAAGAACTCGTACCACTCCACCACCGTGCCCGCCATCGACGCGGCCACCACGCGGCGTAGACCGCTGGTCGTCGCGCCCGAATCCGCCGCTACGGCGTCGTGCTCCCTCATCGCACTTCTCCTTCGTGCCCGGGGCCACACTTCGGATCCCGATGTGACGGCCCCCACAATGCTTGGCTGCACCGAGTATTGGTGCAGAGGAATCGTGCCGCAATGACCATTTGCGCAGTGCGTCTCTGCAAAGATGCAGATATGCGCCCGGCCTCTCCCGGTCGTCCCAGCGCGGACGACCTTCTCGTCCTCCTGGCCGTCGGGCGCTCCGGCCGATTCGTGACGGCGGCCGAGGAACTCGGGATCAACCACACCACCATCTCCCGGCGCATCGCCGCCTTGGAACACACGCTCGGCGGCCGGGTGCTCACCCGGGTGACCGGCGGCTGGGAACTGACCGATCTCGGCAGGGAGGCGCTGGCCGCGGCCGAGGCGGTGGAGGCGGCGGTGAAATCACTGGCCGCGGACGCCGACGGCAACCGGGTGCTGGAGGGGGTGGTCCGGCTCTCGGCGACCGACGGCTTCAGCGCCTACATCGCCGCGCCAGCGGCGGCGGAGGTGCAGCGGCGGCATCCGAAGATCTCGGTGGAGATCGTGGCGATCACCCGGCGCGCCTCGCAACAGCGCTCGGGGCTCGATCTCGAGATCGTGGTGGGCGAGCCGCAAGTGCACCGCGCCACCGCCACCCACCTGGCCGACTACTGTCTCGGCCTCTACGGTTCCCGCGAATACCTGCGTGAGCACGGCGCGCCCGCGACGATCGACGACCTGTCCCGGTATCCGCTGGTCTACTTCATCGATTCCATGCTCCAAGTGGACGACCTCGACCTGGCCTCCAGCTTCGTGCCCGCGATGCGGGAATCGGTCACGTCCACCAACGTTTTCGTACACGTGGAAGCCACCCGCGCGTCAGCGGGCCTTGGGCTGCTGCCCTGCTTCATGGCCGATCGCCACCCCGATCTCGTTCGGGTGCTGGCCGATTCGGTGACCGTCACCCTCGGCTATTGGCTCGTCGCCCGCACCGAAACGTTGCGCCGCCCGGAAGTGGCCGCCGTCGTGACGGCGATCCGGGCCGTGGTCGCCGATCAGCGCGACATCCTCCTCGGTCGTCTGTGATCCCAGCTGCTTCGGCTGAGTCGGGTTTCAGCCGCGATATTGACATTGCTAGTGATTTCAGTGAAGACTGAAATGACTAGCAACGACGGGAGCTTTGATGGATCTCGAGATCGAGCATGTGACGTTCAACAGCCTTGGCACCGCGTGTGCGGGCGATCTGTATCTGCCCGCGGCGGACGGCCCGGCCCCCGGTCTGGTGCTGGGGCACTCGGGGGTGATGGTGAAGGAGGCGTTGCGGGTCTTCGCACCGTATTTCGTGCGGGCGGGGTTCGCGGTATTGGCGATCGACTATCGCACGGTCGGTGCCAGCGCGGGGGAACCTCGCGGCCAGGACTACCCACAGCGACAGACAGAGGATTTCCGTAGCGCGGTGTCGTATCTGCAAACCCGCCCGGAGGTGGACCCGGATCGAATCGGAGTCTGGGGGGTCAGCATCGGGGGGTCGGTGGCGACGCAGGCCGCGGTCTTGGACCGGCGCGTGAAATGTGTTGTGGTGCAGAGCCCGAGCGTGTGGAACGGGTGGCGGTATCTGGAGCGGCTGCTCGGCAGGGGGGGCGTGGGCGGGCTGCGGGATCGGTTGGACGAGGACTGGCAGCGCCGATATGCCGGCCACGAGAGCGCTCGGGTGCCGCACCTGACGCTGCAAGGCGAAAACGTAGAGAGCACACCGGATCTCGCCGCCGAGATGTTCCCGAACTATCGGAACGAGAAGACCCTCGATTCCGCCGAACATCTCCTGACCTTCGCGCCGGAGGACCTCATTCACCGCCTGGCGCCGACCCCGCTGCTGATGATCGCCAACGGCGGCTGGGACCCATACCACATGCTCGAGGAAGCACAGAGCGCCTTCGCCAAGGCCGGTGAGCCGAAACGCCTCGAGATCCTGCCTTACGACGTGCTCGGTCTCTACACCGGTCCCGGGCTCGATGAGGCCATGGCTCTGGCCGTCGAGTGGTTCGACCGGTATCTGCGCCGGACCCGCCTCGTCGCTCCCACCCCGGCGCCTACCTGGGAGTCGGTGACCGCTGTGCCACAGTAATCCAGCCGAACACAGCGCAGGAGGACACAGCATGCCGGACACGGACCGACAGGACGCCACGCTGAAGTGGGTCGAGCGAGTCGCTACCTTCTGCGTCGAGGAATGGGGACTGCCCCCCATCACCGGCCGCATCCTCGGACTCCTGATGATCTGCGATCCGCCGGAGCAGTCCGCAGGCCGGATCGCCGAGGCGATCCGTGCCAGCCGCGCCTCGCTGACCTCCAACATGCGCCTGCTGACCACGATCGGCCTCGTCCGCAAGGTGCGGATCCCCGGTGACCGCACCGCCTACTACCGCATCGAGGACGACGCCTGGGAGAAGGTCATCGAGCGCAAGATCGCCGGCCTCGGCGCCTTCGGCGACATCGCCGAGGACGGACTCGCCTTGGTCGGGGGCGCCGATCCCGCGCTCACCGAGCGCATCCGGGCCGCTCAGCAGGCATTGACCTGGCTGCGCGACCTCGCCGCCCGACCCAGGGACACCACCACATGAAGGACCGATCGTGCTTCGAATCCGACCCGACCTGAACCCGATCCAGGAAACCCTGCTGCTCACCCTGCGAGCCCGAGCGCTGGACGCGACCACGCGCACCCCGATCCTGGGCGACACCCACCAGGCCGAGCTGGCCGACCGGATCGACTACGACTACACCAAACTGAAGCTGAAACCCAGCCTCATCTGCGGAACGGCGCTACGCGCGAAGAAACTCGACGACGCGGTGCGGGCGTTCACCGCGACGCACCGAAATGCGGTGGTAATCGATCTCGGCTGCGGCCTGGACACCCGCATGCTGCGATGCGATCCCTCCGCCGATGTCGACTGGTACGACATCGATTACCCGGAAGTCGTCGAAATGCGCGGGCAATTGCTTCCGCACAGCTCCCATCTGTTGGGCGTCGATCTCACCCAGCCGGGCTGGACCGAGCAGCTGCCCGCCGATCGACCAGCCATGATCGTCGCCGAGGGCCTGCTGCCTTTCCTGCCCGGCGACACCTTCCACACCCTGATCCGCGAGGCGACCACGCATTTCCCGACCGGTGAACTCGCCCTCAACGGCTACACCCGTTTCGCCGCCTGGGCCATGAAGTACCACCCCTCGATCAAAGCCCTCGGCATCAGCGCCGCCCAAGGATTCGACGACCCCCACGAACCCGAAACCTGGGGCGCTGGCCTGAAATTGATCGAAGAACAACTCCTCACCCGAGCCCCCGAAGTCGCCCTCTTCCCCCAACCGCTACGCGCCATGACCCGCGCCACAGCCCTCAGCCCAGCACTGTCCCGGCAAGCCAACCGCATACTCCGTTACGGCTTCTAGCCGAGTTCGTTGTTCAGCACCGCGAAGGCAGTGCCGGCTGCGCCGCAACCTCACGGACCGGTCGAACCCAGGTCACGCCGTGTGGGCGAGCGCGTCGAAGCGGTGGCGGAAGTGTTCGGCGTCGTCGCCTCGGGTGTGGGTGGCGGCGACGCGGACAGGGCGTAGTTCGGCCAGGAGGCGTGGGGAGTTTACCGGCCCTTCCAGCAGGGTGATTGCGGTGTGGGCTTCGGTGATGGCGGAGGGGGTATCGCCGAGGCCGGTGAGGGCGGCGGCGTAGTAGGCGCGGTAGGACGCTTCGTCGCGGGGGAAGCAGTTCCGCTGGCCGACGCTCTCGCTGTACAGCTGAACCGCCCGGTTGTGGTGGCCCAGCATGCGGAGTCCGCGCGCCTCGTGGGCGCGCAACTCGGCCTCGTTGACGTGCTCCAACCATGCCGGGTCGTCCGGGTCGTCGAGGCCGCGGTCGGCTTCACGCCAGACGCGCGCCATCGCGCGGGTGAATTCCCGCTCGTCGCCGACGGCCGCATAAGCCGTTGCTTCCTCCGCGGCCTTCAACGCGTTCATGCGCGCCGACGGCATTCCCCTGACGAGTTCTGTCGAGCGCCGGGCGAGGCGCACGGGCTCGGCTGAGGAAGCAGGTGAGGAGGCGGCGAGGTTCGCGAGATCTCCGAGGGCGGCGGCCAATAAGGTGGTGTCACCGCATTGTTCGGCAAGCAGGATCGATTCTGTGAGGTGCCGCCGGGATGTGCCAGGGCGATTACTGTCCCGCGCCAGCCATGCGACGGTATTCGACAGCCACCCGGTGGCGCTGACCAATTCGACGCCGATGCGGTCGCCGTAGGTTCGGGAGTCGAGTAGCCGCCGTATGGACGCGTATTGCCTTGCCGCGTAATCGAATATCGCGCCGCTGCCGCGATGATGGTCATGCTCCCACAGCCGCTCTGTGAGCATGCGGATATATGTGACGTGCCCGGAGCCGACTCGAATCGGTTCCGCGGCCCTGGTCGGCGGTATGGAGACGCCCGTAAACGCCGTCATCGTCGCTGCCAGGCCGAATTGTCTGCGGTCCACGTCATCGACTCCTTCGCAGGCTCCGTTGTCGATGGTCCCCGTCTCGGGGGTCGCGAGCAAGAGGGGCAGCAATGCCGTGCGTGGCACCCCGAGTGCGTCGGCGGCGCGGACCAGTTCACGGATGTCGAAGATGGTCCCGACTTCCCCACGCTCCACGCGCCCGGCGTGGGTTCGGTCCCAGTGCAGGAGCGCGCCGAAATCGGCTTGAGACAGTCCCATTTTCTTGCGAACGAGCGCGAGGGCCTGACCTGGACGTCCCTCGCCGAGCAACTTACGAAAGTGCGGCGACTGCCATACGCGGTCGATTTCGCTGTTCGCCACATCCGCCCCCTGCGTCGAAGTCATTGTGCCGCCGCACTTTAGCGCCATGGCTCTGGCCCCGACGGACAACCGCAGATGTCGCACACCTGGTCGCGCGCACTTGACAGCGTCGCGGTGGACCCTTCGTTGCTCGAGGCTGTGTCGTGCGCGCGCCGCCGGGGTGATGCCGTGCCGGGCACGGCACTTCGGACGCGGTGAGCCGCGGACGGGGGCGAGAGCCCCCGGCGGCGGGCGCTCCCATCGAACGAGAGGTGATGATGAAGCCGAAAGTGGTCGGATATCTGCGCCGCGATATCTCCGGACGCCGCGCGCGCAGGCATGAAATGGAAATTCGCGCGCTGGCGAAGGCGTCGGGGTTCGATCCGGCGCGGACCCTGGTCGCCGGGCCGACCGCGCCCGCTTCGCTCACGGCGCTGCGCACCGTCGTGGTTCGCGTCGGCGCGGTCGCGGTGATCACGCCGACGCTGGAACATGTGGAATTCCGAGCGGACGAGATCATGGCGGTATGTGCGCTGATCACGCTCGGATCCCGGCACATCCCGCCGCGGGGGACGACACCCGGCCCGCCGCGTGATCCTTCGGGCCCGCACCGGCGATCGGACGGACGACTGAGGTGGTCACCGTGACTTGGCCGCTGGATCGGCCGAGCGCATGGATGCCGTCGCCGATCGTGCCCACCGGGTCCCGAGTAGCGCTGGAGGATGGGGTTTCCCGCGCTGCCGATCGGTCAACTAACGAGGCGGCGGACCGCGGGCCGGGAGCGCGGGCGCCGAGGAGCAGGTCTCGTTGCCCGGCATTCCAAGTGCGCCGGATCATGGCGCAGAAGGAGGACAGAAGTGCGTTCCATCCGAGCCGGTCTCATCGCCGTCACACTCGCCGCCGCCACCGTGGTCGGCGCGAGCGCGGCGCATGCCGAGGACACCCTGCCCGGCGCACCCGAGGACGAGATCATCTCGGTCGATATCAACCTGCTCGGCTGCTCGCTCGGAGCCGGACTCGGCCTCGACCTCCTGCTGGCCCTCACCGCAGGCAACGGTTCCAGCACCACCATCGGCTCCGGTCTGGCGACCCGCTTGCGCCTCGCGGGTTGCCTGCCCTGGCAGCGCTGACACCCGTGCCGGATACAGCGGCCGCCGGGTGAGATCCGGCCGTTCGGATCTATCCGGCCTGTGGGTGCGGGCGCCGTTCGATCGTGTTCCGCGCCCGTGCCCACACTTCCTCCGCTTCGAACTTCGCGGCCTGCCACGAGTCGGTGGCCAGACCGACTCGGCCGCGCCATTTCCGCATGATGTCGGCGTGCACCGGCCAGCGCACGAACCGTCGCATGTCGTGCTCGGTCTCCCACACCGAGATCGAGCCGCCGCGCGCCTCCGACGGCCGAGCCCACAGCCACAGGCCGACCGCGCCCTGCATCACCGGCCAGTTCCGTCCCAGGCGCATCCCGGTCTTGTAGATCGCCTGCACGTCCGCTTCCGAGGCGGCCAGGAAGTCGGTCACGCTGACGAACACCGCGCCTCCGGTGTCATGCAGCGGCCCCGCTTGCCAGGGCATCAGCACGGTCCCGTCGGAAAAGGGCTGCTGAACAGGCTCGCTGGGGTTGTCGTCGGATCGGTTGTCCAGGCTATTGGTAATCATCCGCAGATGATATGCGCTCGCTTATCGAATAGCCACCCTTGTCCGTCGCTACAGGGCCTCGCGCGGCATGGCCGTGTGGCCGGGTACGGCAGGCGATGACTGATAAGGCCGGGCGGATTCGTGATCCGCCCGGCCTGTGCCGACACTTGGATGGGATTCCTCCCCGATCGATCAGAACGGTGTGAAGAAGAAGCCGAACCAGGCTCCGACGGCAGCGCCGACCGCGCAGCCGATGACGGCGCCGACCACGAAGAACCAGATGCCGATGGCGATGCCGATCGCGCAACCGATCGCCGCGCCTACCAAGGCGCCACCGAACAGGGCATCATGCATCAGGCCCTGCAATTCGGGTGTGACCGCGGCGGGCGACGGAACACCTGCCGCCGGCGTGAGCGTCAGCGTCCTTGCCGACGGGTCTACCGACGGTATGACGCTGAAGTTCTGGCCGGTCTCCATACGCAGCGTCGTCGGGATCGTACCGACGATCGCGCCGTCCTCGGACAGCACGTCGACCGCTGCCGGTGTCACCTCGAACCGTCCCGAAGCAAGATCGACCGTAGCGGTGCGGTGATCCGCCGCGAGGGTCGTCGTGTACGAGATCGGTCCATCCACCCCGTTCATCGTGAGGTCTGCCAGGGTGCCCTCACCGTGTGCCGTGGCCATCGCTATGCCCGTCGACGCGACGGCCAACAGGGCGGTAGCCACCAATTTCTTGATAAACATCGGAAGTCCAATCATCGGACGATGGTGTTGGAATTCCCCCGGACGGGCGACATCGACCGTCAATAGTTGATCCTTCTCCTTTGCCCTGGACATTGTCGATAGGTAATCGGTATGGGTAAATTTCGGAATTTCGGTCGGAAATTAACTCCCGCCCGCCGATCACGTTGTAGCGGCGGCATTCACCCCACCGGTAAAACGCCGCGATCGGGGTCGAACGGCGGATTATCGGTCGGAGCGGTTTCGGGTGCGAGGCGCCCGTCGACCATGCGGTAGACGGCGTCCATCCGGTGTAGATGGGAGCGGTCATGGGTGACCAAGAGGGTGGCGGTCGCGTGGTCGCGGGCGACCGACAGGATCAGGTCGATCACCGCCGCGCCGCGTTCAGTGTCCAGTGCGCTGGTGGGTTCGTCGATCAGCAGCAGGGCCGGGTCGTTCATCAGGGCGCGGGCGATGTTCACTCGTTGGCGCTGGCCGCCGGACAGTTGTGCGGGGCGTTTGTTCCGCTGCTCGGCGAGCCCGACCGAGTCCAGCAGGGCCAGGGCGCGGGCGCGCGTCGTGCGGCGCTGCCGGCGTGACGTGGTGATTCGCTGCCCGAGGTGGGCCATCGCCTCGAGGTGCTCGACGGCGGTGAGCGCCGGGATCAGGTTCGGTTGCTGGAAGACCACGCCGATCGACGAGCGGCGCAGCGCCGCGGCTTCGCGACGGCTCGCGGTGGCTAGATCGACTGAGAAATAAGGCGTTTGAAGTCCGATCCGTCCGGCGTCCGGGCGGATCAGGGTGGCGGTCACGGCCAGCAGGCTGGATTTGCCCGAGCCGGAAGGGCCGGTGATGGCGGCGATCTCGCCGCCGGCGACCCGCAGATTCACTCGGTCCAGTGCGGTGAGGCGGCCCGCGCCGTCCGGGTAGGTGAGCGTTACGTCCGCGAGGGTGAGTGTGGTCATGGGCAACTCCGGTGGCGTGGGCGGGCAGGCGGCGCGGGTGCTCGCAGGGCGAGTGTTACGGCCGCGGTCGACGGTCGGACGGCGTAGTTCAGCGGTTCACACCGAGTGCGGTGAGTGGGTCGGCGGTGAACACGAAGCGCAGGGCGAATGCCGCGCCGAGCAGGCCGAGGAGGATGAGAGCGGCCGAAGGGAGCAGCGTGGTGGCCGGGCTCAGCACGAACGGCACCGCGTCGCCGAGCAACGCCGCCGTCGCGGTGGTGATCCCGAGGCCGGTCGCTATACCGGCCGCGAGCACGATCGCGGCTTGGCCGAGTGCGTCGCGCACGAGTGAGCCCGAAGTCGCCCCCAACGCTTTCAGAATGGCGATGTCGGGCATCCGCTGAATCGTCCACACGGTGAAGAACGCGCCGATCACAAGCGCCGACACGGCGAACAGCAGCACGGTCATCATGGTGAGCGAGCCGTTCTCAGCGCGGTAGGAGCCGATCGCCGAACGCGCTCCGGGCACGTCGGTGGTCCGGGTGTGCGCGGTGGCGTTCACCGCGTCCGGATCGGTCGCGCCCGACACGGCGAGCACGGTGGCCGCGCCGGAACGAGGGTTGAGCGCCTGCCAATCCGCGAGCGTCATCCAGACCACGGGCGTGTGGCTGTACCAGTCGTCGCCGCGCACCGCCGACACGGTGAAGGCGCGTCCGCCGATCGCGACGGAATCACCCGGCACGGCACCGAGACCGGCGGCCGCGCCGGTACTGAGCAGCACCGTGCCCGCTTCGGTCGCCGAGTGATCGCCGAATGCCGTGTCCGTGCCGAACAGAGCGACCTGCGCGGGCGCGCGGCCGTCACCGGCCGCTTTGCCGCGGGCTATGCCGACCGGTGTCACGCCGTCGGCGGCGGCGCGCCAGGCCGCGAGCTGGTCCTCGGTCAGCACCGAGCCGTCGAACGAGGGAGCGCCGCCGGTGTCGGCGAAGACCACGGTGTCGCCGGGCATCGACTCGACGGCCGAGACGTTCTGATGCGCGAGCCCGGCCGTGAGCCCGCTGAGGAAGCTGACCAGCACCGCCACCAGCGTGACGACGAGTGTGATCAGTGCGAACCGGCCGCGGGCGGCGCGAAGGTCTCGGAGTGCGACGAACATGTTCCCACCTTCGCGCCGCGCCGGGGCGTCTCCATCGCGCCGGGGGAGGAAGTGCGGATGAGCGAAAGTCGGCGACAGTTTTCCACCTTTCGATGGATGCCCGTGCGATAGCGGTCCATAAGCTGGCACCGTGCATTCGTCCCCGCTGACCCCGGTTTTCACCACGTTGCGGCTCGGGCTGCACGTGCTGATGACCGGCTTGGCGGCGGTGGTCGGGGTGCGCGCGGTGCTGCCGGGGGCCGCGCATCCGGCGGCGACCGTGAGTCTCGCCGCGGCCTTCCTCGCGACCTACTTCGCGGGCGCCGCGTTCGCCGGAGAACGACGCGCGATCCCGGCGTGGCTCGGCGCGCTGACGGCGCTGTGGCTCGGGCTCGTCGTGCTCGCGCCCGACGCCGGCTACCTCGCGTTCGGCCTGTTCTTCCTGTACCTGCACTTGTTGCCGCGCGTGTGGAACCTCTGCGCCGTCGCCGCCGCGACCGCCGTTGCGGTAGTGGGCTTCGGCCTGCATCGGGGCTGGTCGGCGGCCGGTGTCGTCGGGCCGGTCATCGGTGCGGCCGTCGCCGTCGGCATCGGGCTCGGTTATCAGGCGTTGTTCCGCGAGGCCGCCGACCGGCAACGCCTGATCGACGAATTGCTCAGCACCAGAGCGGTATTGGCCGAACGGGAACGCACGGCGGGCAAGCTCGCCGAGCGGGAGCGGCTGGCCGCCGAGATCCACGACACGGTGGCGCAGGGGCTCAGCTCCATTCAACTGCTGCTGCACGCCGTCGAACAGGAAGCGCCGGATCACCCCGCGCTGCGACGGATCCGGCTGGCCAGAGAGGCGGCCGCGGAGAACCTCGCCGAGACCAGGCGCCTGGTCGCCGAACTGGCTCCCGTCGCGCTGGACGGGCAGTCGCTGGCCGATGCGCTGGAGCGGATCACCCAGCGCGCCGCACCGCCCGGTCTGGACGCCCGGTTCGCGGTGGAGGGTCGGCCGGAGCGGCTGCCCATGCCGATCGAGGCCGCGCTGGTCCGAATCGCGCAGGGCGCGGTCTCGAACGTGGTCCGGCACGCCGGTGCGAGCCGGATGCGCGTGACGCTCACCTACGCGCACGACGCGATCCATCTCGACGTGGTCGACGACGGCGTGGGCATCGCTCCCGAACTGCTCGAGCGCAGCGCGTCGGGATCGTTCGGGCTGGCTGCCATGCGGTCGCGGGTACACGAGCAGGGCGGCGCCATGGCGGTCGAGTCCGAGCCGGGGCACACGGCGGTCACCGTGTCGTTCCCGCTCGACACGGTCCCGGCGGGCGAACGCGGCGCGGTGCCGCCCGGCTTGGCGCAGCCGCCGCGCACGGAACCGGCCGCCTGGACGGAATCGGCTGCGCCGAACCCCGGCGGGCCGGTCTCCGGCAATCACGGTAGATCCGAATCCGCTGCCGACCAGGGCAGGCCGGACACGCAGCCGCGCGACCTGGGCACGGAGGAGCAGGAGTGATCCGCCTGCTGCTCGCCGATGACCACGCGATCGTCCGCGCCGGGTTGCGCGCACTGCTGGATGTCGCCGACGACATCACCGTCGTGGGTGCGGCGGCCACCGCGGAAGCCGCCGTCGCGTTCTGCGCGACCACGCCGGTCGATCTCGTGCTGATGGACCTGAGTTTCGGGTCGGGCCGGTCGGGAGTCGAGGCGACCGCGCGGCTGCGTGAACTGGCGATGCCGCCGAACGTCCTCGTGGTGACCAACTACGACACCGACGCCGACATCCTCGGCGCCGTCGAGGCGGGCGCGTGCGGTTACATCCTCAAGGACACGCCGCCCGCCGAACTGCTGGCCGCGGTCCGGGCGGCCGCGGCGGGGGACAGCGTGCTCTCGCCCGCGGTGGCCTCCAAGCTCATGACCAGGGTTCGCCGCGCCGACACCACACTGAGCAGGCGCGAGATCGAGGTTTTGCGGCTGGTCTCCGACGGACGCTCCAACCGCGAGATCGCCAGACAGCTGTTCCTCAGCGAGACCACCGTCAAGTCCCACCTGGTGCATATATACGGAAAACTCGGCGTGCGCTCGCGCACCTCCGCGGTGGCGCGGGCCCGTGAGCGCGGCATGCTGTGAGGCCGAGCGCGACCGAGTTCGCCATGCCACCGTTCGGGCGGATCGCCGCGCGAAGAGGTCATCACTCGGCCACTCGTCGCGTGCCCGATCAACTACTGTGACCGGCATCGGATTCTCTATCTCTGGGGGTTTCACATGCTGATCTGGGGCTGGCAGAAGCGTGTCCACACGCTCGCCATGATCACCTTGATCTGCGGTCGCTGCGGCAATCCCGCCGCACACGCGCTGCGCAAACTCGTCACCAAGTTCACGCTCTTCTTCATCCCGCTCTTCCCGATCAGCACCAAGCACCACTTGGATTGCACCTGGTGCGGCGCGTCGTCGCCGATCGCAGGACCGCAGGTCGCCGACCTGCTCGCCCGCGCAGGCGCCGAGAACGCCCAGTACCAGCACCCCGCTCCGGGCGCGCAGTGGCCCCAGCCGCCGGCCCCCAACCCGACCGACACCAATTGGCAGCGCTGACCCGGCGTACGCGCGACACCGAGGCATCCCGCGCATCGACCGCCAGGCTTCGCCTACGGGCCCTTACCGCGTCGAGGCAGCTCATCCGCGGTCCGCGGCGGATCGAACGACCCCCATCAGCCGAACGGTGCCGATCTGATCAACCGTGCCGAGCGATCGCGAAGCGACACCTAGGGTGAGCGGATGGCTTCTCTTTCCGATCCCGAAGTGCGCGAGTTTCTCACCCACGGCACCCGCACCGGCAAGGTGGCGTTCGTGGCCGCCGACGGCACGCCGATGGTGACGCCGGTGTGGTTCGTCGTCGAGGGGGACGACCTGGTCTTCAACACCGGCAAGTCCACCGTGAAGGGCAAGGCGTTCGCCAGGGACGGGCGCGTCGCGGTGTGTGTCGACCTGGAAGAGCCGCCCTACGCGTCGGTCCAGCTGCGGGGCACGGTCACCCTCTCGGAAGACCCGGACGAACTGCTGCGCACCGCCACCGAGATCGGCGGCCGCTACATGGGTGCCGACCGCGCCGAGGAATTCGGCAAGCGCAACGGCGTGCCGGGCGAACTCGTCGTCCGCCTCCGCCCGGACAAGGTGATCGCCCACTTCGACGCCACCGCCTGACCGGCGCGTCCGCGCGCCGCTCGATTGCCGGGCCTCCTGAGCGCTGACGCGCTGGAACGGGGTGGGGCGAGAAGATCGACTGGGCTGCGGGTGAGACCGCCGCGCCCACCGGACATCGGCTTCCGGTGTTCCCGCCGCTCCGGAGGGATCGGGCGCACTCCGGCGCTCGGTCGCCGAAGGAGCGATGCCCGGTGGTCAATACACTCGCGCCCATGACCGTGCACTTCATCGGGGCCGGGCCGGGCGCGGCCGATTTGTTGACGGTGCGCGCGGTCGAGTTGCTGCGCGCGTCGCCGGTGTGCCTGTACGCGGGGACGTATCTGGATCCGGACGTGCTGGCGCACTGCGCGCCGGACGCAGAGCTGGTGGATACCCAGCACTTGGACCTCGACCAGATCACCGAGCATCTGCTGCGGGCGCACCGGGACGGCCGGGACGCGGCCCGCCTGTGCTCGGGCGACCCGTCGCTGTATTCGGCGCTGACCGAGCAGACCCGCAGGCTGGACGCGCTCGGGGTTCCTTGGGACGTCACACCGGGCGTGCCCGCCTATGCCGCCGCGGCGGCGGTGCTCGGTGCGGAGCTGACGGTGCCGGAGCTGGTCCAGTCGGTCGTGCTGACCCGCGCGCAGGCACGCTCCACCGCGATGCCCGAGTCCGAAGCGCTGGCGAACTTCGCGGCCACCGGCGCCACGCTCGCGCTGCACCTGGCTATCACCCGCATCCGCGTCTTGGCCGCCGAACTGGCCGCCGATTACGGGCCGGACTGCCCGGTCGCCGTCGTCTACCGGGCCAGCCAGCCCGAGCAGCTGATACTGCGCGGCACCCTGAACGACATCGCCGACCAGGTCGAGGCCGCCGGACTGCGGCAGGCCGCGGTGATCCTGGTGGGCCGCGCGCTCACGCCCGCGGTGTCGTGCGCGCAGTCCCACCTCTACGACCCGGCGCGCGTGCGTGGGCCGGCGGGCGCATCGCGCGATTAGTCGTGGCGGCCGCCCATCTGCCCTGGTCGGCGGGCAGCAGTCGGCGGGGCAGTGCGGTCGGAGTAGTGCGGTCGGCGGGGCAGTGCGGTCGGAGTAGTGCGGTCGGCGGGCAGGGCGGTCGGAGTAGTGCGGTCGGCGGGCAGGGCGGACAGCGTGGTCGGTGGGCAGGGGGTCGTCGCGGGATCGGCTGGGTAGGCGTGGCTCGGGAACCCAGGCGGCGGCGCGCGGCGATCCTGGTCCACGGTGCCCCCGTCCGGTGACGGCAGCTGCCGTAGGCGCCCGCCTCCCTCGGCGCGAAAGTGCCGGTTTGATACGCGGGTGACTCATGTGAGAACCGCAACATCCTCCTGGCAAACCTTTTCCAGGGCGGTAACCAGCACTGATGTTTATCAGCTATGACCGTTGGTTGGTTGCCCGCCGGGGGCGACGGTAGATTGATCCGGTGATTCGCAAAGAAGGTCCCGGCGGAGCCGGTCGGTGGGTTCTGGGCGCGGTCGAGCCCATGTAACGAGCCCGGCCGGTTGGACAGATAGTTCAAATGAACATTTTTTGCCTGATTTGATGTGAGAACTGAACCTGGAGACGCAGGCGCCACGCTCGGATAGGTGGGCGCCCTCTCCGGGTGTGGTCGGGGAGCGCTTGCGTGGTGTTCCGGAAGCGAGGTTACGGTTGGACCGGCTGGATTTCGGCGGAAACGGCGAAACTGGTGGCGAACGGACGGACGCTGGTGCAGGGGTTGACCCCGGCTTGTCCGGCGCTTTCCCGTTGTCCCCTGCTCAGCTGGGTATCTGGTACGCGCAGCATGTCGACCCGCAGGTGCCGGTCAACATCGCGCAGTACGTCGACCTGCGCGGGGAGCTGGACGTCGAGCTGCTCAACCGGGCCAGCATCGACGCCTCGCACGAGCTGGGTTCGGGTTTCCTGCGGATCGTCGAGCGTGACGGCGAGCCGTTGCAGTTCGTCGACCACTCGATCGCCGACTACGACCGGGTCGAGTACGTCGATCTGCGCGCGGAGGCCGATCCGGAGGCCGCCGCGCTGGCGTGGATGCGCGCGGAATACAGCCGCCCGCTCGATCTGACCACCGACCGCCTGATCAAGGCGGCCGCGCTGCAACTGGCCGACGATCACTGGTACTGGTACAGCCGCTCGCACCACATCGCGCTCGACGGCTTCGGCGCCATGACGAACGTCAACCGGATCGCCGAGCTGTACACCGCGTACGCCGAAGGCGTCGAGCCCGCGCCGTCGAAGGCGACGGACCTGCGCACGCTGTTCGAGCAGGAGATCGCCTACCGGGAGAGCTCGCGCTTCACCTCCGACAAGGAGTACTGGGCCCAGCGGGTGGCGGGGCTGGAGGAAGGCACCAGCCTGACCGGCCGCTCCGCGCCGCCCGCGGCGATCAACGGCATCGCCAGCGCGGCGCTGTCGGACGAGCAGAACGCCGCGCTGGACGCGGCGGTCGCGCGACACGATTCCTCGCCCGCCGGGCTGCTGCTGGCCGGCTTCGCGGCGTATCTGGCGCAGTGGAACGGCGTCGAGGACGTCATCCTGAGCCTGCCGGTGACCGCGCGCACCACCGCGGCGATGCGCCGCTCGGGTGGCGCGTCGTCGAACATCGTGCCGTTGCGGTTGCGCGTCGGCCACGACACGACGGTGGCTGAGCTGCTCAAGCAGGTGCAGGTCGAGGTGTCCGGCGCGCTGCGGCACCAGCGCTACCGGCACGAGGACATCCGCCGCGACGCGGCCGGTGACGGCGTGGTGACCACGGAGTTCTTCGGTCCGTGGGTCAACATCATGCTGTTCCACGACGAGATCGCGCTCGGCTCGGTGGTCGGCCAGATGCACGTGCTGTCCACCGGCAGCATCGAGGATCTGGGCGTCAACTTCTACCAGTCGGTCGCGGGCACCCGCTCGCACATCGATTTCGAGACCAACCCCAACCTCTACACCGAGGACGAGGCGCGTCGTCACCACGGCCGCTTCCTGGAGTTCTTCGATCGCTTCCTCGCCGCGGAAGCGGACGCCACGGTATGGGCGCTTCCGGTCACCACCGCCGACGAGCGCGAGCGGACGCTGCTGGAGTGGAACGACTCCGAGCAGGATGTCCCGGACACCACGCTCGCCGCGCTGCTGGACGCGCAGATGGCGCTGACCCCGGACAACGTCGCGCTCGATTTCGAGGGCGCCACGCTCACCTACGCGGAGTTCGACGCGCGGGTCAACCGGCTGGCCCGCTTCCTGATCGCCGACGGCGTCGGCCCGGAGTCGCTGGTCGCGCTGGGCATGCGCCGTTCGCTGGAACTGGTGATCGGCATGCACGCCGTGCTGAAGGCCGGTGGCGCGTACGTGCCGATCGATCCGGACCATCCGGCCGAGCGCACCGCCTACATCCTCGACAGCGCCGCGCCGGTGTGCGTGCTGACGCTGTCGGCCGACGAGCTGGAGCTGCCGGATTCGGTGCGACGGGTGGAGATCGACACCCTGGACACCTCGGCGTACTCCGCCGACCCGGTGACCGACGCCGACCGCCTCGCGCCGTTGCGCCCGGACAACACCGCCTACGTCATCTACACCTCGGGTTCGACCGGTCGCCCCAAGGGCGTCGCGGTCACCCATCACGCGATCGTCAACCAGCAGCTGTGGATGCTCGACGAGTACCGGCTGACCGCGGCGGACGTGTATCTGCAGAAGACCGCGACCACGTTCGACGTGTCGCTGTGGGGCTACTTCCTGCCGTTGCTGGTGGGCGCGAAGCTGGTCATCGCCTCGCCCGACGGGCACCGCGACCCGCTGTACGTGGCGGAGATGATCCAGCGGCACGGGGTGACCGTCACCGACTTCGTCCCGTCCATGCTCACGGTGTTCGTCGCGCACGCCACGCGGGCCCAATGCGCCACGCTGCGGGCGGTTTTCGTGATCGGCGAGGCGTTGCCGCCGGAGACCGCGGCTGGTTTCCGCGCGATCACCGACGCGGGGCTGCACAACCTGTACGGCCCGACCGAGGCCGCGGTCTCGGTGACCTACTGGGAGGCGACGGCCGCCGACACGGTGACCGTGCCGATCGGTATCCCGGAGTGGAACGTCCAGGTCTACGTGCTGGATTCGCGGCTGCGCCCGGCCGCGATCGGCGCGCCGGGCGAACTGTACCTCGGCGGGCGTCAGCTCGCGCGGGGTTACCGCGGCCGTCCCGACCTGACTTCCGACCGCTTCGTCGCGAACCCGCTGTCGACCACCGGTGAGCGGATGTACCGCACCGGCGACCTCGTGCGCTGGAACGAGGCGGGCACGCTGGAATACATCGGCCGCACCGACTTCCAGGTGAAGTTCCGCGGCCAGCGCATCGAGCTCGGCGAGATCGAGACCGATCTGCTCGCCCATCCCGCGGTCAGCCAGGCCGTGGTGCTGGTGGTGGACACCGCGACCGGTCAGCAGTTGGTGGCCTACGTCGTGCCCGCTCCCGGCCACACCGTCGAGCCGGTCGAGCTGACCAGGTTCGCCGCCGAGCAGCTGCCCAGCTACATGGTGCCCGCATCGATCATGGTGCTGGACGCCTTCCCGCTCAACACCAGCGGCAAGCTGGACCGCAAGGCCCTGCCGGAGCCGGTGTTCAGCGCCGACGCCGGTGACTTCCGCGCGCCGCGCACCCAGGCCGAGCAGATCGTGGCGGGCATCTTCGCCGACGTGCTCAGCCAGGACCGCATCGGCATCGACGACAACTTCTTCGACCTCGGCGGCAACTCGCTGGTCGCCACCCAGGTGGTGGCGCGCATCGGCGCCGCGTTCGGCACCCAGATCGGGGTGCGCGCGCTGTTCGAGACCCCGACCGTCGCCGGTATCGCCGCGCGCGCCGAGAACGCCGCTCCCGTGGGCGAATCGCGTCCGCCGCTGGTGGCCCAGCAGTTGCCGGAGCGGGTGCCGCTGTCGCTGGCGCAGCAGCGCATGTGGTTCATCAACCAGTTCGACCCGACCGTGCCGACCTACAACCTGCCGTTCGTGGTGCGGTTGCGCGGCCAGGTGGACCTGGACGCGTTGCAGTCGGCGCTGCTGGACGTGGTGGAGCGACAGCAGTCGCTGCGCACGGTCTTCCCCGAGTCCGGCGACGGCGGCTACCAGCAGGTGCTGCCGGTGGATCAGGTCGATCTCGGCATCGAGGTGCAGCCGATCGACGAGGCCGAACTGCACGGCGCGCTGGCCGAATTCGCCGCGCGCGGGTTCGACGTCTCGCGCGAGCTGCCGATCCGGGTGCGGGTCTTCGCGGTCACCGGCGGGCGCGGCAACGGCGCGGCCGACTACGCGGTGGCGTTCGTGGTGCACCACATCGCGGCCGACGGCTTCTCCTTCGGACCGCTCGCGCGCGACGTGGCCGCCGCCTACCTGTCCCGCGCCGCGGGCGAGGCGCCGAGCTGGGCGCCGCTGCCGGTGCAGTACCAGGACTTCAGCGTCTGGCAGCGTGAACTGCTCGGCGCGGAATCCGATCCCGCGTCCATGGCGGCGCGCGAGATCGCCTACTGGCGCAGGGCGCTGGCGGGCCTGCCGGATCAGCTCGACCTGCCCGCGGACCGCCCGCGTCCGCCGGTGCAGAGCTTCCACGGCAGCCGGGTGAGCTTCGACATCGACGCCGAGCTGCACCGGCGGCTGGTCGCGCTGGCCCGCGCGCAGGGCGTCAGCCTGTTCATGGTCATGCACGCCTCGCTGGCCGTGCTGCTGGCCCGGTTGTCCGGCACCAGCGACATCGCGATCGGCACCCCGGTGGCCGGGCGCGGCGAGCAGGCGCTCGACGACCTGATCGGCATGTTCGTCAACACCCTCGTGCTGCGCTCGGAGGTGGACGGCAGCGAGTCGTTCGCCGAATTCCTCGGCCGCACCAGGGAAACCGACCTCGCCGCGTTCGCGTTCGCGGACGTGCCGTTCGAGCGGCTGGTCGAGGTGCTCAACCCGACCCGCTCGCAGGCGCGCCACCCGCTGTTCCAGGTGATGCTGTCGTTCCAGGAGATGTCGCACGCGACGCTGGAACTGCCCGGTCTCTCGGTCACCGCCGACGAGCTCGAGGTGGACATCGCCAAATTCGACCTGCAGTGGACGGTCACCGAGGAGCGCGGCGCGAACGGCGAGCCCGCGGGCATGGGCGCGGTCATCTCCTTCGCCACCGACCTGTTCGACGCGCCCACCGTCGCCGAATTCGGCCGCCGCTACCTGCGTGTGCTGGAAGCCGCGGTCGCCGCGCCGGGAACCACGGTGCGCGACATCGAGATCCTCGACGAGGCCGAGCGCGCCCGGGTGCTGACCGAGTGGAACCACACTCGCCACGACGTGCCCGCCGCCACCGTGCTCGACCTGTTCGAAGAGCAGGTGCGGGGCAGGCCGGACGATCCGGCCGTGGTGTTCGACGGCGGCTCCCGCGGCGCGGAGGAGTTCGGCGCGCCGGTCGAGCTGACCTACGCCGAGTTCGCCGCGCGAGTGAACAGCCTGGCGCGCAAGCTGATCGAAGCGGGCGTCGGCCCGGAGACGTTGGTCGCCGTCGGCATCCGCCGCTCGGTGGACATGCTGGTGGCGATCTACGCCACGCTGACCGCGGGCGGCGGCTACGTGCCGATCGACCCCGACCACCCGGCCGAGCGCACCGAGTACGTGCTCGACAGTTCCTCGCCGGTGTGCGTGCTTACCACCACCGCCGACAACATCACCGCCGCGGACATCCCGGTGCTGACGCTGGACACCCTCGACCTGAGCGGGTTCGACGAGGGCCCGGTCACCGACGCGGAGCGCCGCGCCCCGCTGCGCCCGGCGAACACCGCGTACGTGCTCTACACCTCCGGTTCCACCGGCCGCCCCAAGGGCGTCGCGGTCAGCCACGCGTCGGTGGTCAACCAGATCGCCTGGATCACCGCCGAATACCGGATCGGCCCGGCCGACGTGATTCTGCAGAAGACGCCGGTCACCTTCGACGTGTCGGTGTGGGAGTTGTTCGGCACGCTGGCCGTCGGCGCCCGCATGCTGATCGCCGCGCCGGACGGTCATCGCGATCCGATCTACCTGTCGGAGATCATCGGTCGGCACCGGGTCACCATGACCTCGTTCGTGCCGTCCATGCTCTCGGTGTTCGCGGGGGCCGCGGACACCGCCGAATGCGCTTCGCTGCGTGCGGTTCTGGTCGCCGGTGAGGCGCTGCCGCCCGCGACCGTCACCGCGTTCCGGCAGTTCTCCACCGCCGCGGTGCACAACCTGTACGGTCCGACCGAGTTCACCGTGCACGCCACCGCCTGGCACCTCAACGAGGTCGCGCCGACGTCGGTGCCGATCGGCCGCCCGGTGTGGAACGCGCAGACCTACGTGCTCGACGAGGGCCTTGCTCCGGTGCCGGTCGGCGTGCCCGGCGAGTTGTACCTCGGCGGCGTGCAGACCGCCCGCGGTTACCACGGCCGCGCCGACCTGTCCGCGGAACGCTTCGTCGCCGACCCGTTCGGCCCGCCCGGCTCCCGCCTGTACCGCACCGGCGACCTGGTGCGCTGGGTGCGGCCGCGCGATCCCGAAGTGGGCAGCGCCGGTGTGCTGGAGTACATCGGCCGCACCGACTTCCAGGTGAAGTTCCGCGGTCAGCGCATCGAGCTCGGCGAGATCGAGACCGCCCTGCTCGACCACCCGGCCGTCACCCAGGCCGTGGTGCTGGTCATGGAGACCGTCGCGGGTGATCAGCTGGTCGCCTACGTGGTGAGCACCGGCGGCCCGGTCGACATCGACAACATCAAGAACGCCCTGCACCGCACGCTGCCCGCGTACATGGTGCCCTCGGCCATCGTGGTGCTCGAGGCGTTCCCGCTGAACGCCTCCGGCAAGCTGGACCGCAAGGCGCTGCCCGCGCCGGTGTTCGAGGTGCGCGAATTCCGCGCGCCCACCACGCCGATCGAGGAGATCGTCGCGCAGATCTTCGGCGAGGTGCTCGGCATCTCCCGCGTCGGCGTCGACGACGACTTCTTCGAGCTGGGCGGCAACTCGCTGATCGCCACCCAGGTGGCCTCCCGCCTCGGCATCGCGCTGGACACCAGGGTGCCGGTGCGCATGCTGTTCGAGGCGTCCACGGTCGAGGCGCTGGCCGCGCGGGTGGAGTCGCACGCCGGTGACGGCGCGCGCAAGGCGCTGGTCGCCAGGCAGCGCCCGGAGCAGGTGCCGCTGTCGCTGGCGCAGCAGCGCATGTGGTTCCTCAACCGGTTCGACACCTCGTCGGCGGTCAACAACATCCCGGTCGCGATCCGGTTGTCCGGCGATCTGGACATCGCCGCGTTGCAGGTCGCGGTCATCGACGTGATCGACAGGCACGAGTCGCTGCGGACGGTGTTCCCGGAGACCAAGACCGGCCCGGTGCAGGTGGTGCTGGACGCGGCGCAGATCGTGCCGGACCTGACCCCGGTGCCGGTGACCGAGCACAACCTGATCGATCACTTGGTCGAGCTGGCGTCGATGGCGTTCGACGTGACCAGCGAAGTGCCGCTGCACGCGCGGCTGTTCGAGATCAGCGAGACCGAGTACGTGCTCGGCATGGTGGTGCACCACATCTCGGCCGACGGCTGGTCGATGGGCCCGCTGGCCCGCGACGTGATGGTGGCCTACGCCGCGCGCACGTCGTGGGAGGCGCCCGCCTGGTCGGCGCTGCCGGTGCAGTACGCCGACTACGCGCTGTGGCAGCGCGAGGTGCTCGGCTCCGAGGACGACCCGAGTTCGCTGATCTCCAATCAGATCCGGTACTGGACGCGCGAACTGGCCGACCTGCCCGACGAATTGACGCTGCCGTCGGATCGGCCGCGCCCCGCCGTGGCGTCCTACCGCGGCGGCACCTACCCGTTCGTGATCTCCGGCGAGACCCAGCGCGCGCTGATCGAGCTGGGCCGCAAGCACAACGCCTCGCTGTTCATGGTGCTGCACAGCGCGCTGGCGGTGCTGCTGGCGCGCGCGAGCGGCACCAGCGACATCGCGATCGGCACCCCGGTCGCCGGTCGCGGTGAAGCCGCGCTGGACGACCTGATCGGCATGTTCGTCAACACCCTGGTGCTGCGCACCGAGGTGGACGGCGCGATGAGCTTCGCCGACCTGCTCGCCCGCGCCCGCGAGACCGACCTGCACGCGTTCGCGCACGCCGACGTGCCGTTCGAGCGTCTGGTCGAGGTGCTCAACCCGGCGCGCTCGCAGGCGCGCCACCCGCTGTTCCAGGTCATGCTGACCTTCCAGAACACCAGGCAGGCCAGCCTGGAGCTGCCCGGTCTCTCCGTCAACGGCATCGACTACGACGCGCGGCTGGCCAAGTTCGACCTGCAGCTGACGCTGTCGGAGACCCAGGACGAGCAAGGCGATTCGGCGGGCATGTCGGCCGAGTTCTCCTACGCCCTCGATCTTTTCGACGAGCCCACCGTCGCGGCGTTCGCCCGGCGCCTCGACCGCATCCTCGCGGCCGTGACCGCCGACCCGGACGTCCCGATCGGCGACATCGAGTTGCTGGCGTCCGAGGAACGCGCTCGGGTGCTGGTCGATTGGAACGACACCGGACACCCGGTGGATCAGGTCGCGACGCTGGTCTCGCTGTTCGACGCGCAGGCGGCGGCGACGCCGGACGCGATCGCGCTGGACTTCGAGGGCGAGCGGCTGACCTACCGTCAGTTCCAGGAGCGGGCCAACCGCATCGCCCGCCAGCTCATCGGCGCGGGCGTCGGCCCGGAATCGCTGGTGGCGCTGGCGCTGCGGCGTTCCACCGAACTGGTGGTCGCGATGTACGCGGTGGTGCAGACCGGCGCGGCCTATGTGCCGCTGGACCCGGACCAGCCCGCCGAGCGGATCAACTACATCATCGAGACCGCGCGCCCGCGGATGATCCTGTACCGCTCGGCGGACGGATTCGGCCTCGACCCGCAGCCGGAAGTGACCGCGCTGTCGGTGGAGGGCATCGAGGGCGTGCCCGGGTTCGCCGAGACCAGCGGCGCGCCGATCACCGACGCCGAGCGCACGCGCCCGCTGCGGCCGGAGAACACCGCGTACGTGATCTTCACCTCCGGTTCCACCGGTCGTCCGAAGGGCGTGGCGGTCAGCCACGCCGCGATCGTGAACCGGCTGCTGTGGATGCAGCACGAGTACCCGATCGGCCGCGACGACGCGGTGCTGCAGAAGACGCCCGCCACGTTCGACGTGTCGGTGTGGGAGTTCTTCTGGCCGTTGCAGACCGGCGCAAGGCTGGTCGTCGCGCGCCCGGACGGTCACCGCGACCCGGTGTACCTGTCCCAGATCATCGCCGAGAAGCAGATCACCACGGCGCATTTCGTGCCGTCCATGCTGTCGGTGTTCGTCTCCACGCTGGGCAACGAGAACGGCGACGGACTGCCGTCGCCGCGGCTGCGGCAGGTCTTCGCCTCCGGCGAGGCGCTGCCCGCGCAGACCGCGCAGCGTTTGCGCGAGCTGACCGGCGCGCGCCTGCACAACTTGTACGGCCCGACCGAGGCCGCCGTCGACGTGACCTATCACGAGGCGACGGACGCCGACACGGTGTCGGTGCCGATCGGACGCCCGGTGTGGAACACCCGCGTCTTCGTGCTCGACAGCCGCCTGCACCCGGTCGCGCCGGGTGTCGCGGGTGAGCTGTATCTCGCGGGCGAACAGCTGGCGCTGGGCTACCTCGGCCGCACCGACCTGACCGCCGACCGGTTCGTGGCCAACCCCTACGGCGCGCCGGGCGAGCGGATGTACCGCACCGGCGACCTGGTGGCCTGGACGCCGCACGGCGAGCTGGACTACCTGGGCCGCACCGACTTCCAGGTGAAGCTGCGCGGTCTGCGCATCGAGCTGGGCGAGATCGAGGCCGCGCTGCTGGCGCAGCCCGGGATCGCGCAGGCGGTGGTCGTGCTGCGCTCCGACGCGCACGCCGGCGACCAGCTGGTGGGTTACCTGGTCTGCGAACCGTATGTGGCCGTCGACATCGACGAGGTGAAGACCGCGCTGGCCGGGGCGCTGCCCGGCTACATGGTCCCGGCCGCGCTGGTCGTGCTGGACGCCTTCCCGGTCAACGCCTCCGGCAAGCTGGATCGCAAGGCGCTGCCCGCGCCGGTGTTCGAGGCCAGGGTGTTCCGCGCGCCGTCGACTCCGATCGAGGAGATCGTCGCGGAGATCTTCGCCGACCTGCTCGGCGTGCCGCGCGTCGGCGTGGACGACGACTTCTTCGAGCTCGGCGGCAACTCGCTGGTCGCAACGCAGGTGGTCGCCCGGGTCAGCGCCGCGCTGAACACCGAGGTCGGCGTGCGTGTGCTGTTCGAGGCGCCGACCGTCGGCGCGCTCGCCGCGCGGATCGAGTCGCACGCGGGAAGCGGTGCGCGCCAGGCGCTCACGGCACAGGTGCGTCCCGAGCACCCGCCGCTGTCGCTGGCGCAGCAGCGCATGTGGTTCCTCAACCGCTTCGACGCCGACTCCGCCGCGAACAACATCCCGGCCGCGGTGCGGCTGGAAGGCGCGCTGGATCTGGACGCGCTGCGCGGAGCGATCGCCGACGTGGTCGGCCGCCACGAATCGCTGCGGACCATCTACCCGTCCCGCGACGGTGTGGCCTACCAGCGCGTGCTGAACGCCACCAGGGCGATCCCCGAACTCGACGTGGTCGAGGTGGCCGAGGGCCAATTGCTGGGCGTGCTCTACGAGTTCGTCGAGCGCGGTTTCGACGTGACCACCCAGCCGCCGGTGCGCCTGCGCGCCTACCGGCTCGCCCCCGACGACTACGTGCTGGTCGTCGTGGTGCACCACATCGCCGCGGACGGCTTCTCCATGCGTCCGCTGGTCCGCGACCTGATGACCGCCTACGTGGCGCGCACCTCCGCGGCCGAGCCCGGCTGGCCGCCGCTGGCGGTGCAGTACGTGGACTTCGCGCTGTGGCAGCGCGACACGCTCGGCTCCGAGGAGGACCCGACCTCGCTGATCTCCGAGCAGCTCGACTACTGGCGCGAAACGCTGGCCGGACTGCCCGACGAACTGCGCCTGGCCGGTCGCCCGCGCCCCGCGGTCGCCTCCTACGGTGCGGGCACCTACCGGTTCCGCGTGCCGGGCGAGCTGATCGAGGACCTGAACCGGGTCGCGCAGACGCACGGCAGCACGCTGTTCATGGTGGTGCACGGCGCGTTCGCCGCCCTGCTGGCGCGGTTGAGCGGCTCCGAGGACATCGCCATCGGCATCCCGGTCGCCGGTCGTGGCGAGCAGGCGCTCGACGATCTGGTCGGCATGTTCGTCAACACCTTGGTGCTGCGCGCTCAGGTGGACACCGCCGAGTCGTTCGCCGAGCTGCTCGGCCGGGTCCGCGAACGCGACCTGCAGGCGTTCGCGCACGCCGACGTGCCGTTCGAGCGGCTGGTCGAGGTGCTCAACCCGGCGCGCTCGCAGGCGCGCCACCCGCTGTTCCAGGTGATGCTGTCGTTCCAGAACCTCGGCCGCACCGCGCTGGAGCTGCCCGGCCTCACCGTCTCCGAGCTGGGCATCGACCAGCCGACGGCGAAGTTCGACCTGCAGCTCACGCTCAGCGAGGTCCCCGGCGCGGAGACGGCGATGGACGCCGAACTCGTCTACGCCACCGATCTTTTCGACGGGGTGTTCGCCGGGACGTTCGCCGAGCGCTTCGTGCGCGTGCTGCGCGGCATCGCCGCCGATCCGTCGGTCACCGTCGGCGACATCGATCTGCTCGACGACGCCGAGCGGGCCCTGGTCATCGAGCGGTGGAACGCCACCGAATTCGCGGTCGACGCCGCGCTCACCTCGCCGGTCGGCGACGCCGCCGCGACGCTGGTCTCGCTGTTCGAAGCCCAGGTCGCGCGGACCCCGGACAGTCCCGCCGTGACGTTCGAGGGGACAAGTCTCTCCTACGCCGAGTTCGCCCGCCGGGTCCACCAGCTGGCGCGCTGGCTGAAGGTCAACGGCGTCGGGCCGGAATCGTATGTGGCGCTGGGGATGCGCCGCTCGATCGACCTGGTGGTCGGCATGTACGCGGTGAACGCCGCGGGCGGCGCGTACGTGCCGCTGGATCCGGACCATCCGGCCGAGCGCATCGACTACATCCTGGAGACCGCGCGCCCGGTGTGCGTGCTGACCTCCGGTTCCGATCTGGAGACCACCGTCTCCCGCCAGGTGCGCATCGATCAGCTCGACCTGTCGGAGTTCTCCGACCAGCCGCTGACCGACGCCGACCGGCACAAGCCGCTGCGTCCGGCCAACACCGCGTACGTGATCTTCACCTCCGGTTCGACCGGCCGCCCGAAGGGCGTCGCGGTCTCGCACGCCGCGATCGTCAACCGTCTGGTGTGGATGCACGCCGAGTACGGCTTGGCGGCCTACGACGTGGTGTTGCAGAAGACGCCCGCGACCTTCGACGTGTCGGTGTGGGAGTTCTTCTGGCCGTTGCAGGTCGGCGCGCGCCTGGTGGTGGCCAAGCCGGACGGGCATCGCGATCCCGCGTACCTGGCGCGGCTGATCGTCGACGAGCAGGTCACCACGGTGCACTTCGTGCCGTCGATGCTGTCGGTGTTCGTCGCCGAGGAGCGTGCGGCCGAATGCACCAGCCTGCGCAACGTTTTCGCCTCCGGTGAGGCGCTGCCCGCGGTGACCGCGCAGAAGCTGCGCGAGCTGACCGGCGCGCGGCTGCACAACCTGTACGGCCCCACCGAGGCCGCGGTCGATGTCACCTTCCACGAGGTGACCGACCACGACACCGTGTCGGTGCCGATCGGCGCCCCGGTGTTCAACACCCAGGCGTACGTGCTGGATTCGCGGCTGCGGCCGGTTCCGGTCGGCGTGCCCGGCGAGCTGTACCTCGCGGGCGCGCAGCTGGCGCACGGCTATGTGGGCCGCCCCGACCTGACCACCGAACGTTTCGTGGCCAACCCCTTCGGCGACGCGGAGCGGATGTACCGCACCGGCGACCTGGTGGCCTGGACCGAAGACGGTGAGCTGGAGTACCTGGGCCGCACCGACTTCCAGGTGAAGGTGCGCGGTCTGCGCATCGAGCTGGGCGAGATCGAGTCGGCGCTCACGGCGCTGGATTCGGTGGCGCAAGCGGTGGTCGTGGTGCGCACCGACGAGCGGACGGGTGACCAACTGGTCGCCTACTTGGTGACGGACCCGGACCGGGTGGTGGACGTCGAGTCGGTCAAGGCCGAACTCGGCGCGCGGCTGCCCGGGTACATGGTGCCCGCGGCCTACGTGGTGCTCGACGAGTTCCCGCTGAACGCTTCCGGCAAGCTGGATCGCAAGGCGCTGCCGGAGCCGGTGTTCGAGGCCAAGGTGTTCCGCGCGGCCACGACGCCGGTGCAGGAGATCGTGGCCGAGACCTTCGCCGAGGTGCTCGGCGTGGAGCGGGTCGGCCTGGACGACGACTTCTTCGAACTCGGCGGCAACTCGCTGGTCGCCACCCAGGTGGCGGCGCGGCTGGGCGAGGCGCTGAACACGCAGGTCCCGGTGCGCACACTGTTCGAGGCGTCGACCGTGGCCGCGCTGGCGGCGAAGGTGGAATCCGTCGCGGACGAGGGCGGCCGCACGCCGCTGGTGGCGCGGGAGCGGCCCGAGCTGGTGCCGTTGTCGCTCGCGCAGCAGCGGATGTGGTTCCTCAACCGGTTCGACAACCGCACCGCGGTGAACAACATCCCGGTCGCGCTGCGGCTGACCGGTGCGCTGGACGTCGCCGCGCTGGGCGCGGCCATCGGTGACGTGCTCGCGCGGCACGAGGCGCTGCGCACCATCTACCCCGAGGTGGAGGGCACCGGGTATCAGCGCGTGCTCCCGGCAGGCGAGGTCGGCTTCGACCTGGTCGCCGAGCCGGTCGCCGCGGAGGAACTGCCCGCGCGGATCGTCGAGCTGGCGAGCGTCGGTTTCGACGTGACCGCCGAGATCCCGTTCCGGGCGAGCCTGCTGTCGCTGTCGGCGACCGAGCACGTCGCGGTGCTGGTGATGCATCACATCAGCGCGGACGGCTTCTCGCTGCGGCCGCTGCTGCGCGATGTCGTGCTCGCCTACACCGAGCGCGCTCGCGGCGAGGTTCCCTCGTGGGCCCCGCTCGAGGTGCAGTACGCCGACTACGCGCTGTGGCAGCGCGAGGTGCTCGGCGCCGAGGACGACGCGGACTCCGTGGCAGCCAGGCAGATCGCCTACTGGACCGAGCAGCTGCGTGACCTGCCCGACCAGATCGAGCTGCCCGCCGATCGGCCCCGGCCCGAGATCGCCTCGAACGCAGGCGGCACGCACGACTTCGCGGTGGACGCGCAGGTGCACGAAGCGCTGGCGGAGCTGGCGCGCGCTCGCGGCGTGACGCTGTTCATGGTGGTGCACGCCGCGCTGGCGGTGTGGGCGGGCCGGTTGTCGGGCAGCACCGACATCGCGATCGGCACGCCGATCGCGGGCCGTGGTGAACGCGCGCTCGACGACGTGGTGGGCATGTTCGTCAACACGCTCGTGCTGCGCAGCCAGGTGGAGCCGGGCGCGGGCTTCGACGAGCTGCTCGAGCAGGTGCGCCGCACCGATCTGGCCGCGTTCGCCAACGCCGACGTGCCGTTCGAGCGGCTGGTGGACGTGCTCAGCCCGGCGCGCTCGCAGGCGCACCATCCGCTGTTCCAGGTCGCGCTGACCTTCGAGGCGGCCTCGGCGGCCGATCTGGGTGCGGTCGCGCTGCCCGGCGGCCTCGAGGTCGCCGCGGTCGAATTCGACCCCGGGACCGCGAAATTCGATGTGCAGCTCACCGTGGGCGAGGCCGCCGACGGCGGGCTGACGCTGTCGTGGAACTACGCCACCGAACTGTTCGATCCCGAGACGGTGGCCGCGTTCGCCGATCGTTTCGTGCGCATCCTGCGCGGCGTCGCCGAGGATCCGCGAGTCGTGATCGGCGACATCGATCTGCTCGGCGAGGGCGAGCGGCTGGACGTCGCCCAGCGCTGGGTGTCGTCGGGCTCCGAGAGCGTCGCGGGCCTGTTCGCCGATCCGGACATCACCCTGGTCGGATTGTTCGACGCGGCCGTGGCCGCGCACCCGCACCGCGTGGCCGCCCGCTTCGGCGTGGAGACGCTGACCTACGCCGAGCTGGACCGGCGCGCGAATGTGCTGGCGCGCAGGCTGATCAGCGACGGCGCCGGGCCGGAGACGCTGGTCGCGGTGATCCTGCCGCGCTCGCTGGACCTGGTGGTCGCGCTGCTGGCCGTGGTGAAGACCGGCGCGGGTTACGTGCCGGTCGACCCGACCTACCCGGCCGAGCGCATCGCCTACGTGCTCGCCGATTCCCGGCCGACCAGCGTGGTGCTCGACTCCACGGTGCAGGTCGAGGTGCCCGCCGGGCTGCCGTCGGTCGTGCTGGACGGGTTCGCGGTGGAGACCGGCAACATCGAGGACGCCGACGACGCCCCGATCACCAACGCCGACCGCAACTCCGCGCTCACGCCGGACAACGTCGCGTACGTGATCTACACCTCCGGCTCGACCGGCCGCCCGAAGGGCGTCGCGGTCGCGCACCGGAACGTGGTGCGGCTGTTCGCCAACACCGACCGCGACTTCGGTTTCGGCCCCGAGGACGTGTGGACGCTGTTCCACAGCTACGCCTTCGACTTCTCGGTGTGGGAGCTGTGGGGTCCGCTGCTGTTCGGCGGCACCCTCGTGGTGGTCGACTACTACACCTCGCGCTCGCCGGAGCAGTTCCTGGAACTGCTGCGCGCCGAACGCGTCACGGTGCTCAACCAGACCCCGTCGGCGTTCTACCAGCTGGCCGAAGCCGACCGGAACGCCGCGGCCGACGCCGCGCCGCTGGCGCTGCGGTACGTGGTGTTCGGCGGTGAGGCGCTGGAGCTGCGCAGGCTGTCGGAGTGGGTGGCGCGCCACGGCGACGGCACCGGTGCCTCCACCGGGCCGCTTCTGGTCAACATGTACGGCATCACCGAGACCACGGTGCACGTGTCCTACCGCGCGCTGGACGCCGCGACCATCGCCGCCGCCTCCGGCAGCGTGGTCGGCCGCGCCATCGCCGGGCTGCGGGTGTACGTGCTCGACAGCAGGCTGCGCCCGGTGCCGGTCGGCGTCGCGGGTGAGATGTACGTGGCAGGCCCGCAATTGGCGCGCGGCTACCTCGGACGCCCCGACCTGTCGGCGACCCGTTTCGTCGCCGACCCGATGGGCGACACGCCGGGTGGGCGACTGTATCGCTCCGGCGACCTCGCCCGCTGGAACCGCTTCGGCGAGCTCGAGTACCTGGGCCGCGCCGACGATCAGGTGAAGGTGCGCGGTTTCCGCATCGAGCTCGGCGAGATCGAATCCGCGATCCTGGCCCAGCCCGGCATCGCCCAGGCCGCGGTCATCGTGCGCGAGGACCAGCCCGGCGATCAGCGGATCGTCGCGTACGTGGTGTCCGAGCCGGGCGCCGAGCCCGCGCTGGACGCGGTGCGCGACGGCGCGGCCGCGCAGCTGCCCGCCTACATGGTGCCCTCGGCCGTGGTGCGGCTGGAGTGGATCCCGCTGACGGTCAACGGGAAACTGGACCGTCGTGCGCTGCCCGCCCCGACCGCGCAGTCCCGTGCGTTCCGCGCGCCGGTCACCCCGGTGCAGGAGACCGTGGCGGCGGTGTTCGCCGACGTGCTCGGCCTGGACCGGGTCGGCGTGGACGACGACTTCTTCGACCTCGGCGGCAACTCGCTGATCGCCACCAGGGTCGTCGCCCGCATCGGCTCCGCGCTCGGCACGACCGTGGCGGTGCGCACCCTGTTCGAGGCCTCGACGGTGGAAGCGCTCGCCGCGCGGGTGGAATCGCACGCCGACGGCGCGGCGCGGGCTCGTCTCGTCGCCCGCGAGCGCGCGGCGGGCGAACTGGTGCCGCTGTCGTTCGCGCAGCAGCGCATGTGGTTCCTGAACAAGTACGACACCTCCTCGGCGGCCTACAACCTGCCGATCGCCATCCGGCTCACCGGCGCGCTGGACGTGGAGGCGCTGCGGTTGGCGGTGGCCGATGTGGTGCGCAGGCACGAATCGCTGCGCACCCGCTACCCCGAGCACGGCGGCACCCCGGTCCAGGTGATCGTGCCCGCCGAGGACATCGCGCTGGATCTGCATCCCGAGCCGGTCGATCCGGCGCGGCTGATCGAGACCGTCACCGAGTTCGTCACCACCGGTTTCGATGTGGCCGAACAGGTTCCGCTGCGCACCCGGCTCTACGCGGCCGGCCCGGACGAGCACGTGCTCGTCGTCGTGGTGCACCACATCGCGGCCGACGGCTTCTCGATGGGCCCGCTGACCCGCGACGTGATGGCCGCCTACACCGCGCGCAGCACCGGCAGCGCCCCCGGTTGGGCGCCACTGGCGGTGCAGTACGCCGACTTCGCGGTCTGGCAGCGCGAGATCCTGGGCTCGGAAGACGATCCCGATTCGCTGCTGGCGAAGCAGGTCGCCTACTGGCGGCACGCCCTCGACGACATCCCCGACGAGCTGGCCCTGCCCACCGACCGCCCGCGGCCTGCCGTCGCCTCGCACCGCGGCGCGACGCTGCACCGCGAGCTGTCCGGTGACCTGGTCGCCGCGCTGGAGGAGATCGCGCGGCAGCGCGGCGCGTCGCTGTTCATGGTGATGCACGGCGCGCTGGCGGTGCTGCTGGCGCGGCTGTCCGGCAGCGACGACGTCGCGGTCGGCACGCCGGTCGCAGGACGTGGCGAGGCCGCGCTGGACGACCTGGTCGGCATGTTCGTCAACACGCTGGTACTGCGCACGGGCATCGCGCCGGGCGAGTCGTTCGCCGATCTGCTCGACCGGGTGCGCCGCACCGACCTGGACGCCTACGGCAACGCCGACGTGCCGTTCGAGCGGCTGGTGGAACTGCTCGCGCCGGAGCGCTCGCAGGCCCGCAACCCGCTGTTCCAGGTGATGCTGGCGTTCCAGAACCTGGAGCGCACCACCCTCGAGCTGCCCGGCCTCTCGGTGTCCGCGCTGGACCTGGAAGAGAACGTCGCGCGCTTCGACTTGCAGTTCACCCTCGCCGAGCGCGGCGAAACCGGTTCCGGCGCCATGGCGCTGGCGCTGACCTACGCCACCGAGCTGTTCGACGAGACCACAGCGGCGGCCATCGTGGACCGCTGGGAGCGTGTGCTCGCGGCGGTGGCGGCCGATCCGTCGGTGACCGTCGGCGCGATCGACGTGCTCGACGCCGCCGAGCGCGCCGACCTGGTCGCGCGCACCGGCGCCCCCGCCACACCCGCGCGGACGCTGCCCGACCTGATCGCCGAGGCCGCCGCCATGAATCCCGAAGCGCCCGCCGTGGTGTTCCAGGGGAGAAGTGTGTCCTACGGCGAGCTGGACGCGCGGTCGAACCGCCTGGCCCGCTTGCTGATCGAGCGCGGCATCGGCACCGAGGATCTGGTGGCGGTCGCCGTGCCGCGATCGGACGAGTCGTACTTCGCCGAGTGGGCGGTGTCGAAGTCCGGTGGCGCGTTCGTGCCGATCGACCCGACCTATCCGGCCGACCGCATCGCGCACATGGTCACCGACTCCGGCTCCCCGATCGGTCTGACCGTGGCGTCGGTGCGCGCCGAGCTGCCCGAGTCGGTCGAGTGGCTGGTGCTCGACGAGCTGGATCTCGACGGGTTCGACGCCGCCGCGATCACCGACGCCGACCGGGTGCGCCCGGTGCGGCCGGAGCACCCGGCCTACGTCATCTACACCTCCGGTTCCACCGGCGTGCCCAAGGGCGTCGTGGTCACCCACGCGGGCCTTGCCAACTTCCGCGACGAGCAGAACGAGCGCTACGACGTCGATTCCGACACGCGCGCACTGCATTTCGCCTCGCCCAGCTTCGACGCATCGATCCTGGAATTCCTGCTGGCGATCGGTCGCGGCGGCGCGCTCGTGGTCTGCCCGCCCGGCGTGTACGGCGGCGAGGAACTGTCCGAGCTGATCCGCGCCGAGCGGGTCACGCACGCCTTCATCACCCCATCGGTGCTCGCCTCGCTGGATTCGGCCGCGCTGGCCGGGATGCGGGTGATCGTTGCGGGCGGCGAGGCGGTGCCCGCCGATCTGGTCGCCAAGTGGGGTGGCGCTCCCGACGGTTCTGGCCGCCGTTTCCACAACGGTTACGGTCCGACCGAGACCACGATCATGACCAACATCAGCGACGCGCTCACGCCGGGCGACCGGGTCACCATCGGTGGCCCGACCCGTGGCATGCAGTCGCTGATCCTGGACGCCCAGCTCAGGCCCGTTCCGGTGGGTGTCGCAGGTGAGCTGTATCTGTCGGGCGTCCAGCTGGCGCGCGGCTACCACGCCCGCCCCGGCCTGTCGGCGGAGCGTTTCGTCGCCAACCCGTACGTGCCCGGAGCGCGGATGTACCGCACCGGTGACGTGGTGCGCTGGACCCGGGTCGGGCACTCCGCAGGCTCCGCGCCCGTTGGAGGAGTCGAGTCGCTTGTCGTCGAATACGTAGGCCGCTCCGACTTCCAGGTGAAGGTCCGCGGTTTCCGCATCGAACTCGGCGAGATCGACGCCGCGCTGGCCTCGCACGAGACCGTCGACTTCGCCGTCACCGTCGGCCACAAGAGCGCCGCGGGCGCGGTGTCGCTGGTGTCGTACGTCGTTGCCGCGCAAGGACAGTCGATCGACGTGGCGGCGCTGACCGCGCACGTCGAGGAGCGCCTGCCCGCCTACATGGTGCCCTCGTCGATCATGGTGATCGACCACGTGCCGCTCACCCCGGTGGGCAAGCTGGACCGAAAGGCGTTGCCGGAGCCGGTGTTCGCGACCGAGGTCGTGTTCCGCGCGGCGCGCACCCCGCTCGAGCAGACCATCGCGGAAGTGTTCGCCGAGGTGCTTGGCGTGGAGCGGGTCGGCGTGGACGACTCCTTCTTCGCGCTCGGCGGCGACAGCATCGTCTCCATCCAGCTGGTGTCGCGGGCCAAGGCGCGCGGCGTGGTGTTCACCCCGCGGCACGTCTTCGAGCAGCGCACGGTGGCGGGTCTGGCGTCGGTCGCCGAGACCACCGAGGCGGCCGAGGCGTCGGCGACGACGCTGGCCGAGCCGCCGGGCGGAGGCGTCGGCGTCATGCCGCTGACGCCGGTGGTGCGGTTCATGGCCGAGCGGCGCGGCTCGTTCGGCCGGTTCAACCAGACGCTGGCGCTGGAACTGCCGGTCGGCATCGACCGCGCGGGCATCGCCGCGACGGTCGGCGCTGTCATCGATCGCCACGACATGCTGCGCGCGAGCCTGCGCCGCGACGGTGACGACTGGGTCGTCGAGACCGCCGCGCCGGGCACGGTCGAGGTGGATGCGCTGATCGACCGCACCGAGTTCGCCGCGGGCGTCACCGACGTCGAACTGGTCGAGATCGCCTCGGCCGCGCTGGACGAGTCGCTGGACCGGCTCGATCCGGCCGCCGGCGTGGTCATCCGGTTCGTCTGGCTCGAGCCCGACTCCGCCGAGCGCGCCGGACGCCTGATCGTCGTCGCCCACCACTTGGTGGTGGACGGCGTCTCCTGGCGCATCCTGGTGCCGGACTTCGTCACCGCGTGGGGGCAGCGCACCGCCGGGCAGACGCCCGAGCTGGTGGCTCCGGCCACGTCGATGCGCGCCTGGGCGCACGCGCTGGAGCGCGAGGCGGCCAGCCCGGAGCGGGTGGCCGAACTCGACTACTGGCGTTCGGTGGTCGCTACCGCCGATCCGCTGCTGACCGAGCGTCCGATGGACCCGGCCGTCGACACCTCCGGCGTCATCGCCAAGCATCAGGTCGAGGTGTCCGCCGAGGTCACCAAGGCGCTGCTCACCACGGTTCCGGCGCTGTTCCACGGCGGTGTGAACGACGGTCTGCTCACCGCGCTGGCGCTGGCCACCGCCAAGTGGCGGGCGCGCCGGGTGGCCGCGGACGCCGGGGACGCGCTGCTGCTGCGCCTAGAGGGTCACGGCCGCGAGGAAGACGTGGTGCCCGGTGCGGATCTGTCGCGCACCGTCGGCTGGTTCACCGCGATCTACCCGGTCGCCTTCGACCTGTCCGGCATCGACGTGGACGCCGCGTTCACCGGCGGCCCCGCGCTGGGCGCGACCCTGAAGGCGGTCAAGGAACAACTGCTCGCGGTGCCGGACAAAGGCATCGGCTACGGACTGCTGCGCTACCTGAACGCCGAGACCGCGGCCGAGCTGCCGCGCGAACTGCCCGGTCAGGTGAGCTTCAACTACCTCGGTCGCGTCTCCGAGGGCGACGTGCCGGAGTCGCTGCGCGGCTTCGGCTGGATTCCCGCGCCGGAACTCGGCGCGCTGGGCGGCGCCTACGACGCGGACATGCCCGCGATGGCGCCGCTGGACGTGAACGCGATCGTGGTGGGCGACAAGCTGACCGCGAACATCGGCTACCCGTCCACCCTGCTGTCGGCCGACGACGTGCGCGAGTTCGGCGAGCTGTGGACCGCCGCGCTGGAAGCCGTGGCCCGGCATGCCAATTCGGCGGGCGTGGGTGGGCACACCCCGTCGGACTTCACGCTCGTGCGCAGCACCCAGCGGGATATCGACGTCTGGGAGCGGCGCTTCCCGGCGCTGGCCGACGTGTGGCCGCTGTCGGCGCTGCAGGCCGGTCTGCTGTTCCACGCCCGCCTCGCGGCGAGCTCGGTGGATGTGTACACCGCCCAGGCGGTGCTGACGCTCACCGGCCGGGTGGACGCCGCCCGGTTGCGCGCGGCCGCGCAGGCGCTGGTGGACCGCTATGAGAACCTACGCACCGCGTTCGTCACCGACCACGACGGCAACCCGGTGCAGATCGTGCTGGACAGCGTCCGGGTGGCGTGGGCCGAGCACGACCGGATCGAATCCGGTTCGGCCGAAGACCTGATCGAGGCCGACCGCATGCGCCGGTTCGACCTGGCCGAGCCGCCGCTGATCCGCTTCACGCTGATCCAGGTGGCAGACTCTTCGGCGGAAGGAGGGGCCCGCTGGCAGTTCGTGGTGTCCAACCACCACATCCTGCTCGACGGCTGGTCGATGCCGCTGCTCATGCGGGATCTGCTGGTGCTCTACGCCGCGCACGCGGACGTCTCCGCGCTGCCCGCGGTGCGGTCCTACCGCCACTTCCTGGACTGGACCCGGCAGCAGGATCACGCGGCGTCGCTGGCCGCGTGGGCGCGCGCGCTGCGTGGCGTCGGCGAGCCGACCCTGCTGGCGCGGCCGGACGCCGGTCGCGAGATCACCTCGCTGTCCGGCGAGTACTTCTTCGAGCTGGACGAGGCGACCACCGCGCGGCTGACCGCGCTGGCCGGCTCGCTGGGCGTCACGCCGAACACGGTGCTGCAGACCGCCTGGGGCATCCTCGTCGGCCGCATGACCAGCCGTGACGACGTGCTGTTCGGCACCACCGTCTCCGGTCGTCCCGCGCAGCTGTCCGGCGTGGAGGCGATGGTCGGCCTGTTCATCAACACCGTGCCGGTGCGGGTGCGTTTCGACTCGTCGGAGTCGGTGCGCGACCTGCTGACGCGGACCCAGGGCGAGCAGGCCGATCTGCTCGACCACCACTACGTGGGCCTGGCCGACATCCAAGCGGTCGCGGGCATCGGCGGCCTGTTCGACACCCTGGTGGTGTTCGAGTCCTACCCGGTCGACGCCGCGGGCTTGCAGGCGCAGGCGGCGGACATCGACGGCATGGCCGTGGTCGGCCTGGACGCGGCCGACGCCACGCACTACCCGCTGACCTTGATCGCGCAGCTGGATTCGCGGTTGCGGGTGCGCGCGGGCTACCTGCGCGACCTGTTCGACGAGCAAACGGTGCGCCGCATCGCCGACCGCCTGATCCGGGTGCTGACCGCGATCACCGCCGAGCCCGACGCGGTGGTCGGCGACATCGAGTTGCTGGATGCCGCCGAGCGCGAGCTGGTGGTGTCGGGCTGGAACGACACCGCGCACCCGGTGGACAACACCGGCGCGACTCTGGTCTCGATGTTCTACGACCAGGTCGAACGCACTCCGGACGCGACCGCGATCACGTTCGAGGGGACAAGTTTGTCCTACGCCGAGTTCTCTTGGCGGGTGAACCAGCTGGCGCGCTGGCTGATCGCGCGCGGCGTCGGCGCGGAATCGTATGTGGCGCTGGGTATGCGCCGCTCGATCGATCTGGTGGTCGGCATGTACGCCGTCGCCGTGGCCGGTGGCTCGTACGTGCCGCTGGACCCGGATCACCCGGCCGAGCGCACCGAGTACATCCTCGCCACGGCCGATCCGGTGTGTGTGCTGACCTCCGGCAGCGATCTGGACATCGATACCGCGCAGGTGCGGATCGATCTGCTCGATCTGAAGGGCCTGTCCGAGGCGCCGGTCACCGACGCGGACCGTCGTGCGCCGCTGCGTCCGTCGAATACCGCCTACGTGATCTTCACGTCGGGTTCGACGGGTCGTCCGAAGGGTGTGGCGGTTCCGCATTCGGCGATCGTCAACCGCCTGGTGTGGATGCAGACTGCCTACCGGTTGACGCCGGCTGATGTGGTGTTGCAGAAGACGCCCGCGACGTTCGATGTGTCGGTGTGGGAGTTCTTCTGGCCGTTGCAGATCGGTGCGCGGTTGGTGGTGGCGAAGCCGGATGGGCATCGTGACCCGGCCTACCTGGCAGAGGTCATCAGCGCCGAGCGGGTGACGGTTACCCACTTCGTGCCGTCGATGCTCGCGGTGTTCGTTGCTGATGTGGCTGCGGCGCAGTGTGGTTCGTTGCGGTTGGTGTTCGCCTCGGGTGAGGCGTTGCCGCCCAAGCCCGCGCATCGTTTGCGGGAGTTGACCGGCGCGTCCTTGCACAACTTGTACGGTCCGACCGAAGCGGCGGTCGACGTCACCTTCCACGAGGTCGTGGATGCCGATGTCGAGACGGTGCCGATCGGTGCTCCGGTGTTCAACACGCAGGTGTTCGTGCTGGATGCTCGGTTGCGCCCGGTTCCCGTGGGTGTCGCGGGTGAGCTGTACCTCGCGGGCGTCCAGCTCGCCCGTGGCTATGTCGCGCGCCCGGACCTGACCGGTGACCGGTTCGTCGCCAACCCCTACGGGGAGCCCGGCGCGCGGATGTACCGCACCGGCGACCTGGTGGTCTGGACCGAGCACGGTGAGCTCGAGTACTTGGGCCGTACCGACTTCCAGGTGAAGTTGCGTGGTCTGCGTATCGAGCTCGGCGAGATCGAACAGGCGCTGACCGGCTTGGACGAAATCGCTCAAGCCGTCGTCGTGGTGCGCTCCGACCCGCACGCGGGCGACCAGCTGGTGGCCTACGTCATCCCCGCGCCGGACGCCGCGCTGGACACCGACCTGGTCCGCGAGGACCTGGGCCGTCAGCTGCCCGCCTACATGGTGCCGTCGATCGTGATGACGCTCGACGAATTCCCGCTCAACGCCTCCGGCAAGCTGGACCGCAAGGCGCTGCCCGCGCCGGTGTTCGAGGCCGCGGTGTTCCGCGCCCCGACCACGCCGGTCGAGGAGATCGTCGCCGCCACCTTCGCCGACGTGCTCGGCCTCGAGCGGGTCGGCCTGGACGACGATTTCTTCGCCCTCGGCGGCAACTCGCTGTCGGCCACCCAGGTCGCGGCCAGGCTGTCGGCCGCGCTGGACACCGATCTCGGCGTGCGCGAGCTGTTCGAGGCCTCCACCGTGGTCGCGCTGGCGGCGCGCGCGGAGACCAAGGCGGGCGCGGGCGGCCGTGCGCCGCTGGCGCCGCAGCAGCGGCCCGAGCTGGTGCCGCTGTCGCTTGCCCAGCAGCGCATGTGGTTCCTCAACCGCTTCGACCCCGACTCGGCGGTGGACAACATCCCGGCCGCGGTGCGGCTGTCGGGCCTGCTGGACCGGCAGGCGCTGCAGATCGCCGTCGCCGACGTGCTGGCCCGCCACGAGTCGCTGCGCACCTTCTACCCCGAGGTGGACGGCGCCGCGCATCAGCAGATCGTGGCCACGGCCAAGGTCATCCCGGACCTGACGCCGATCGACGTCACCGAAGCCGAACTGCCCGAGCGCCTTTCGCAGCTGATCGGCACGGCCTTCGACGTCACCGCCGAGGTGCCCTTCCGCGCCAGGCTGTTCGAGATCAGCCCCACCGAGCACGTGCTCGCCCTGGTGGTGCACCACATCTCGGCCGACGGTTTCTCCATGGGCCCGCTGACCCGCGACGTGATGACCGCCTACGGCGCCCGCGTCGACGGCGGCGAACCGGCCTGGCGTCCGCTGGAGGTCCAGTACGCCGACTTCGCGCTGTGGCAGCGCCAAGTGCTCGGCGCCGAGGACGATCCGGCTTCGGTGATCTCCGAACAGATCTCGTTCTGGTCGGACACGCTGCGCGGGGTGCCCGAGCAGCTGGACCTGCCGTCGGACCGGCCGCGTCCCGCGGTGGCCTCCGGCCGCGGCGCCACGCACGTCTTCGAGATCGACGCGCAGACCCACGCCCAGCTCACCGAACTCGCCCGCACCAGGGGCGCGACGCTGTTCATGGTCGCGCACACCGCGCTGGCCGTGCTGCTGTCGCGGCTGTCCGGCGAGGAGGACATCGCGATCGGCACGCCGGTCGCCGGACGCGGTGAGCGCGCGCTCGACGATCTGATCGGCATGTTCGTCAACACCCTCGTGCTGCGGACCCCGATCGAGTCCGGTGCGACGTTCACCGAACTGCTGCGTGCGGTGCGCGCCACCGACATCGCCGCCTTCGGGCACGCGGACCTGCCGTTCGAGCGGCTGGTGGAGATCCTGAACCCGGCGCGTTCGCAGGCGCGGCATCCGCTGTTCCAGGTGATGCTGTCGTTCCAGAACACCGGCCAGAACAGCTTGGAGCTGCCCGGCCTGACGGTGAGCGGTGTCGAGCTGCCCATCGACGTCGCCAAGTTCGACCTGCAACTGGTGCTCTCCGAACGCGACGCCGAAACCGGCGCAGGCTCGGCTCCCGCGGGCATCGCGGCCGAGCTGATCTACGCCACCGACCTGTTCGACCCGGCCACCATGGCCGAGTTCGGGCGGCGCTTCGGCCGGCTGCTGAAGGCCGTCGTCGCCGCGCCGGACCGGCCGATCGGCGATATCGTCCTGCTGGACGAGCCGGAGACCGAGCAGGCGCTGCGCGGCTGGAACGACACCGCGCGCGACCTCGGCCCGGCGAGCACGCTGGTCGACGAGTTCGCCGCGCAGGCCGCGGCCACGCCGGACGCGGTCGCGGTGATCGACCCGGCCACCGGGACGCACCTGACCTACGCCGAATTCGCCGCCCGCGTGCGGCGGCTCGCGCGTCGCCTCATCGAGGCGGGCGTCGGCCCGGAGACCCTGGTCGCCCTGGGCCTGCGCCGCTCGGTGGACCTGGTCGTGGCCGCCTACGCGGTGCACGCGGCGGGCGGCGGTTATGTGCCGCTGGATCTGGACCAGCCCGCCGACCGCGTGCACTACGTGCTCGACTCGGCCGACCCGGTCTGCGTGCTGACCACCGCGCGCGACGCGTTCGACGGCGCTGGCCGCCCGACGCTGCGCATCGACGAGCTGGAGCTGTCCGGCTACGCGGACGCCCCGGTCACCGACGCCGAGCGCATCGCGCCGTTGCGCCCGCAGCACCCGGCGTACGTGATCTTCACCTCCGGCTCCACCGGACGCCCCAAGGGCGTCGCGGTGCCGCATTCGGCGGTCGTCAACCAGATCCGCTGGATCACCGGTGAATACGGCATCGGCTCGGGTGACGTGGTGCTGTTCAAGACCCCCGCCACCTTCGACGTGTCGGTGTGGGAGCTGTTCGGCCCGCTGAGCACCGGCGGGCGGATCGTGGTCGCGAGCCCGGACGGGCACCGCGACCCGCAGTACCTGGCCGAGGTGATCGCGGCCGAGCGGGTCACCATGACCTCGTTCGTGCCGTCGATGCTGACCGTCTTCGCCGGCGCCATCGACCCGGCCGACGCCGACGTGCTCGCCTCGCTGCGCACGCTGTTCGTCGCCGGTGAGGCGTTCACCGCCGACGCAGTGGTCGCGATCCGCCGCGTCAGCGACGCCGCGCTGTACAACCTGTACGGCCCCACCGAGTTCACCGTGCACGCCACGCACGGTCCGGTCGCCGACCAGGTGGACGGTGCTGTCCCGATCGGCCTTCCGGTGTGGAACGCGCAGGCGTACGTGCTGGATTCGCGGCTGCACCCTGTACCGGCGAACGTCGCGGGCGAGCTGTACCTCGCGGGCGACCAGCTGGCGCGCGGCTACTTCGGCCGCGCCGACCTGACCGCCGACCGCTTCGTGGCCAACCCGTACGGCGCGCCGGGTGCGCGGATGTACCGCACCGGCGACTTGGTGCGCCGGGACGCAACTGGCGCCATCGAGTACTTGGGCCGCACCGACTTCCAGGTGAAGCTGCGCGGTCTGCGCATCGAACTCGGCGAGATCGAGACCGCGCTCACGGCGCACGAATCGGTCGCCCAGTCGGTCGCGCTGGTGCGTTCCGACGC
Source organism: Nocardia implantans (assembly GCF_035544775.1). Taxonomy (NCBI): domain Bacteria; kingdom Bacillati; phylum Actinomycetota; class Actinomycetes; order Mycobacteriales; family Nocardiaceae; genus Nocardia; species Nocardia implantans. The sequence continues at coordinate 8,578 of NZ_JAYKYQ010000008.1, read as the reverse complement.
GCGCACCGGCGACCAGTTGGTGGGTTACGTGGTGCCCGCGAACGGCGCGACCGTGGACGTCGAGGCGTTGCGCGCGCACTTGGCCGCGCAGCTGCCGTCGTACATGGTGCCCGCCGCGATCGTGGTGCTCGACGCCATGCCGCTGAGCCCGAACGGCAAGCTGGATCGCCGCGCGCTGCCCGAACCGGTCTTCGAGGCGCGGGAATTCCGCGCGCCTTCGACGCCGGTGGAGGAGATCGTCGCCGACGTCTTCGCCGAAGTGCTCGGCCTGGCAACGGCCGAACGCGCCGTCGGCCTGGACGACGACTTCTTCGACCTGGGCGGCAATTCGCTGATCGCCACCCAGGTGGTGGCCCGCCTCGGCGCCGCGCTGGACACCAGGATCCCGGTGCGCACGCTGTTCGAGGCGCCGACCGTGGCCGCGCTGGCCGCGCGGGTGGAGACGCACCAGGGCACCGGCCGCCGCCGCGAGCTGGTCGCCGGACCGCGCCCGCCGAAGATCCCGCTGTCGCTGGCCCAGCAGCGCATGTGGTTCCTGAACCGGTTCGACAACCAGACCGCGGTGAACAACATCCCGCTCGCGGTCCGGCTCACCGGCACCCTGGACACCGAGGCGCTGCGCCAAGCTGTCGCCGACGTGGTCGACCGGCACGAGGTGCTGCGGACGGTCTACCCGGAGACCGCCGACGGCCAAGGCGTGCAGGTGGTGCTGCCCGCCGGGCACAGCGCCATCGATCTCACCCCGATCGAGGTGTCCGAGGCCGAGATCTCCGATCGGATCAGCGAACTGGTGCTGACCGGCTTCGACGTCACCGCCGAGGTCCCGGTGCGCGCACAGCTGTTCCGCATCGCGGGCTCGATGGACGGCTCCCAGCCCGACACCCACGTGCTGGTGTTCGTGGTGCACCACATCTCCGGCGACGGCTGGTCGGTGCGCCCGCTGGCGCGCGACGTGATGGTGGCCTACTCGGCGCGTTCGCGCGGCGAGGCGCCCGCGTGGGCTCCGCTGCCGGTGCAGTACGCCGACTACGCGCTGTGGCAGCGCGAAACCCTCGGCTCCGAGGGCGATCCCGCCTCGCTGATCGCCCAGCAGGTCGCGTTCTGGTCCGACACCCTGGCCGGGCTGCCCGACCAGCTGGACCTGCCGTCGGACCGCTCGCGTCCGGCGGTGGCGTCCAACCGCGGCGGCGTGTACGAGTTCTCGCTCGACGCGCAGCTGTTGCGGGAGCTGAACGCGCTGGCCCGCGCGAACGGCGCCAGCCTGTTCATGGTGGTGCACGCCGCGTTCGCCGCGCTGCTGGCGCGGTTGTCCGGCAGCGACGACATCGCCATCGGCACCGCGGTCGCCGGCCGCGGCGAGGCGGTGCTCGACGACGCCATCGGCATGTTCGTCAACACTCTGGTGCTGCGCAGCGCGGTCGATCCCGCCCTCGCGTTCACCGAACTGCTCGCGCGCACCAAGGACACCGACCTCGCGGCGTTCGCGCACGCGGACCTGCCGTTCGAGCGGCTGGTGGAGATCCTGAACCCGGCGCGTTCGCAGGCGCGGCATCCGCTGTTCCAGGTGATGCTGTCGTTCCAGAACACCGGCGAGGCCACCTTCGAGCTGCCCGGCCTGGAAGTGGCCGGGGTGCCGCTGGACGTGGTGACCGCCAAGTTCGACCTGCACCTCAACCTCGCCGACCGGTTCGACGCCTCGGGCTCGGCCGACGGCATGACCGCCGAATTCGCCTACGCCACCGACATGTTCGACCCCGACACCATCGCGGGCGTCGCGGCGCGGCTGGTGCGGCTGCTGACCGCGATCGCCGCCGATCCGTCGGTGGCCATCGGCGATGTCGAGCTGCTCGACAGCGTCGAGCGCACCGAGGTGCTGGAGCGGTGGAACGACACCGCGCACCTGGTCGACCCGGACGCCACCCTGGTGTCGATGTTCGCCGCGCAGCTGGCGCGGACTCCGGACGCGACCGCGGTGACGTTCGAGGGGACGAGTCTGTCCTACGCCGAGTTCGCTGCCAGGGTGAACCGCCTCGCCCGCCATCTGATCTCGCTGGGCGTCGGCCCGGACTCGATGGTCGCGCTCGGCATGCGCCGCTCGATCGACCTGGTGGTCGGCATGTACGCGGTGAGCGTCGCCGGTGGCGCGTACGTGCCGCTGGATCCGGACCATCCGGCCGACCGCACCCGCTACGTGCTCGACACCGCACAGCCGGTGTGCGTGCTCACCACCTCGCGCGACGGGTTCGACGCGGGCGCGACCAAGGCCGTCGAGATCGATGTGGTCTCGCTGGCCGGCTACTCCGACGAACCGGTCACCGACGCGGACCGCCGTGCGCCGCTGCGCCCGTCGAACACCGCCTACGTGATCTTCACCTCCGGTTCGACCGGCCGCCCGAAGGGCGTGGCGGTCTCGCACGCCGCGATCGTCAACCGCCTGGTGTGGATGCAGGACGAATACGGCTTGGACGACACCGACGTGGTGTTGCAGAAGACCCCGGCCACGTTCGACGTGTCGGTGTGGGAATTCTTCTGGCCGTTGCAGGTCGGCGCGCGCCTGGTGGTCGCGAAGCCGGACGGGCATCGCGACCCGGCCTACCTCGTGCAGGTCATCACCGGCGAGCGGGTCACCACGGCGCACTTCGTGCCGTCGATGCTGTCGGTGTTCGTCGCCGAGGAACGCGCCGACGAGTGCACCAGCCTGCGCAACGTCTTCGCCTCCGGTGAGGCGCTGCCCGCGCAGACGGCGCAGAAGCTCGTCGAGCTGACCGGCGCGCGCCTGCACAACCTGTACGGCCCGACCGAGGCCGCCGTCGACGTCACCTATCACGAGGTGACCGAGGACGACGCGGTGTCGGTGCCGATCGGCGCTCCGGTGTTCAACACGCAGGTGTACGTGCTGGATTCGCGCCTGCACCCGGTGCCGGTGGGTGTCGCGGGTGAGCTGTATCTCGCGGGCGTCCAACTGGCCCGCGGCTACGTCGCGCGCCCCGACCTGACCGCCGACCGGTTCGTGGCCAACCCGTTCGGCCGGCCGGGCGAGCGGATGTACCGCACCGGCGACCTCGTCTCCTGGACCGACAAGGGCGAGCTGGAATATCTGGGCCGCACCGACTTCCAGGTGAAGCTGCGCGGTCTGCGCATCGAGCTCGGCGAGATCGAGTCGGCGCTCACCGCGCTGGACTCGATCGCCCAGGCCGTGGTGGTGGTGCGTTCGGACGAGCGGCTTGGCGATCAGCTGGTCGCGTACGTCATCGCGACGGCGGGACGCTCGGTGGACATCGAGGGCGTGCGCGCGGAACTCGGCGGCGAACTGCCCGCGTACATGGTGCCGTCGGCGTTCGTCGTGCTGGACGCGTTCCCGTTGAACGCCTCCGGCAAGCTGGACCGCAAGGCGCTGCCCGCTCCGGTGTTCGAGGCCAAGGTGTTCCGGGCGCCGTCCACCCCGATCGAGGAGATCGTGGCGGGCACCTTCGGCGACGTGCTCGGCGTCGCGCGGGTCGGCCTGGACGACGACTTCTTCGAACTCGGCGGCAACTCGCTGCTGGCCACCCAGGTGACCGCGCGGCTCGGCGCCGCGCTGGACACCCAGCTGGCGGTGCGCGACCTGTTCGAGGCGTCCACCGTGACGGCGCTGGCCGCCCGGGTGGAGCGCAACGCCGGGTCCGGCCGGGCCCGGCCGCGCCTGGAGGCGGGGGAGCGCCCGGAGCGCATCCCGCTGTCGCCCGCGCAGCAGCGGTACTGGTTCCTCAACCAGTTCGACACGGCCACCTCGGCGGTGGACAACATCCCGCTGGCCGTCCGGTTGTCCGGCACGCTCGACGTGGCCGCGCTGGAGCAGGCCATCGGCGACGTGTTCGCCCGCCACGAGGTGCTGCGCACCACCTACCCGCGCTCGGCGGAGGGCCCGCACCAGGTGATCCGCCCGGCCGACCGGTCCGCGGCGGCGCTCACCCCGATCGACGTCACCGAGGACGACCTGCTCGGCGCCGTCATCGGGTTCGCGCTCACCACCTTCGACGTCACCGTGGAGGTGCCGTTGGCGGTGGCGCTGTTCCGGATCGCCGACAACGAACATGTGCTGGCGTTCACCGTGCATCACGTAGCGGCCGACGGCTCGTCGATGGGCCCGCTGGCCCGCGACGTGATGGCCGCGTACGTGGCCCGCGTGCAGGGCGAGGCGCCGCAGTGGCAGCCGCTGCCGGTGCAGTACGCCGACTACGCGCTGTGGCAGCGCGCGGTGCTCGGGTCGGAGGACGATCCGGAATCGCTGGCCGCCCAGCAGGTGGCGTACTGGAAGCAGGCGCTGGCCGGCCTGCCCGATCAACTGGAACTGCCCGCCGACCGGCCGCGCCCGCCCGCGCAGTCGTTCCAGGGCAAGGCGATCCGCTTCGAGATCGACCCGCAGCGGCACGCCCGCCTGCACGAGCTGGCGCGCGCGCACAACGCGTCGCTGTTCATGGTGGTGCACGCGGCGCTCGCGGTGCTGCTGTCGCGGTTGTCGGGTACCGACGACATCGCGGTCGGCACCCCGATCGCCGGTCGCGGCGAGCGCGAACTCGACGACCTGATCGGCATGTTCGTCAACACCCTGGTGTTCCGGACCGAAGTGAAGGCCGGTGACTCGTTCGCCGCTCTGCTCGGCGACGTCAAGGAACGCGACCTGGAGGCGTTCGCCAACGCCGACGTGCCGTTCGAGCGCCTGGTCGAGGTGCTCAACCCGGTGCGCTCGACCGCGCGCAACCCGCTTTTCCAGGTGGGCCTGTCGTTCCAGAACCTGGCCGAGACCACCTTCGAGCTGCCCGGCCTGACGGTGAGCGCGGTCAACTTCGACTCACAGCTGGCCAAGACCGACCTGCACGTCACGCTCTACGACCGGTACGCCGAGGACGGCACGCCCGCCGAGATCATCACCGAATTCGGCTACGCCACCGACCTGTTCGACGAGGACACGGTGCAGGGCTTCGCCGACCGGTTCCTGCGGGTGCTCGACGCCGTGCTGGCCGACGCCACGGTGCGGGTCGGCGAGATCGATCTGCTCGCGGCCGAGGAGAGCGAGCGCATCCTCACCGCGTGGAACGCCACCGAGCACGAGGTGGACACGACCGCGACGCTGGTGTCCCTGCTGGATGCCACGGTGGCCGCGACCCCGGCGGCGGTGGCGCTGGTCGCCGACGAGCCGACCGGCCGCCGCGAGCTGACCTACGCCGGGCTGGACGCCCGGGTCAACCGCCTGGCCCGGTACCTGATCGGCCGCGGCGTCGGCCCGGAGGACCGGGTCGCGCTGGCGATCCGCCGCAGCAGCGATCTCGTGATCGCCATGTACGCGGTCGCCAAGGCCGGTGCTGCCTACGTGCCGATCGATCCGGATCAGCCCGCGGAGCGCACCGACTACATCCTCGGCACCGCCGCGCCGGTGTGCGTGCTGACCACCGGCCGCGACGGGTTCCACACCGCGGCGGCCGACGTCGTGCAGATCGACGCCATCGACCTGACCGACCACCCGACCGCCCCGGTGACCGCTGCCGAGCGCAGGGGCGCGCTGACCCCGGCGAACACCGCGTACGTGATCTTCACGTCCGGTTCCACCGGCCAGCCGAAGGGCGTCGCGGTCCCGCACGCCGCGATCGCCAACCAGTTGCAGTGGGAGACCTCCGTCTTCGAGCTCGGCGCGGCCGACGCGGTGCTGCTGAAGACGGCGGCGACCTTCGACCTCTCGGTCTGGGAGTTCTGGTCGGCCGCGGTCTCCGGTGGCCGCCTGGTGATCGCCTCCGCCGACGGACACCGCGACCCGGCGTACCTGAACGAGCTGATGCGTGCCACCGGCGTCACCACCCTGCATGTGGTGCCGTCCATGCTGGACGCGCTGCTCACCGAATCCGGTGGCCGCCTGTCGGATTCGCTGCGGCGAGTGCTGGCCATCGGCGAGGCGCTGCCCGCGGCGACCGCCCAGCGGTTGCGCCGCAACAACGCCGCCGAACTGCACAACCTCTACGGCCCGACCGAGGCGGCGGTGTCGATCACCAGCCACCTGGTCACCGACGCCGACGAGGCGTCGGTGTCGATCGGCGCGCCGGAGTGGAACAGCCGCGTCTACGTGCTCGACTCGCGCCTACGGCCGGTTCCGGTCGGCGTGTCGGGTGAGCTGTACCTGGCCGGTGCGCAGCTGGCGCGTGGATACTTCGGCCGCCCGGACCTGACCGCGGACCGGTTCGTCGCCGACCCGTTCGGCGCGCCGGGCCAGCGGATGTACCGCACCGGCGACCTGGTGGCCTGGAGCGCCACCGGCGAGCTGGACTACCGCGGCCGCACCGACTTCCAGGTGAAGATCCGTGGTTTCCGCATCGAACTCGGCGAGATCGAGGCCGCGCTGCTGCGGCAGGACGCGGTGAGCGCCGCTGCCGTCGTCGCGCACACCGATCCGAACATCGGTGACCGGCTGGTCGCCTACGTGGTGACCCGCACGGGCGCGCTCGACAAGCGCGCGCTGCAGTCCGCCCTGTCGGCCGAGCTGCCGTCGTACATGGTGCCGTCGATGCTGATCCAGCTGGACGCGTTGCCGCTCAACGCCAACGGCAAGCTGGACCGCAAGGCGCTGCCTGAGCCCACCTTCGAGAAGGCGGTGTTCCGCGCGCCGGTCACGCCGATCGAGCAGATCGTGGCGAACACCTTCGCCGAGGTGCTGCGGATCTCCGATCGCGACGGCGGCTCCGGCGGGTCCAAGCGGCTCGGTCTGGACGACGACTTCTTCGCGTGGGGCGGCAACTCGCTGCTGGCCACGCAGGTCGCCGCCCGGCTGGGCGAGGCGCTCAACACGCGGGTGCCGGTGCGCCTGCTGTTCGAGGCGTCCACCGTGGCCGCGCTGGCGGTGCGGGTGGAGCAGCACGCCGACATGGGCGGTCGCCGCGCGCTGACCGCGGGACCGCGTCCGGAGCACATCCCGCTGTCGCTGGCGCAGCAGCGCATGTGGTTCCTCAACCGGTTCGATACCCAGTCGGCGGCCTACAACGTGCCGATCGCGGTGCGCTTGTCCGGCGCGCTGGACGTGGCCGCGCTGCGTGCCGCGATCGCGGACCTGGTGAGCAGGCACGAGATCTTGCGGACGGTCTACCCGCAGACCGAGGCGGGGCCGGTGCAGGTCATCCTCCCGCCCGCCCAGGCCGTGCCGCGGCTGGAGGTGCGGGTGGTCGCGCCGTCGCAGATCGAGGCCGCCGTGGTGGCGCTGACCTCGACGATCTTCGACGTCACCACCGAGGTGCCAGTGAAGGTCGCGCTGTTCCAGGTCGCCGGGGAGGGCGCGCAGACTCCGGCGGACGGGTCGGTGGACTACGTGCTGGCCATGGTCGTGCACCACATCTCCGGTGACGGCTCCTCGGTCGGCCCGCTGACCAGGGACCTGATGATCGCCTACGCCGCCAGGTCGGCCGGCGAGGCGCCGAACTGGGCGCCGCTGGAGGTCCAGTACGCGGACTACAGCATCTGGCAGCGCGAACTGCTCGGCGACGAGAACGATCCGGAATCGCTGGCCGCCAAGCAGGTCGCCTACTGGAAGCAGGCGTTGGCCGATCTGCCCGATCAGCTGGACCTGCCCTCGGATCGGCCGCGCCCCGCGGTGCAGTCGTTCGCGGGCGGCAAGGTCGAACTGCGGGTGGACGCGCAGACCCATCAGGCGCTGATCGAACTGGCGCGTGCCGAGGGCGCGACGCTGTTCATGGTCGTGCACACCGCGCTGGCGGTCCTGCTGGCCAGGTTGTCCGGCACCGACGACATCGCGATCGGCACGCCGATGGCGGGCCGTGGCGAGGCCGCGCTGGACGATCTGATCGGCATGTTCGTCAACACCCTGGTGTTCCGCACCCGGGTGGACGCGGGCGAGGCGTTCACCGATCTGCTCGGCCGTCAGCGCGAGATCGACATCCAGGCGTTCGCCAACGCCGACGTGCCGTTCGAGCGCTTGGTCGAGGTGCTCAACCCGGTGCGTTCGACCGCGCGGCACCCGCTGTTCCAGGTGGGTCTGTCGTTCCAGAACCTGGCGCAGTCGGCGCTGGAACTGCCCGGCCTGAGCGTGTCCGGTCTGGACATCGACACCGAGCTGTCCCAGTTCGACCTGCACCTGATCGCGACCGACCGATACGACGACGCCGGCGCGCCCGAGGGCATCACCGGCTTCTTCACCTACGCGACCGACATGTTCGATCGCTCGACGGTGCAGGGCTTCGTGGACCGGTTCGCGCGCTTGCTCGGCGAGATCGTCGCCGCGCCGCGCACCCCGGTCGGCGACCTCGAGCTGCTCGACGCCGCCGAGCGGACCCAGCTGCTCACCGCGCGCAACGCGACCGACCAGCCGGTGGACACCTCCGCCACGCTGGTGTCGCTGCTGGACGCGACCGTGGCGGCCGGGCCGAAGGAAGTCGCGCTCGTCACCGAGGACGGCGAGTCGATCACCTACGCCGAACTCGATGTGCGGGTGAATCGTCTTGCGCGGCACCTGATTTCGTTGGGTGTTGGTCCGGAGTCGCGGGTGGCGCTGGCGTTGCGTCGGTCGGTGGATCTGGTTGTGGCGATGTATGCGGTGGCGAAG